>CALVQR010000019.1 GCA_944358265.1 uncultured Bacilli bacterium | reverse complement strand
AAGATATCAAGTGTATTGTCATTACTAGAATTATCGGAAATAACCATTCCATCAACAATATTCATAGTATATCTCACAAAACTTTCAATGATATCTTCTTCGTTTTTTACTGTACTAAAACTCCATATCTTCATTACTATCATTTCTCCTTAATTTCTATTATTATTTTAGTATAAAATTTTTTCCACATTCTATAAACATTATCTTTACTATAAAAATTAGATATATATTTAGCATTTTCCACTTGTTTTTTATATAAATTTTTATCATCCTTTAACTTAATTATTAATTTAGCGAATTCATCATTATTATTCGCACTTAAATATTTTTTAAATAATATATCTTCATAAAGTTCTAAATTTCTAAGTAGTATTGGAGTATCAGTACTAACTGCTTCTAATATAGTCATAGGAAATAATTCATTATAAGATGGAACAAATAAAAGATCTGAAATATTAAATAAATCATTCATTTCATTTCTTGGGATTATTCCTAAAAATTTAACATTTTTAGGAGGATTATCCATTAGTTTTTTTAATTCATTATGTCCATCAGTAATCGCACCAAATGAAAATCCACCAGCCCAAATAAAAGTAATATCAGGTAATTTTTCCGCAACTTTAGAAAAATCTAAAACACCCTTTCTATTTTGAACTTGTCCTGCGCCAAGCACTACAAATTCATTTTCTTTAATACCATATTTTTTTCTAATATCTTTTATTTCTTTTTTTGTTTTTTTAAAAAACATTTCTTTAGATACAAAATTAGGAATATAAGTTATTTTATTTTCATCAAGTCCTGCCTTTATTAAATCTTTTTTAAATATATGATTAACTACAACTAAATGATCTGCGCTTTTATAAAAACTAATTACATATTTTTTAAATATTTTAAAAATAATTTTAGGTAATTTTATTGAACCATCTAATGTATCAGGTAAAAAATGAACATATGCGACTGTGGGATTTTTACTAAATTTTAATTTTAGATAATTTCTAGGTTCTATAGTATGTGCATGAATTATATCAAAATTAGTTCCTTTATTTAAAAAAATTTCAAAATCATTTTTGCCATCTTCTTTTAATAATTTCATAAGTTCAAGATAAGCAGAGCCAACTCCTTGACCATCTACTGAATCTGCCATAGAAAGCATATTTATTTTAATTTTTTTATTTTCCATAATTTACGTCTCCTTTATAATATTGATTATATCATATTAATTTCATATATTAAATATTAAAAAAATTAAAAAAATAAGTATAAATTTTTAAAAATAGATAAAAATATAAATGTCATATGAAAAATATGACGATAATTTGAAAGGGACCTATAAATTTATAGGCCCTTTTGTTATTTTATGATATCATATAATTAGGAAGTGTAAGTATGAAAGAAAAGATTACAGTAGGTATTTTAACATTTTTAATAATATTAATAATAGTATTTGTAATGTTATTTAATAATTATTTAATAAAATATGATAATATATCAAAAACAATTAATAAAGATATAAAATTAAAAGAAGAAAAGATAAAACTAAATAATGAAAAATTAGATAAAATAAAAAAAGAAAATGATTTAAAATATAAAAATGTAAAAAATATGGATAACTATATTAATTTATTAGAAGAAAGAGTAAAACAATATGAATAATCAAAAAATAGTAAAAATAATAATATCAGTTTTATCTTTAATAGTATTAGTTTATATGATAGTAACTATAAGAGGAATATATTTAAATAAAATAATTCCTATAAAAGAAAAAATATCTTATTATGAAAAATTACAAATAAAAAATAAAATATTAGAAAAATCCATAAAAGAAGAAAAAGAAAGATCAAAAAATATTGATAAAATATATGATGAAAATGAATTAAAAAAAGAAGAATTAGAAAAAGTAATATATGAACATGAAAGTAAAATAAATGGTAAAGTGATATATTTAACTTTTGATGATGGACCATCTATATATACAGATGAAATATTAAATATATTGGACAAGTATAATGTAAAAGCAACCTTTTTTGTAGTATGTTCAAAAAATTTAGGTGACTATGCAAAAAAATATATAGAAAAAGGGCATACAATCGCACTTCATACATGTTCTCATAAATATAAAGAAATCTATTCATCAGAAGAAGCATATTTTAACGATTTAAATTCTGTTAGTAAGATAATAGAAGATAGTACTGGCTTTAAAAGTAAATATGTTAGATTCCCAGGAGGATCTTCTAATACTGTAAGTAAATTCAATAAAGGAATAATGACTAGACTTTCAAATGAATTAACTAAAAACGGATATAAATATTTTGACTGGAATATAGATTCAAATGATGCTGGAGGATCTAACAGTGAGCAAATATATTCTAATGTAATTGGTGCGCTTGAAAATAACAATAGAAATGTATCTATGGTTCTTATGCATGACACTAAAGTTTATACAAAAGATTCACTTGAAAATATAATAAAGAAAGCAATTGAATTAGGTTATACATTTTCAAATATAAACGATTATACTCCTTTAGTACATCATAGAATAAACAATTAAAAACTTCTTATATCATCAAATAAATTTAATGTCTTAGTTTTGCTAGCTGCAACTTTATTAATATAGTTATATGTAGTACTATTTATAGATAATCCAAGTCTTAATCTATCTAATTGATATTTTGGAGTATCTATACCTTTATAAATACTTAAGTTTGTTGTAGTAATTTTTATATTGCTTTCTTTTAAAAGTTTTAATAAATGTTTATTTAATTTAAGAGCATTTTTACTAGGTGTTGATAATTTTTTATTATTTTCAATATCCCTATATAAATAAATTAGATTTTTTGCAACTATATTATTAAATAGTACTAATATATCTTTTACATCTGATATATTAAATGAATTTACTAAATAAATTGTTTCTAAATATGATTCTATATTAGAACTATATTCTAGAAATAGGTAATCATGATATTTATTATAAAAGTAATCTTTAAAATATATATTATCATAATAACTAGTTATTAAATCTTTTATAATTAAAAGTAATTTCCAAGTATTAAAATGATTATTTTCATCAGTTTTGAAAAAAACATTATATGCTATTTTTTGTTGAATCACATGCTCTAATTCATGCCTAGAAGCATATAAATTATAAATGTTTACACAATTTGGATTATTAATTATACCCGTTTTCTTTTCTTTTTTATTTATTATATCCATTATATTTGGTATTTTTTTATTTTTAGATTCATATAATATTTCATTTGGATTTAAGTTTAGGTAATTTTTTTCCGTATTAAAACTACTTTCACAATTATTACTAATTTTAACAGTATCAATATAATCTTCTAATGAATATTCATGTATTTTTTGTTTTATAAATTTAAGTAATATTCTACTAGAAATAAATTCTCTATCTATAAAACATTTTTTTATATCATTATATACATCCATAATGTTATCTCCTTGTGTGTAGATATTATAATTAATCTAACAAATATGTCAAATAAATTATTTGTAATTTTAAAAAAATGTGCTATAATATCAGAGGTTAAAAAACGAGGGAGTGTAAATATGGAAATAAGAAATATTGCAATAATTGCGCACGTAGACCATGGTAAAACAACATTAGTGGATGAACTTTTAAAACAGTCAGGAACATTTAGAGAAAATGAATCAGTTGACGAAAGAGTAATGGATTCAAATGATATAGAAAGAGAAAGAGGTATTACAATACTTGCAAAACCTACTGCAATTAATTATAAAAATTATAGAATTAATATCTTAGATACTCCAGGACATGCTGATTTTGGTGGAGAAGTAGAAAGAATTATGCATATGGTTGATGGTGTATTACTTGTAGTTGATGCATATGAAGGAGTAATGCCCCAAACTAAGTTTGTACTTAAAAAAGCAATGGAAGCGGGTAAAAAACCAATCGTAGTAATAAATAAAATAGATAAACCATCTGCAAGGCCAAAAGAAGTAATAGATGAAATACTAGACTTATTAATTGAACTAGATGCTAGTGAAGATCAATTAGATTTTCCAGTAGTTTATGCATCAGCTTTAAATGGAACATCAAGTATGAATGAAGATGTAAGTACACAAGAACATACAATGGATTATATATTTAACTTAATAATAAATGAGATTCCTGCTCCATGTACAGATAGTGAAAGTCCACTTCAATTTCAACCTGCACTTTTAGATTATAACGATTATGTAGGAAGAATTGGTGTTGGTAGAGTTGCAAGAGGTACTATGAAACTAAATGAAATGGTATCATGTGTAAGATTAGATGGAAGTATTAAAAAATTTAGAATACAAAAAATATATGGTTATTTAGGATTAAAAAGAATTGAAGTAACTGAAGCACATGCAGGTGATATAGTTGCAATATCTGGACTTCCTGATTTAGAAGTTGGAGAAACAATATGTACAGAAGGAAAAGAAGAAGCACTTGAACCGCTTAGAATAGATGAACCAACACTTCAAATGACATTTGGTGTTAATACATCACCATTCGCAGGAAAAGAAGGTAAATTTGTAACTGCAAGTAAAATAGAAGAAAGATTAAGAAGACAAGCTGAAAGCGATGTTTCACTTAAAATAAAAGAAAATGATGCAGAAAGCTTTATAGTTTCTGGTAGAGGAGAACTTCATTTATCAATATTAATTGAGAATATGAGAAGAGAAGGTTATGAACTACAAGTTTCTAAGCCAGAAGTAATATTAAAAGAAATTGATGGGAAAATATGTGAACCATATGAAGATGTTCAAATAGAAGTTCCTGAAGAAAATGTTGGTTCTGTTATTGAAGCATTGGGTAGAAGAGGCGGAACAATGGAAACAATGAATAATTTACCTGGTATAGTAAGACTTAACTACATTGTTCCATCAAGAGGTTTAATAGGATTTACTACTGATTTTATGGCAATGACTAAAGGCTATGGAATACTTAATCATACATTTAGAGAATATTTACCAAAAGTAGATGCAGATGTAGGTGAAAGATCACTTGGAGTGCTTGTTTCTATGGAAAATGGAAAAACTACAGCTTATGCACTTGGTGCTTTAGAAGATAGAGGAGTAATGTTTGTTGAACCAGGTGTAGATGTATATGAAGGTATGGTTGTAGGAGAAAACAATAGAGAAAATGATCTTGCAGTAAATGTAGTAAAAGGTAAAAATTTAACTAATACAAGAAGTGCAGGAAAAGATCATACTGTTGTATTAAAAAAACCAAGGGTTTTAACATTAGAATATGCACTTGAATATATAAATAACGATGAGCTTGTTGAAGTAACTCCACTTAACTTTAGAATTAGAAAAAAAATACTTAATACAGAAGAGAGAAAAAAATTCGATGCTAGAAAAAATAAATAAACACATATTTTTATTACTTATATGTGTTTTTTTACGTAAAATTTGACAATATATCATAAATATAATATACTAGCAGTCAAAAAAGGGGGGAATTAAAGTGAATAAAAATATACAAAATGAAAAAAAATCTTTAAAAATATTAAGAGGTAAAATAGCTACTCTTACACTTTTGTTAACTTTATCAGGAACTGCATCATTAACAGGATGCGGAAAAGAAAAAAAAGATAATAAAATAAGTGTTTCTACTGAAATAGTAAATACTATAGAACAATCCGAAGAAATTACTACTGAAAATGTTGTTTTAGAAGATAGAATTGATCAAATAATAGATGAATATAATAATTTATCAAAATCAAATTTAACTAGAGAAAATTTAGGAATATTTGATTATGACTATAAACAATGTATGCATTTGTATAAAAATACTTCAAACGAAAGCATAACAAAGTATGTTTATGACAATACGTTGGGATATAATGTACCAGAAAATTATGAATATATTGATCCAGAGAATATATCTAAAATGTATGTTTTAGTAGATAAAAATACAAATTCAGCAATCGCATCACTAGCCATTATAAAAGAAGATATCAATTCTGATAAAAAAATAGAAAATGTATATGTACGCTGTTATCGCTATAATTCTGATAATATTTATGCAGAATCTGATAGATATCTATTACTAAATACAGATGATTTTGATGGTTTAAAAGAATATTTAGATGAGAGAGTTGAATATTTAGAAACACAAAAAAGTTTAAAATTAAATTAAAAAATTAGAAAGTTAGAAAAGTTGTTTTTTATTCTTTAAGTAATAAAAATTCGCAAAATTTGATAATATATCATGAATATAATATACTAACAATCACAAAAAAAGGGAGGAAAATAATAGTGTCAAAAGTTTATAAAAGATGTGAATTCGAAGAAATTGTAAATAGAATATCTGAAGGAGTTAATTATTATGATAAGGTATTTCCAAAAGATAATAGATATATTCTTTATTTGGCTAATGGTGATAGAATATGTTATACATTTGACGAAAATAAGATAGCGCATTTACTTGGCTTAAATTTAGATTATTTAGTAGAATCTTCAATTTATAGAAGGACTACAACAAAAGATTTATTAGATAAATTTTTAGAAAATAGCTATAGTATATATAATAAGTTAAATACTTATGGTTCTATTAATACATTATTATCAAACTATGTAGAAGATAAAATTGTTGTATTTAGGGAGCAATTAAAAAATCCATATCCTGATAATATTTATTTCGTCTGTAAATATGACAGAACTATAACTTATACATCAAGTGAAATAGATGTATATACTGCTGATTATTATATTGCAAGAAAACTTGAAAATGATGATATAATTTTGTTAGGTCTTGTAAAAAATAAAAATAATAATATATATTCAGTTCAAACAAGTAGAGTAATAAAAAAAGATAGTAATCAAATGGAAGAATTAACTAAATTTTTACAAGGGCAAGAAATTACCTATGTAAATTCATTAGAAATTGAAAATTATCAAACGATGTATAAAAAAGATTATCATTTATCTATAGAAGAAAAAAAAGAAGTTATTAAAAATATGATTGATATCAGTAATTGTACAAATTCAAAACCAAATACAATTAAAAATCATTTGTTTGATATAATTTGTGTTTCTAATTCTAAATCAAAATTATTTAATCAAAAACTTATTTTATCACAATTAATAGATTCAATTGATAAAAAAAATATATATGATTTGTCAGAGTCAAATATTGATAGTGAAATATTAGAATCTATTGATAGTGAGATAAAAACATTAATAAAAAAATGGAATGATTTGGTTTGTAACTCTAATTTTACAAATTATGAAGTTAAACATTCATATACAGAGTTACAAGATGAAAAAGATGAATTAGAAAAACAAAATAAAACTTATGAAGAAAGAATAAAAGAAATAGAAGAAGAAAATAAAAAATTAAGAGAAGAGAAAAAAATGCTTGAAACTTATAAAGTTGCATATGAGGATTTTTCTTCAAAAATATTTACTTTAACAAAAGAAGAACAAAAAAGAGAGTTTAAATAAGATTTTACTACAAAATCTTATTTTTTAATGGTATAATTGTATTGAAAGAGTGTGGTAAAATGAAAAAATATAAAGTAATAGATGGAAATGAAGCATGTGCGCATATATCTTATATGTTTACAGAGCTTGCAGGAATATATCCAATAACACCTGCATCTCCAATGAGTGAATATATAGATGAATGGAGTACAAATAATAAAAAGAATATATTTGGATCAAAAGTAAAGTTAGTTGAAATGCAAAGTGAAGCTGGTGCGATTGCACTTGTTCATGGTGCATTACAAACTGGAACACTTGCAAGTACATATACTGCAAGTCAAGGACTTCTTTTAATGATTCCATCGATGTATAAAATTGCAGGAGAAATGCTTCCTTGTGTAATAAATGTTGCATCAAGAACAGTCGCAACACATGCTCTTAGTATATTTGGAGATCATTCAGATATATATGCAGCAAGAAGCACAGGATTTTCTTTTTTAGCATCTTCATCAGTACAAGATGTTATGTATATGACTTTAATATCTTATTTGTCTAGCATAAAAGGAAAAATTCCTTTTGTTAACTTCTTTGATGGCTTTAGAACAAGTCATGAATTAAATAAAATTGAGATAATTGATGAAAAAGATATTAAAGATTTAATTCCAAAAAAAGAAATAGAAGAATTTAGAAAAAATAGTATGCTTTATGAAAAGAAAATAAAAGGTACTGCACAAAATGATGATGTTTATTTTCAAAATGTAGAAATAAGAAATAAATATTATGATCAAATGCCTGATGTAGTTAATAGTTATATGGAAAAAATAAATAAAAAATTTGGATGTAATTATAAACCATTTAATTATTATGGAAGTGAAAAAGCAGAAAAAGTAATAGTAGCAATGGGTTCAGTATGTGATTCAATAAAAGAACTTGTTGATATATTAAATAGTAAGGGTGAAGAAGTAGGGCTTATTGAAGTACATTTATTTAGACCATTCTCTAAAAAGTATTTTATTGATGCACTTCCTAAATCAGTTAGAAAAATTGCAGTATTAGATAGAGCAAAAGAATCAGGTGCATTAGGTGAACCATTATATCAGGATGTAGTAAATGCTTTAAATGATATAAAAAATAAACCATATATAGTTGGAGGGAGATATGGTTTATCTAGTAAGAATACTAATTTACAAGATTTATACGCAGTATATAAAAACTTAGATAGTAAAAATATAATTAATTCATTTACTATTGGAATAACAGATGATGTAACTTTTAAAAGTTTAAAACCTGTAAAGATAAAAAATAATAAAAAGAATATAGAAATGCTTATTTATGGATATGGATCAGATGGTATGATTTCTGCATCTAAAGATTTAATAAAAATGGTTGGGAATGATACAGAAGGTTTTGTACAAGGATATTTTGAATATGATTCAAAAAAAAGTGGTGGTGTAACTAAAAGTCATTTGAGAATAGGTAAAGAAAGAATTAGACTTTCTTACTATATTGAGGAACCTCATATTGTAGTTTGTACAAAAGATATTTATTTAAAAAAATATGATGTGTTAAAAGGTATAAGAAAAAATGGAATATTTATATTAGTCACAGATAAAAAAGATAATAAATTAATTAAATATTTACCTAATAAAGTAAAAAAATTAATGGCTGAAAAAAATATAAAATTTTATACAATTGATGCATACAAAATTGCAGAAGAAAATAATATACCTAATAAAACAAGTACAATTATGGAAACAGCAATTGTATATATAACTAAAATATTATCATTTATAGAATATAATAAAAAAGTAAAAGAAACAATAAAATTACATTTTTCTAAAAAGGGAGAAGAAGTAGTTAATAATAATATAAATGCAGTAGATAAAGTAGTGGATAACATAAATTTAATTAAAGTAGATAATTCATGGAAAGATTTAACAGAAGAAAATGAAAAATTAAATTGTACTTTTGAATATATGAATCGATTAAAAGGCAATGAACTTACTGTTAAAGATTTTGAAAATCACAAAGATGGTACTTTTCTTTGTGATACTACAAAATTTGAAAAAAGAAATATTGCAGAAAATCTTCCTAGATGGATAAAAGAAAATTGTATAGAGTGTAATCAATGTTCAATTGTTTGTCCTCATGGTGTAATTACTCCTAAGTTAATGACAGAAGATGAAATAAAGAAAAATAAAAATGTAGTTGTAATACCTTGTTTAGGTAATGATGAATATAAATATGCACTTGAAATAAAATATGAAAATTGTACTGGATGCGGGGTATGCGCAAATACTTGCCCGGGTAAACTTGGTGCAAAAGCTTTAATAATGGGAAAAGAAAATGAAGTAGAAAGAATAAATAATTCTATAAAAAATGTTACAAATAAAAAATTATATTTAGATAGTACTGTAAAAGGACTTGCATTTAATAGCCCATTATTTAGATATTCAGGAGCATGCGCAGGATGCGGAGAAACTCCTTATTTAAAAATCCTTACTCAAATATTTGGAGATGGAATAATAATTGCAAATGCTACAGGATGCTCATCTATTTATGGTGGAAGTATGCCATCTAGTCCATATAATGTATCTTGGTCTAATTCGTTATTTGAAGATAATGCAGAATATGGTCTTGGAATGAAAATGACTATTGATATTATGAAACAAAAAATAAAAAATATAATGAAAGAAAAATTAAAAGGGACTCTTGGACTTAAAAATATAGAAATGTTCAATAAATGGATTCATAATAAAGATAATCCAAATATAACAAAACAAGTAATGGAAAATATAAATTATGATGAAGTAAAAGATTTAGTTGCACTTAAAGGATATATTCATACTAAAGATGTATGGATAGTCGGTGGCGATGGATGGAGTTACGACATAGGATTTAGTGGTATAGATCATGTGATGGCATCGGGTGAAAATGTTAATATACTAGTACTTGATACCGAAGTATATTCAAATACCGGAGGACAAGCAAGTAAAGCAACTAAAAAAGGTGCATCTTGTAAATTCGCAAGTAATGGTAAAAAAACATATAAAAAAGATTTAGCTAAAATGATGATGAATTATCCTAATGTATATGTTGCACAAATAAGTTTAGGTGCAAATATGAATCAAACAATAAAAGCATTTAAAGAAGCCGCAAAACATAATGGACCATCACTTATAATTGCATATTCTCCATGTATTAATCATGGTATAAAAAAAGGTATGAGTAAATCCATTGAAGAAGAAAGGCTTGCAGTACAATGTGGATATTTTCCAATATTTAGGTATAATGGGGAAACTAAAGAATTTATTTTAGATTTTAAGGATCCAAACTTTGATTTATATGACGATTTTTTAAATGGAGAAAATAGATATACTATGATAAAAACAGTTAATGAAAAACTTGCAAAAGAATTACTTGAAGATCAAAAAAAGGAAGCAATTGAAAGGTTTAATTATTATAAAAAATTAACGAAGTAAAATACTTAAGTTTTAGGTTTAAAATAATTTGACAAAAATACCTACTTGTGTTAATATAGTGCTCGTCTAATTTGAAAGAGGGGGATTTCGGATGGAAGAAAGAATAAAATCTAGTTTTATTAGGGATATAGTTATAAAAGTATTTTTAATATTATTATTTGTACTTTTAATTGTATTATTATTTCCAATGCCAAATTTAACACCTTTTTATGATTCTATATTTAATAATAATGTACAATCAATGAAAGATGCTGCTGAAAATTATTTCACAAAAGAAAGAATGCCTGAAAATGAGGGCGATAAGATAAGATTAACACTTCAAGAGATGCTTGATAAAAAATTAATATTACCATTTTTAGATAAAGATGGTAATGAGTGTGATGCGCAAAAATCATATGTTGAAGTAACTAAAAAGAAAACAGAGTATGAACTAGAAGTACGTTTATCATGTGGAAATGAAGAAAATTATATTATAGAACCTATAGGTTGTTATGATTTCTGTGAAGATACAACTAATTGTGTTTGCGTGTGTGATCAACAAGTAAGTACAGATGATAATGGAAAAGTAACAATAAATAAACCAACTACAGATGATGGTAAATATAAATTACAATATTTATATACAAGAACATTAACTGATACTAATTGGGTAACAGGAAATTATCAAACTAATACCGAAAAAGAATCTGATACAGTTAAATTAGTTGATACTAAAACTGAGTATACTGGTAAAAAACAAGTTAGTTCAGGTACAACTACATATAAACATGTAAAATATGGATATAAAGATAAATGGACATATGATACAGACTGGACAGATGAAGTAAAAACATTAACTGATAACCTTAAATTATATGCAGAAAGAACATTATATACAGGTCAAAGAAAATATACAGTTGACACTGAAAAATATAAACATGTAAAATATGGATATAAAGATAAATGGACATATGATACAGACTGGACAGATGAGGTAAAAACAATCACTGATAACCTTAAATTATATGCAGAAAGAACATTATATACAGGTCAAAGAAGATATTATGTTGATACAACACAATATTTACATCAAAAATATGATTATAAAGATAACTGGAAAGAAATTGATTGGACAACTACAAAATATAATCAAACAAGTTCAGTTATATTAACAGATACAAGATATACTGTTAGAAAAACAACATTAACAACTACAGGATCTTGGAGTAACTGGACTAAAGATGAAACATGGAGAACATCTAAACCTGCGAATACTAGTACTAAACAGTGGTCAGATGCTTATGAATCAAAAACTAATACATCATGGCAACTAGTTTATAGTTCAGCAGCACTAGATCAAGTAATGCCTACATATGTTGGTGATTATAAATACGATTTTCTATATAGCGAATTAACTCCTTGTACATCGGCATGTAATGGAAATGCATATAAAAGAGTATATTATCATAGAGTTTATAAAAAAGTTGAAACAAAACAATATAGATATATGTATAGAACATATTCATCATCTTCTTCTACATCAGTAGATGAAAAAGTAGTTTCTAATCCATCAAGTTATACATCAAGTGGTTATACAATAGTTAAAACAGAATATAAATATAGAGTTAATGAACCTACTAAAACATTAGTAGATGAAAAATGGACAGATTCAAAAACATCCCCAGAAGGATATGAATATGCAAATAAAACTAGAACTCTTAGAACTTATAAATACGAAAATTTAGGCAAATGGGTAACTAGTGAAGAAAAATTAGGAGAATATACATATAATGTAAGAACTAAAAAACAATATAAGTATAAATATAATAATCCTGAAAAATATATAGTAGATACTATATGGACAGAATCTAAAACATCACCAGAAGGATATGAATATGCAAATGAAAAAATCATAACAAGAACAACTAAATATGAAAATTTAGATAAATGGGTAACAAATTATGATAAATTAGGAGAATATACATATAATGTAAGAACTAAAAAACAATATAAGTATAAATATAATAGTCCTGAAAAATATATAGTAGATACTATATGGACAACATCAATAACCCCACCAAATGGATATACTTATACAGGTGAATATAAAACAACAAGTGGTACATCTTATGTAGATTTAGGCAAATGGGTATCTAGTAAAGCCGAATTAGGAGAATATACTTATGATATTCAAACTAGAAAATTATATAGATACAAATATAAGAAAACAATTACGACAACTGAAAGCAAATGGTTTGATAAAGATCCAGGTAATGGTTGGGTATATGCAAATCAAACAAGAAAAGTGAAAGTAAATTAATACTTTCATTTTTTATTTAAATGTAGTATTTTAAAAATTTAGTTTTAAAAAAATTATATAAAATGTGAAATTTATGATATAAAAACAAAATATTTTGAAGAATAAAAAATATTGTTAATACAAGTTTAGATTTAAGAATTTTTGCAATCTCTTTTTTATATATAATAAAATAACTAAATTGAAAATTTTTACTTTTTTTTATTATAGATGTTATAATTAAATATATTGATGAAAATAGAAAGGAATTATATTATGATAATAAGTGTACTAGTTGAAATATCAATTAATAAAAAAGAAAAAACTTTTGATTATTTAGTTCCTGAAAATATGAAAAATATGATTCAAATAGGGAAAAGAGTGTTAGTTCCATTTGGAAATCAAAAACTAGAGGGATTTATAATAAATATAAAACAAGAAAGTGAATATGATTTAAAACCTATAATTAAAGTAATAGATGAAGAGCCAATACTTACAGATGAACTTCTAAAACTTGGAAAAGAGATATCTGATGATATAGTATGTAATTTAATAAAAATATATCAAGCAATGTTACCAGTTGGTTATAAAGCGTCAAATAAAACTAATATGACTATTAAGGAAGATAAATATATAAAATTAGTTTCAAAAGATATCGCACTTGATTTTATAAATAATTCTAAAGCAAAAAAACAAATAGAAATAATATATGATTTACTTGATAATAATATGGTATTAAAAAATAAATATTCTAGTAATACTATTAAGTCATTATTAAATAAAGGGATAATTATAGAAGAAAAAAAAGAAAAATATAGAATAGATAATACATGCAAAATAGAAGAATTAAAAATATTAAATAGTTATCAAAAAGATGCTTATAATAGAATTAAAAATAGCAATAAAGATGTAATTTTACTTCATGGAGTTACTGGATCAGGTAAAACAGAAATATATATGCATTTAATAAAAGATGTAATTGATAAAGGAAAAGAAGCAATTGTACTTGTTCCTGAAATTAGTTTAACTTCTCAAATAATAAATAGATTTAAAAAACATTTTTCAAATAAAATAGCGGTTTTTCATAGTGGATTATCTGATAGTGAAAAATATGATGAATATAGAAAAATAAAAAGAGGAGAAGTATCTATAGTAATAGGAGCAAGAAGTGCTATTTTTGTTCCATTTAATAACATAGGAATAATAATAATAGATGAGGAACATTCTACTTCATATAAACAAGATCATAATCCAAGATATAATGCGATAGATGTCGCGATTAAAAGAGGGAAGTATCATAATGCTAAGGTAGTACTTGCAAGTGCAACACCAACTATTGAGACATATGCAAGGGCAGATAAAAAATATTATGAATTAGTATCACTAAACAAAAGAGCAAATAATGCATGTATGCCAGATGTTATTATAGTAGATATGAAAAATGAAATAAAAAAGGGGAATAGTATATTCTCTGAAGCTTTAATAAATGGTATTTCTGATAGACTTAATAAGCATGAACAAGTAATATTATTTTTAAATAAAAGGGGATATTCGTCATATCAAATGTGTAGTAATTGTGGAGAAGTAATAAAATGTCCAAATTGTGATATAACACTCACATATCATAAAAATAGTGGATTAAATAGGTGTCATTATTGTGGTTATGCAGATAATAAAAAAGACATATGTCCAAAATGTAAAAGTAATTCTCTTAAAAGTTTTGGTATAGGTACTGAAAAAATAGAAGAAGAAATAAAAGAATTATTTAAAAATTCAAAAGTAATTAGAATGGATATAGATACAACAAGTAAAAAAGGTGCCCATGAAAAAATAATAAATTCATTTATGAATCACGAATATGATATATTAGTAGGTACTCAAATGATTGCCAAAGGGCTTGATTTTCCACTTGTAACACTTGTTGGTGTAATAAATGCAGATACACTTCTTAATATACCTGATTTTAGAAGTAATGAACATACATATCAATTAATAAATCAAGTATCAGGTCGTGCTGGTAGAAGTGAATTGCCTGGGCAAGTAATTATTCAAACATATAACCCAGATAATTATAGTATTAATTATTCAAAAAATAATAATTATATTGGATTTTATAATGAAGAAATGAAAATAAGAAAAGTATTAAAGTATCCTCCATATTATTTTATCACTTTAATAAAAATAGGAGGAAAAAATTATGAAATAGTAAAGGAAGAATCTCAAAAAATAAAAAATTATATTTATGAAAATATAACACATGCTACGATAATTTTAGGCCCAACTATATCAAATATATCAAAAGTAAATAATATTTATTATTTTCAAATAATTGTTAAATTTAGAAATAAAGAAAAAATGAAAGAAATATTAAATGAGTTGATATTATTAGAAGAAAATAATAATAAAATTAATGTAAGTGTAGATATAAATCCAAATAATCTATAACAAGATTAAATAAATTTTAAATAAGTCATTTACACTTTATTTTTGGTATGTTATAATAATTCTGGCTTTGAAATATGCGCAGATATTGATTTACAAACCAAGTGCTCAAGAGTGAGTGGAGAGTAAAAAAGATATATCTGTAAGAAATAACAAAAGGAGGAATGAATTTATGGCAGTAGTTTCAATGGGATATTTATTAGAAGCTGGTGTTCATTTTGGACATCAAACAAAAAGATGGAATCCAAAGATGAAAGAATATATTTTTACAGCAAGAGAAGGGATCTATATCATAGATTTACAAAAAACAGTTAAGAAGATTGAAGAAGCTTATAATGCTTTAAAAGAAATTGCATCAAATGGTGGTAAGGTTATTTTTGTTGGTACAAAAAAACAAGCACAAGAAGCATCAATGGAAGAAGCAGTTAGATCTGATAGTTATTATGTAACTGAAAGATGGCTTGGTGGTACTTTAACTAACTTTAGAACAATAAGAAGAAGAATAGGGTACCTTGATCAATTTGAAAAAATGGAATCAAATGGTACGCTTGATGTACTTCCTAAAAAAGAAGTTATTAAAATGAGAAAGGAATATGATAAATTAAATTCATACTTCTGTGGTATTAGAAATATGAAACAAATACCAGATGCAATGATTATTACAGATCCTAAAAAAGAATACATTGCAATAAAAGAAGCAAGAAAACTTGGAATACCAGTATTTGGTATCGTTGATACAAACTGTGATCCAGATTTAGTTGATTATGTAATACCTGCGAATGATGATGCTGTAAGAGCAGTTAAGATTATTTTAGGAGTACTTGCAAATGCAATTAATGAAGGTACAGATAGAGAAATGGTAGATTTCTTAACTGATGAAGATAAAAATAAAAATTCTAATAAAGAAGAGAAAAAAGAAACTAAAAAACCTGAAGTAAAAAAAGAAGCTAAAAAAGAAGAAGTGAAAGAAATTGTTAATGAAGTCAAAGCCGAAGATAAAGAAGATTTATCAAAAAAGACAGTTGCTGAACTTAAGGAATTAGCTAAAAATAAAGGTATTGAAGGTTATAGTAAACTTAAGAAAAGTGAACTTTTAGAAATTTTAAATAAATAGGAATCTAAAAGGAGGATATAGATATATGAATGCAAGTTTAATTAAAGAATTAAGAGATATTTCTGGTGCAGGATTAATGGACTGCAAAAAAGCACTAGAAGCAAGTGATGGAAACATTGATAAAGCAATTGATTACCTTAGAGAAAAAGGAATTAGTAAAGCTGCTAAAAAAGAAGGAAGAATTGCAGCGGAGGGGTTAAGTACAGTTTTAATAGATGGAAATAATGCTGCTGTTGTTGAAGTAAACTGTGAAACAGATTTTGTTGCTAAAAATGAAAAATTTGTTAATTTAGTTAATATGATAGCTAAATTAATTGCATCAAATGATGTAAAGACTTTAGATGAAGCATACTTACTTAAAACAGATGAAGGTACTTTAAAAGATACACTTATTAACATGACTGCAACTATTGGTGAAAAAATAAGCTTTAGAAGATTTGCAAGAATTACTAAAACAGATTCACAAAATTTTGGTAGTTATATTCATATGGGTGGAAAAATATCAGTTTTAACTCTTTTAGAAGGTGCTTCTGAAGAAGTAGCAAAAGATGTATCAATGCATTCTGCAGCTATGAGACCATCTTATATAAGAAAAGAAGATGTACCAAGTGCTGAAGTTGAAAAAGAAATGACTATACTTAAAGAACAAGCAATAAATGAAGGAAAACCTGCTGATATTGCTGAAAAAATGGTTAATGGCCGTATAAATAAATACTATAAAGAAATTTGCTTAGAAGAACAAGACTTTGTTAAAGATTCTAATTTAACAGTTTCAGAATTTGTTAAAAATAACGGTGGATCAATTGTGGATATGGTACGTTTCGAAGTAGGCGAAGGTATCGAGAAAAAAGAAGAAAATTTTGTTGAAGAAGTTATGAGTCAAATTAACGGATAAGAGAAATTTATTTTCTCTTTTTTTAATTTTAATTATTTGTTATAATAATAATGGTGGTAAAAATGAAAAAAAATATTAAAATTATTATATCAGTATTAATTATAATTTTATTATGTGTAGGATTAGTATATGTATTTATAAATAATATTGAAAATTCTAGTGAAAAAGAAGAAAAAATAGAGTTTTCAAAATTATATAATGTAGATGAAAATCATGTATTTGAAACAATAAGTGCAAAAGATGCTGTAGATTTACTTGAAAATGGGACAGGAATTATATATTTGGGTTATTCAGATTGCCCATGGTGTCAAGATATAGTACCACTTTTAAATTCATCAGTAAAAAATAATGATGCTAGCAAGGTATATTATATAGACGATTTTTATAATATGAGGCCAGATAAAACATCAAATCCGAAGTATCAAAATGAATATAATAAAATAGTAGATATTATTAAAAAATATGAAGATAAAATAAATGAACAAATAAAAGAAGATAATATTATAAAAGTTCCACTTGTATTATTCGTAAAAGATGGAGAAATATTAGGTTATCAAAAAGGTACAGTTGAAGGACATAATATTAGTCAAGATGAAAATGGTAATAATTATTTAAGAGATTTAACCGATGAAGAAGAAAAAGAAATTACAAAAAAATTAAACAACTTAATAAACAAAATATATCCTAATGCATGTTCAGGTAGTTGTTAAAAATAATTTTATGTAGTAAAATAATATATATGAGAGGAAGAAAAAAATGAAAGATATTTTGTTAGAAACAGAAGAAAAAATGCAGAAAACTATAGAAAATTTAGAAAACAGATTTAAATTAATACGTGCAGGAAGAGCAAATCCAGCAATACTTGATAATGTTAAAGTTAATTATTATGGTTCTTTAACTAATCTTAATCAACTTGCAACTATATCAGTGCCAGAGGCAAGAAAACTTCAAATTAAAGCATTTGATAAATCATGCCTTAGTGAGATAGAAAAAGCAATATATGAGGCGGATTTAGGTTTAACACCAAACAATACAGGAGAGTTAATATTTATAAATATTCCTGAACTTACAGAAGATAGAAGAAGAGAACTTGTAAAACAAGCTAAAGCAATGGGAGAAGAAGCTAAAGTTGCACTTAGAAATATAAGACAAGATTCTAATAATAATATAAAAAAATTAGAAATAAATGAAGATGAAGAAAAGTATGGAATTAATGAAGTTCAAGAATTAATAAACAAATATAATAAAATAGTAGATGAAAAAACAAAGGAAAAAGAAGAAGAGTTAATGACAATATAATTAACTCTTTTTGTGGTGTGATGCGTTATGAAAAAACATATTAAAACAATATTGATTTTATTAATAATAATTTTAATATCTATAATAATATTTTTTATATTTCAAAAAGTATCATTAAATAATTATTTAAATAATACAATTGAGTATTCAAATAAAATTAATTATACTACTAATATAAATTTAAATATAAAAGATTCAAATAATAATTCAAAAATTAATTATGAAATAGTTCGTTCATCATATATAAATAAGATAACTATAGAAAATTATATAAATAATACATTAACTTCTAATATAGATAAATATATAATAACAAAAGGTGATAAAAAAGGTAGTTATGTATATGATAATGAAGAATATAAAAAATTAGATGAAATAAAAGAAGAATTTAATGTAAATTATCAAAATTTAAAAAATAATATAAAATTTATAAAAAAATCAAGTAATGAAATTATAAATGGTGTTAATTATAAAAAATATATAGTTAAAATGAAATCCTATGATGCATATAATTTAATATATGAAAATCAAATATTAACTAAAAAAGATTCTGATAAATATATTGATGTTGAAATATATATAGATAAAACAAATAATTTTGTATATAAAATTTCATACAAAATCAATAATTTAAATAATAGAAATGATAATAGTTCAATAAATTATGATGTAGAGATAATAAATAAAGATATAAATAATACTAATGATATAAAATTACCATTTTAAAAATATTAAAAAAAGTGCAATTTATAGGCACTTTTTTTATTTTTTATCATAAATTAAAGTAGAGGAGTGATTAAAATGGCTAATTACAAAGAGATTGTAACTAAAGCAGTTATAGGTAAAGGTAAAAAATATTTTAAAAATAAGTATAGTGTAAACAGTGAAGTAACTCCATCAACTATTTTAGGTTGCTGGATAATTAATAATAAATTTAAAGGATATGTACAAGGAGAAGATGTAGTAGTAGATGGATCGTTTGATATTAATATTT
>CALVQR010000018.1 GCA_944358265.1 uncultured Bacilli bacterium | reverse complement strand
TTTGTCCCGCTTTTATTTTTCTAAGCCATGGTATTAGTATTAATCCTAATAATACTGATGCCATAAATCCAATCATTAATGCTAAAACTGATTTAGCCAGTATATACATACTTTCACATCCTTCATTCACAAAAATAATTATATCACACTTATATTATTAATTAAATTATTTTTATTAAAATTTACATCTTATTTATCACCTAATAATATTCTTATTTTACTTCCTTCTAATACTCTTTCCCCTGAACTTGGTGATTGAAATACAATATAATCTCCACTTCCTGTATATTGTACATCAAAACTACTTAATTTTGTTTTTACATCAGATAATTTTTGATTTATAACATTAGGTATAGTTACATATTTTTTCTCCCAAAATTGATAATTTTTTTCACTTGCACCTTCACTTTTTTCAATATCCAATGCAGTTATACAATCTTCTAGAATAGCTTTTGCAATAGGTGCTGCGACTGTCCCCCCATATTGAACTACTCCTTTTGGATTATCTATTGCAACATATACTATAACTTTAGGGTCATCCGCAGGTAAAAATCCAATAAATGAAAGTATATAATTTCCTGACATATATGCACCATCTTTTACTTTTTGAGCGGTTCCTGTTTTTCCACCTACTCTATAACCATCAATAAATGCATTTCTACCTGTTCCATTTGTAACAACACTTTCAAGTGCAAAAGCAACCTTTTGACTAGTTTCTTTTGATATTACATCTCTTACCTTTTGTTTTGTATTTTCTACAATGGTAGTATTAGTTTCAGGCTCTGTTATACTTTTAACTATAAATGGTTTATATAAAGTCCCTCCATTAATTGCTGCTGATACTGCGGTTATTTGTTGAATTGGTGTTACTGATACTCCTTGACCAAAAGCAGTAGTTGCAAGTTCTACTTCACCAACTCTATCTAAATCAAATATAATACCTGTTGCTTCTCCATTTAAATCTATTCCTGTCTTTTCTCCAAAACCAAATTTATCAATATAATTAAATAATCTTTCTTTTCCTAATCTTTGCCCTAAAGCCACAAATCCAGGATTACAAGAGTTTTCTACCACTTGAAGAAATGTTTGAGCACCATGTCCTTTTGTCTTCCAACATTTTATTTTTGCATTTGCAACTCTTACACTACCTGAATCATAAAATCTATCATTTTGTAGATCTACTGTATTTTCTTCTAAAGAAGCAGCAAGAGTTATTATTTTAAATGTTGATCCTGGTTCATAGTTCATCCATATAGGTAAATTTCTATTTATTTCTTCAACTGAATATTCTTGATAGTTAGATGGTGAAAAATTAGGTCTTGAACTCATTGCAAGTATTTCACCAGAATTAGGATCCATAACAATTGCAAGAGCATGTTCTGGATTATATTTACTAACTGCATTATCAAGTTCTCTTTCTACTGAAAGTTGTATATTGTTATCTATTGTTAATACTAAATTCATACCATCTTGTGGTTGTTCATATATTTCACTAAGTTCTAATTTATTTCCTTTTGCATCTGAAAAATATTTAATTGATCCATATTCCCCAGTTAAATATTTATCATATTGAAGTTCAAGACCTGAAAGTCCTTGATTATCTATTCCTACATATCCAAGTACATGTGACAAATTAGAATCATATGGATAACTTCTTTTAGATTCTTTAACTAAATATACTCCTTCTATATTAAGAGCTGCGATTTTATCTGCAACTTCAAATGATAACCTTCTTCCTTCTGGATGAACTCTTTCTATAGATGTTTTTTTATTAACATGTTTACTCATTTCTTCTTCTGATATATTTAGAATTTTAGAAATTTCTTTTATAGCTCTATCTTTTTCTTTAATTTGATTTGGAATAAGTACTAAACTTGTTGTAGTTACATTATCTGCGAGTACTTCACCATTTCTATCATATATTTTACCTCTGTTACCTTCAACTGGTAAATTACGACTCCATAAATCTGATGATAATTCTCTTAATTTTTCATATTCAACTACTTGAATATAAATTACTTTCCCTATTATTGTAAAAAATAATATAATAACTACTACAAAAAACAATCTAATTTTTACATGAATATCTTTAAAAAACACATGTCCACCTCTAATTAAGTATATGAATGTGGACATGTAATATGAAAAAAAGAAATTTTAAATAAAATTTCTATAATCATTGTGATCTCTTATCAAGAAAATATTTATTAAGTAAATATCTACTAATTCTATTAAAAAATAATTGATTAACTTCTGTTAGATTCCCATCTATATAATAAATTATAACTATAATATAAGTTAATATCATTATACATATTCTTCTAGTCCATGAAATTCCCCTATCTTATTATAATTATTACATATTATCATTTATCCATTTCATTATTACATTTACTATATAATCTATTTCCTTATTAGTAAGATTTTCCCCTGGTTTTATTTTATGCCATTTATAAAGACAAGATCTGCAACAAGTTGCAGTTGCATGCTGCGCTATAAAAACAGGATGCCCTTTCATTGGAGTTTGTTTTCCATCATTTAAAATTATTTTAGGAGCAAGTCTTTTATTTATAAAATCATAAGCATGCTCTTTTATTTTGTCAAGACCTTTTTCTTTTATATATTCTTTATCTTTTATAGAAAGTTTAAATCTACTTCTAAATTTTGATTTAGATAGTTTATAAAATAATTCATCCATTTATATCACCTAAAATAATTATACAACAAAAAAAGTATAATTTCTTATACTTTTAATTATAGTTACATGAATAATTTATAGCATCTCCTCTTTCTGTTTTTGCATATTCAGTATTACATGTACATCCTTTAACATTTGTCATTGGTTTATTTGTTTTTGCATCATATTCTATATAACATTCACCATAAATAGCTATTCTATTTTCAAAATTAGATAAACTATATCCATTTTCAGTATTAGTTATATCTACAAAATAAATCTTTTTAGTATTATCTATCATTTTATCAATATTTTCTTTTGATGAAACTACTATCATATTAAATTCATCAATATTTTTATAATCTCTAATTATATTATTTTTTAAGTCTTTAGTAACTTCTTTATATACTTTAAATACATTTGTATTACTATATGGTTCGATATTAATTTCTTTTAAATTATATGTATTAGTACTATTTAAAAAATAAGAACAAAATCTATTATCATATTTTATTATTACCTTTACATCATTTTTCAGATTATTATCAATTATATATTCAATATTATCTAAATAATAATCATTTGTAAAATACATATCATCATCATATTTAATAGTCTCTTCTTTAGTTGTAGTTTTTGCGTTACCTTCTTTTATTTCAATATTCTTTAAACTTATAGTAGATATTCCAATTCCAACACCACACATTATAACTGATGATATAAATATAATTAACATTATTTTATAATTAGATTTTTTATCAAATATAAAATTAATAACCATTAATAATAAAATAATATTTATTAAAATAGATGATATTAAAGCAATTGTACTTCCAATAAAAATGGCGTGTGTAGGAATTAAAGAAATTGATACTATAAATAATACTACAAAAATAAGTAAACTTATAAGCAACCCTACCATAAAGAATATTAACATTATTTTTATAAATATAATAATAATTCTTGATAAAACTGATAAAAATGCGAATGGTCTATGTTTTTCATCTCTAATTATTATCTTTTCTTTTTTTTCAAAATTAATTTTTTCTTTATTGTTTTTTTGTTTAATTTGTTCTTCTGATACTTTATTTGCTTTTTCTAAAGAAACTTTATCATAATAGTCTAAATATCTAATTTTAAATACATGTATTAATATAATTATCGAAACTATAACTAGTAATATTATAATTATACTTTTTATTATTTTGCAAAATACAACACCCATAGTATATGGCATAAAAGCAAATAAATCAGAAATTACATAGTCAGTAAATGTTACTATAATCATACCTATTATAAAAAGTATAATAAAGATTATAAACATTTCAATGACACATCTAAGTCCACTAGTAAACTTCATATCACCAAACATATTAATAGTTTTAGTAATAAACTCTAAAAATGAATCAAATACTACATTTAAATTGTTTTTATTTTTTCTTTCTATGTTTTCAATTGTTTCAATATTTTCATTAATTAAATCATCCATAGAGCAATCAAATATATTACATATTTGAACTATCTTATCCGTCTCAGGATATGTATTATTACTTTCCCATTTAGATACAGATTGTCTTGAAACACCTAACTTTTCTGCAAGATCTTCTTGAGACATTCCTTTCTTTTTTCTTAGAGCAATTAACTTATCTCCAAATTTCATATTATTTCACCTCTTTCAATAACTATTTTAATATTAATTATAGTTGCGTTCTACCAACTTTACTTTGAAATTTTGTAAAGTTTCAGTTGCATATTACAATTTTAACAAAAAAAGAAGAAACTATTCAATTTCTTCAATCTTCATAAAGTTAGTTGTTTTTTTACCAGTGTTAGGGAAACCCCCAGTAATAATTATTTGATCACCTTTATTTAATTGTACAAACTTTTTAGCTTGTTTTGTTCCATCTGCGACTACTTCATCAGTAGAATTATATTCATTAACTACAACCGGATATACACCATAACTAAGCGCTACTGCTTTAGCAACTTTTTCACTTGGTACTGTTGCAAGTATTAATGCATCTGGTCTTAAATTACTTATAGCATTGGCACTATGTCCTGACATAGTAGCTGCAACTATTACTTTTGAACCTAATGTATTAGAAGCATTTACTACACTTTGTGCGATTATTTCAGTTTTATCAGTCGCATTATAATTATATTTATTATCATATTTGTAATAACTTTCAACTTTTTTACAAATTTCAGCCATATTTTGAATTGTTTGAACTGGATATTCTCCCATAGTTGTTTCATCACTTGTCATGATCGCATCACAACCTGCTAGCACAGCATTTGCAACATCTGTTACTTCTGCATTTGTAGGACGAATATTATGTTTCATACTAGACATCATTTGAGTAGCCATAATAACTCTTTTACCTTTTTCTCTACATTTAGTTATCATCATTTGTTGATATAATGGTAAATTTTCAACACCAGTTTCAATTCCTAAATCTCCTCTTGCAATCATAACTAAATCAGTTTCATCTATTATTGAATCTAAATTATCCATTGCATATTGAGTTTCAATTTTAGATATAATTGGCATGTTTGGTTTTCCAAATTCGGCGCATAATCTTCTTACTTCTTTTATATCTTCTGCACTGTTAACAAATGATATTGCTAAATAATCTCCATCATGATCACATGCATATTTAATATCTTCTTTGTCTTGTTCACTTACATATGGAACATCTAATTTTATCCCTGGAATACATACTCCACGTCTACTTTTAATTGTTCCACCATTGCAAATCTTACAAGTAACACCACCATCTGAATCAACACTTTCAACAATCAATTTATAAAATCCATCATCTAAAAGTATACTCATACCTTCTTTTAAATCTTTTAATATACCTTTATAATTAAATGATATAGTATCTTTTGTACCTAATTCATCTGATTCTATTATACGAATAGTATCCCCTTCAACTAGATCAATATAATCTCCTTCAAATGAACATGTTCTTAAATCTGGTCCTTTTGTATCATATAAAGTTGCAATATGTGCCCCAAGTTCTTTATTTGCCCTTTCAATTAATTCTTCATCTATTTTTCTTTCTTCTAAAGTAGCATGTGAAAAATTAATTCTTGCTACATTCATACCTGCATCTACTATTCCTTTAAAGTTTTCCCAATTCTGCGTAGATGGACCTATACTACAAATTATCTTTGTTTTTTTCATATTTTACATCTCCTTTTTGCATATGTATTATACACCTAAATTATTGTTTATGTAAATAGAATACTCTAAAAAATGTAAAGAAAAAGACCAATAAATGGCCTATAATTATCTTACTTTGTATTAATATTTTTTAAAGATTTAATTGCTTTATCTACATTAGGTTCTACTTCTTTAACATTTAATTTTTCTTTTATTAAATTTATTTCTTCTACAGTAAATAATCCCGATGCAATTACAAATATATATAAATCATCAATTTTTTCAAATAACATATTTATTAATGATATATCAACTAATACTGCAAGTAAAATTATATATTTGTATTCCCTACTATTTAATATTATATTTTTAATTTTATTTTTTAATTCTTCATCTAATTTACTATTAAATTCACATAAAAATTCATATAAGAATTTTATATTTTTTATTTCACATAAAGTATTTGCACATAATTTAATGTTATTATCACTTAAATAAACTTTTAACATTTTAGAAATTTCAACTATTGAACATGTTGATTTTTTACTGCAAATTGTATTAACCATTTTATCTATATCATCTTCATCTACAATATTTATTAATTTTTTTGCTATAAAAATTATATCCCTATCACAACCAATTTTACAAACTGATTTTACTATTATTGATGCACTTATATTATTTATAATACAAGTTGTTAATAATATTGTAGACACTCTTATACTTAAATTATTAGTTTCATCTAATTTTGAAACTAAATAATTTACTTGTTCCATATTTAATTTATTAACAATATTTATTAATGAATCCGATATACATGATTCATTATTAGATAAACATATTTTATCTATTATTAATTTAATATCATCATTACTCAATAAATTAAAATCTACTAAATATAATATTTCTGATATAGTTTCATATGTTGTATCAATTTTAAATGATGCATTTATAATATTAATAATATCATTATATCCTATAATATTATTAAAATCTTTCAAAATACATACAAGCACAGATATACAGTTACTATCACATAATTTATTTATTATATTACTTATATTATTTTCTGATAATTGAAATTTAAGTAATTTTATTAAATTAACTAAATCCCATGGATTATTATTTTTATTTAAATAAAATTCAACTATATTATTGATATCTTCTTTATTTAATAAATAATTGAAATTTTTTATTATATTCATA
The DNA here is from genome assembly GCA_944358265.1 of uncultured Bacilli bacterium. GTDB lineage: Bacteria > Bacillota_I > Bacilli_A > RF39 > UBA660 > CAG-433. The sequence continues at coordinate 13,453 of CALVQR010000018.1, read as the reverse complement.
ATACTATCAAAATCATTTTTATCGATTAAAATATCTATAATATATGATACTTCTTTTTCATCTAAATTATTTTTCATATAACAAAGAAAACTGAATAATTTATTGGAAGCCTTTTTAATTAAAATTTTTCTCTCTTCTTTGTCTAAATAATTAAAATATAATAAAGCAAAATTTATCGTATTTTCTTCATTCAATTTATTAATTACTGCTTTTTTTTCATCACCAGATAAAACTTTTATATTCATGTTATTATCCTTCACAAAACCACCTCACAAGTCAAGTATAACATTTATTTAAACAGAAAAAAAGCATTTTTATGCTTTTTATTGATATTTATCAGCTAAAACAATATTAACTTTAATAATTTTACCTTCTTCATTAACATCAGCATTATAACTAGATACATATCCTGTACCTTCAATAGAATATTCTAAATTTAATAATTTCATTAAATTAACTGCATCTTTTCTTGAATATCCTATAATATTAGGAATATTTATATCATCTGAATTAGTTTTAATTAAAACTTTACCATTTACAATAGTTCCACTAAGTGGATATTGATTTGTAATTTTATTTCCTGAGCCTAAGACTTCATAACTAATACCAAGTAAATTTAATTTATTTTTTACAAGTTCTACATCCTTATTTAAGAAATTTTCCATTTTATATAATAAATTTTCATTTGTATTAATTCTAGTAATATTATAATATGTTTCTAGATCTTGAAATATTGATTTTAAAATATCAGGCATCTTATTTGAATAAGCATTTTCTAAATATATATAAAATATAAATTTAGGATCATCTTTAGGATACATACCCTCAAAAGATCTTATAGATGCGACACTACTTGGGTAATATGTACCTGTCGTTGGATTTAATACTTCTGCAGTCCCTGTTTTCCCAATTATATTATATCCATCCATATAATATATATGTCCAGTCCCAGACGGATTACTAACTACTGAATCCATCAAATCTTTTATTTTTTTAACTGTTGTTTCGCTTGCAACCTTAGTTCCTTTTTTATCTTTATATACATAAACTATTTTCTTTGTATTTGAATCTACTATTTTTTCTATTATTGTTGGATTTAATAAATATCCATTGTTTGATATTGAAGTAAGTGCTTTAATATGTTGTATTGGTGTAGTTGTTATTCCTTGACCATACCCTGCAGTAGCAACTTCAATATCATATTTAAATGATACTTTACCAGATACTTCTCCTGGAAGCTCAATTCCTGTTTTTTGTCCAAATCCTAGTTTTTCAAAATAATTATATAAATCTTCTCTAGTAATATATTTTGTTACTAAATTGGCAATACCTATATTAGATGACTGCATATAACCATAATCATAAGTTACTTCTCCCCAGCCTACTCTATTCCAATCTTTAATAGTTTGTCCACTAAGTTCCATAGTCCCTGACATATACGTGTCATCACCTTTATATGTACCTTTTTCAAGTGCCGCCATATATGTGTACGTCTTCATTGTTGATCCTGGTTCAAAAGCAATTGATACAAGTGGATCTAAATAATTTTGAATATCTTTTATATTAGGATCAAAACTAGGTCTTGATGCAGATGCAAGTATTTTTCCTGTTTTTGCATCTGCTATAACTATTCCACCATTTTTTGCTTTTGATGCTTCAAAATAAGTATTAAGAGCTCTTTCAACAATTAATTGAATATTACTATCTATAGTTAAATATATATCCATTCCATCAATTTTATCTATTTTAATTTCAGGACTATTAACAAGTTTATAACCATTCGCATCTTTTTGATATTCTAAAGATCCATTAGTCCCTGTAAGTTCATCATTATAATATAATTCTACTCCCATTTCTCCAGTCATTTCACCCTCTTCATTTGATGTAACATAACCTAATGTATATGATGCAAAATCAAGATTTGGATAATATCTTTTTGTAGTACTTATGAAGTCAAGTCCAGGCAAATTTAATTTTTCTATAGCCTCTTTTTGAAGTTCAGTAAGTCCTTTACCACTTGGTCCAAACTCTACTTGATAAAGTCCTTTCTGATTTAATAATTCATATATTCTTTCTTTAGTCATATTAAGAATGGGTGAAAGTTTTTCTGCTGTTTCATTTTTATCTACAACGTGTTGTGGAGTAATACTATTTTTACTTCTACTTTTATCAAGATAGGCGATTAAGGTATACGAATCTACCGATTGAGCAAGTATTTCACCATTTGAATCATATATTGTTCCTCTTTTAGCATAAAGAGTTTCTTTTGTAGTATTTCTATTTTCCGCGAATTCTGATAAATCTATTCCATCTACTGTTTTAGCTAAATTAAGGTAAATAAGTCTCCCTATTATTATACAAAATAAAAGAAGGCCTATAATGAATATAAGCTTATTAATATGAACTTTATTCATTTTTTCCTTCCTCATTTTATGCACATCCTTTATTGATTATTAACTATTACTATATTACCATTATTATACGCTAATCCTTCCGAATTTGCAACCGCTTGTATATTTTCCAAAGAGGCAAGTTCATTTATTTTCATAACCAAACTTTGATTTGTTTTTTCTTGTTTACTTACCTCATTATTTAATCTTTCCACTTCAATATTAATAGAAGATAATGATATTTTTGTAAAAAAACTAAATACCCATAGGCATAAAAGAATACATGTACCTATAATAGTATATTTTTTTTCAAATTTTTGTAATTTAGCAACATTATTCTTTTTATTCTTTTTCATTTTCATCACCTTTATAACTTTTCTGCTACTCTAAGTATAGCACTTCTTGATCTATTATTATTTTCAAGTTCTTCCTTACTTGGCTTTATCTTCTTAATAAGTTTTAATTTTGGTTTATATTCATCTGGAATATTTGGTAAACCTTTATAAAATCTGTTTATTTCACTTTCTTTTTTAAATTTTAATTTACAAATTCTATCTTCTAATGAATGAAATGTTATTACACATATTCTTCCATTAGTATTTAATAAATCAATCGCATCATTTAATGCTTTTTCAAACACTTCAAGTTCTTTATTTACTTCAATCCTTATTGCTTGAAATACTTTTCTAGCTGGATGAGAATTTCTTCTATATTTTTCAGGAACACTAGATTTAATTATTTCTGCAAGTTCTAATGTTGTTTCTATTTTTTTATTTTTTCTTATATTTACTATTTTTCTTGCAATCATTTTTGAATATTTTTCTTCTCCATATTCAAAAAATATTCTAATTAGTTCTTCTTCGCTATAATTATTAATTACATCATAAGCGCTAATTGGATTACTAGTATCCATTCTCATATCTAATTTAGCATCTTTGTGATAACTAAAACCTCTTTCTGCAACATCTAATTGAACACTTGAAACACCTAAATCAAATAAAATACCATCTACTTTTTCAATACCTCTTTTATTTAATTCAGATTTTATATTTACAAAATTACTTTTAATAATTTCGTAATTACCACTTATTTGATCAAGAATTTTTTTACTATAACTGATAGCTTCCCCATCTTGATCAAAGGCGAATAATTTACCCTTTTTTATTCTTTTTAATATTTCTTTACTGTGACCTGCGAAACCTAGAGTACAATCAACATATATTCCGTCTTCTTTAATATTTAGATTTTCTATAGATTCATTTAGAAGAACACTAACATGCACTAAATAAATTCTCCGCTATATCACTAAAATTTTCAATATTATTATTAAAGAAGTCATTAAATTTTTCTTCTGACCATATTTCAAGTCTATCATTTACACCTACAATCACACACCCTTTTTCTAAATGTGCATAATTTGTCAGAGTGCTTGCGATATTTACTCTACCGTTTTTATCAAGCTCACATTCAGTGGCACCAGAGAAAAACATTCTCATAAATGTACGGGCATCTTTACTTGTAAAAGGAAGTTCTTTTAATTTATTTACTATTTTATTCCATTCTTCCATAGAATAAACAAATAGACATTCCTCAATACCTCTAGTAATAATAAACTTCTCTCCAAGTTCAAATCTAAACTTAGATGGGATTATTAATCTTCCTTTTTCATCAATATTATGATGATATTCACCCATCATCATATGCATCCCCCACAATCATCCACTTTGTCCCACTGATTATCATTATTATACTATTTAGTATTTTTTTTGTCTACTAAAATTACAAAAAATTACAAAAAAAAGAATAGTTTACACTATTCTTGACATATTAATTATTTCTTATCTTTTCTATCATATCTTTGTCAAATTCTTTACCTTTTATCATTTCAATTTCATATTTATATGGAGCATATATTCTCTCTTTAGAATTAGCATCTTTTGTAACATATGGAGTTTCAAGTATCTTTGGAACATTTTCAAATATCGGATTATATACAATATCTATTAATGTATTAAAACCAATGTTACCAAATCCAAAATTAGCATGTCTATCTTTATGAGAAGATATAGGATTTAAACTATCGTTTATATGTATACAACCTATTTTATTTATACCGATTTTTTTATCAAAATCTTTTAAATAAGAATCAAAATTAGTTAAATCAATACCAGAATCATTTAGGTGACAAGTATCTAAACAAACACCTAAATTATCACTATTAACATTATCTATTATATATTTAAGTTCATCTATAGTTTTACCTAATTCACTACCTTTACCTGCCATTGTTTCGAGTAATATTTTTACATTAGTTTTAGTTTTTAATATTTCTTTTAAAGCAAATACAATATTGTCAAGTCCAGCTTCTTCGCCAAGTCCAACATGTGAACCTGGATGAAGAACAATTTTATTTATACCTAGTTTTTCACATCTACTTATTTCTTGCTTTAAAAAATTAATGGAAAAATCATATGATTTTTCACTATTAGCAAGATTAATAATATAAGGAGCATGAACAACTATATTATTCTTATCTATATTATTTTCTTTCATTAAATTATCTGCTTCTTTAATTAAATCAATTTTTATATCACTTCTATTTGTATTTTGAGGAGCACCTGTATAAAACATAAATGTATTAGATCCATAACTTACTGCTTCTTTAATACTTCCTACCATTTGAGTATCTTTATTAAAAGATACATGAGATCCAATTATTAACTTCATACTATCACCATAATAATTATAACATTTTATATAATTAAAAAAAATACTTTTTTCAAAGTATTTTTAGTATTACGTTAGTTTTTAGTATTAATAACAAAGTGTTGCAGGATCTTGTCCGTCAAATTGCCCATCTGCAGTTGCTGAAACTGTTATTTCATACGTAGTACCTGCTTCACAATTAGTTATTGTTTTTGAACAAGTAACTGTTGTATCTGTAGAAGAAATATCAGCAATACCTTCAATTTCAGTTGTAAAATTCTCAGCTTTACATTTTTCTTCTAAATCAAAATCAGCAAATTCTGTTTTTCCTAATGATGAATTTAATGTAATTGCTTCATCGATTAATTTTACGTTACTATTCCAAGCAGATGCTCTTGAGCTATCAATAACATTTAATATTTGTGGTACTGCAATTACCATTATTATTGCAAGTATAACGATTACTGCTAGCAATTCGATTAATGTAAACCCTTTCTTATTCATTTTTTTCATTTTTCACTTCTCCCTTCCTACTTTACTATATAATAGTACCATTTTATTTTTACATGGTCAATATCTTTTTAAAAAAATATTTTCACTTTACACTTGCATTTATATTATTTACTTTTTTTGAACATATATACCAACTTTTTTATAACCATATTTTCTTATTTTTTCAATGTCAAAATATTCAGTATCAATTTCTTCATCCTCATATTCGCAAACTACAATTGCGTCTCTTTTTAATAATTTTTTTCTATATAAAATTTTAAATATATCATTAATAACATGATTAGCGTATGGTGGATCTAAGAAAACAATATTAAATTTAATTTTATGTTCTTTAAAATAATCAAGCGCATCCATATAATCTTTATTAAAAATTTCACACTTATCTTCAATTTGAAACTTAGTAATATTTTCTTTTATTATTTTTGTTGCAACTTTGTTTTTATCAACAAAATAACATTTTTTTGCACCATTACTTATAGCTTCTATTCCAAGATTCCCTGTCCCTGCGAAAAGATCAAGACATACACTATCTTTTATATGATTTTGAATAATCGCAAACATAGATTCTTTTACTCTGTCCATTGTTGGTCTTGTTCCATCTATTGTATATCCTTTTATCTCTCTTCCTCTTAAAAAACCACTAATAACTTTCATATAATTTCACCTATAATTATTATAAAATAAAAAAAGCTACTTTCTCAAGTAGTTTTCACTTATTTTTTTAATTTAATACATCTAAAATAATATTATTTATATTAATTGATAGTAATCTTAAATTATTTTGTAATTTCAAAAATCTTTGAAGTTCATCAATAGAAAATAATTTTTTTCTTAATATTTGTAATTCATTTTCAAAAAAATCATTTATTATATAGGAATTTTTATTTTTTAAAAATTCATTCATAAGGTTTAAATATTCTTCATTACTATTTATTTTTATAATTAATTTTTTTATTTCTTTTACTTCATTTGTATTATCTATTAATTCTATTATATCTTTTACTTTTTCTTTCATATTACACCTATTTTAATACATTCATAAATGTCTTAATTAAATCTAATTTTTCTGATAAATCATTTATTTTATCAGTAGTTGTTAATTTATATCTTTCTTTCATTTCTCTATTCATATACTCTATTAAATTTGGATTTCTATTTAAATTTTTATACCAATATGAGTTTTCTCTTATATATCTTTGAAGTAATGGATTATTTTTTATTTTAAATTGAGTATCGATATTCATTAATCCTCAAACTTCTTATATAAAGGTCTTGGAGTATATACATCAGATTCTGGCGTTTCTTCTTTTGTTATTAAAGATTGAACAAGTGCAAGTGCTTTATTTATATTAGTAATATTTTTTTGTACACTATCTAAATCTATTTTTTTTACCATATCTATTAAATCAGAAACTGACATACTTTCTTTTGTACTTTCATTTGATGAATCACTTTCGTCATTATTAAAATATTTATCCCATACCGGATTATCAGAACCATATAATGAATATATTTCAAAAAATTTTTGCCATGACATTTCATCATTTTTTACATATCTTATTAACTGTGGATGATCTCTTACAAATAATTTAAATTCATCTTTTTTTTGCATATAATCACTCCTAATTATATTACTAGTATAATATATGCCTAATAATTTTAAAATTTACTTTTTATTTGTAATTTTACCAGCGGTTTCCTCCTCCGCCGCCACCTCCACCGCCAGAGAATCCTCCTCCACCAGAGAAGTGTCCTCCACCGGATGTACCGCTTGATTGATATGGTCTTGAACTCATTGTTGTATTCGCACTATTTAATGTTTTAGTAAGTGAGGAATTAAATACACTAGCATTAAATCTACCTGTTAAAGTAGAATACATAGTTCCTACATACCATGTTGGTGGTTCAACTGTAATTGATTCAAATTTATTACTCCATTTGTCTGATACTCCAAGTACATATGCATATGGAAGAATATCATAAAAATAATTAGGATTTTCTAAAACCATCATTTCTAATTTATCTTTTTCAACAAATTCTATATAATGCTTAAATCCTCTTGTTTTATTATAATATTTAGTTCCTTCTGCACTTCTTTTTTTATTATTAATTAAAAATATAACTCCAAGTAGTATACATACAACTCTCAAAAATTTAAAAATTGTATACATTTCTATATAATTATACTCTAGTCTATATGTAGTTAATGATAATAAAAATTGTGAAAAAAATATTTGTACAAATACCATCATAACAAAAAAGACTGAACAAACATTATGTGAAACATCATATATTTTATGAGTTTTCTTCAATTTTAATATTGCAGTTGAAAGGGTTATATAAAATTTTTGTTTTAAATCTGAATCTTTTATTATTCCTTCTTTATTAGCATCTTTAAACAATCCTTTAAATGTTACTTTTGCATATTCTGGTTCATTATCATCAATTTCTTTTATTTTCTTTAAAGAAAATTTAGTTTTCCCTTCTTCTATAATTTGCAAATATCCCTTGTTTGCAAAATATATTATTAAAGATACAATTTGTTTATTATTAGTTTTTCCATCATACAAATAGCCTATCTCCGCAGGGGTTAAACCATCTGGGGCAATATATTCTGGTACTAATAGATCTTTTTTTCTATAACCATATTTTACAAATAAAATTATGCTAATAATTATAACTGATACTGTTAATATTAATAGCCACAAAATTATTATAAATGTTGGATCAAACACTTGTCTTTCTCCTTTAAAATACCCTTCAGGAAGCTCTATTCTAACGGTTAATCCTTCTCCTTGATTAAGTGCATATCCACTATAAATATCATTTTTTATATAACCTGTTATTGTATTATTTACTATATTATAATCTACATCTTCATAATATGTTGAACCATAGTATCCTACTGTAAAATTAACTAATGACTCATCAAATTCTTTTGGCATCTGTATTTTAAATGTTACATTTTCTATTTCAGTAGTCCATTCAGTACCAATAATATTATAATATAAATCATCATATTCATCTAAATTATCATCGCCAACATCATAATCGTATTTTATAATATATTGCTTTCCCCCAATTACAGTTTCATCAGGATCACCTATTTTTAATATTAATTTATTATTCTCTTTTGAAATAGAATTTTTTTCATTAATATCTATATTATTTATTTTAGCTTTTGTTGTTATAGTGTGCCCTATTCTTTTATAGTTATTTTTAATTGGTATTTCTCTTATAATACCATGACTTTCAACATTAAAATTTACATCTATTGTTTCAACTATATTAAGTACATTATTTTCATTTACTTTTATATCTACATCATAATTTTCTATTATATAACCATCATCTGCATATACATTAAATGGCAAAATTAAAAATAGAAAAAAAGATATAAAAAGTAACTTCATAAAATTATTTTTCATATCTTCCTCCTAATTAAAATTCTACTTTAACGTTTTTCTTTTGTTCTTCATCAGCAGAGAACATTTTAATATCTTTATGTCCAAATATTTTTGCAACTATACAATTTGGAATAACTTTTGTTGCATAATTATAATTCCTAGCTGCAGCATTGTAATATTTTCTAGCACCAGCAAGTTCTGTTTCAATTTTTGACAGTTCATCTTGCAAATTTAAAAAGTTAGTATTTGCTTTTAAATCTGGATAAGATTCAGTAAGAGCAAATAATTTACTTATTGCTTCAGTTACTTCGTTATCAGCAGAAATTTTATCATTTAAATTTTCTGCCGAAACAGCTTTATTTCTAGCGCTTATTACTCCTTCCAAAGTTTCTTGTTCATGTTTTGCATAACCTTTTACAGTATTTACAATATTGGGAATAAGATCATATCTTTTAACTAATTGAACATCAATATCAGCGAATGCATTTTCAGCTTGCATTTTCTTTTTTACTAAAGAGTTTTGAACTCCGATAGCCCATAATACTATAAATACTATAATAACTAATACTATAATCAAAGCCATATAATCATCTCCTTATGTTTATTATATATTAATTTTATTTGTAAGTAAATACAAAATATTCTTATTTACACTTTAAAATCATCTAGAAAATCATCGATAGTCATTATTTTATCATCTATTTCTTTTAATGATATTTTATCCTTTGGGATTTCATCTAAAACTTCAATATTTTCTGTATCATTTTTAGATATTAATTCTTTTAAAACAAATACATCTTTTATTTTACTTTTTGATATATTTGAGCCTGTTGAATGTCTATCGTTTATAGCTATTTCTGAATTTTTTATTTCTTTAACACCACTTGAAGTAATAATACCAAATTTATCTTTTGTATTTGTAACAAATGCTTTTATTATTCTATGTGGATTTGTTTTTACTTCTCTAATAAGTAATATGCCTCTTCTTGCTCTTGAAGATTTTTCAAGTTCTGATATTTTTACTCTCTTAGATGTCATTTTATCAGTAAATACAGTTATATATTCATTTGAACTATTAAACAAACATCCACTTACTATATAATCATCTTTTAAATTAATTGATTTTACTCCAGATGATTTTATTCCTGTAACAGGTACTTCTTGTATGCTATACCATAGTCCATAACCTAAATTTGTTACTATTAATACTTCTTTATCATTCGAAATTGTAACACTTACTACTTTATCTTTATCTTTTAATTTAATACATGATATTTCTTTAGAATATCTAGATACCTTAAATTCAGATAAATCTACTCTTTTTATCATACCATTTTTAGTAAATATAGTTATGTTTTCTTTTTTATCAAAATCAAATACTGGTATAGAACAAATAATATTTTCCTCAGATTTTACATTTATTATATTACTTATATGCTTACCTAAATCTTTCCATTTCAAATCAGGAAGTTCATGTACTGGAACATATAAATAATTACCTAAATCAGTAAATAGTAATACTGTATCTAATGTATTCATTTCATAAAGACCTATAACATAATCATTTTCTTTTAGTGATATATCTTCTACATTTGATGATGTATAACTTTTCTTAGATACTCTTTTTACATAACCTTCTTTTGTAACAACTACAATTACATCTTCTTTTGTTATCATTGCAGTTTGATCTATTTTTATTTCAGTTACTTCATCTTTAATTTCTGTTAATCTATCTTTTCCATATTCTTTTTTTACTTCAAGTAATTCTTTTTTCATTTGTCTAAATAATACTTTATTATCTGATAATACGGAATTTAGAAAAGTAATTATTTTTTCTAGATTTGATTTTTCTTCTTCTAGAGCAACTACATCTGTATTAGTTAATCTATAAAGTTTCATATCAACTATAGCAGTAGCCTGTTCACTAGTAAAATCAAACTGTTTTACTAAATTATTTATTGCATCTGATCTATTTTGACTTTTTCTAATACATGAGATTACCTCATCTAATATACTCATTGCTTTTAAATATCCGTCAACAATATGCATTCTCACCTTAGCATGTTCAAGATCAAATTTACTTTTTCTTGTTATTACTTCTGTTTGATGTGCAATATAAGCATCAATTATTTCAATTAAACTTACAAGTTTTGGCCTTCTATTTACAATTGCAATCATATTAAAACTATATGAAATTTGCATATCAGTATTTTTAAGTAAATAGTTTAGTATAAGTTCACTGTTTGCATCTTTCTTTAAATCGATTACGATTCTAAGATCACCTCTTGCAGTTTCATCTCTTGCATCTATAATTCCATCTATTTTCTTTTCTATTCTAATATCATTTATTTTTTTTACTAAATTTGCTTTATTAACTTCATAAGGAATTTCTGTAATAATAATTTGATTATTATTTTTTTCTTTTATTAATTCATATTTACACTTTACATTTATTTTCCCCTTACCAGTTCTATATGCATCTTCTATTTGTTTTTTTCCTTCGATTACTCCTCCCGTTGGAAAATCTGGCCCTTTAACAATATCAAATATTTCTTCAAAAGAACATTTTGGTTTATCTATTCTATAAATAGTAGCATCTATTACTTCTATTAAGTTATGTGGTGGAATATTAGTTGCATATCCTGCGCTTATACCTGTAGATCCATTTACAAGTAAATTAGGAAACTTGCAAGGTAGTACAGTAGGTTCTAATCTTGTATCATCGTAATTAGGCGCCATATTAACAGTATTTTTTTCTATATCTTTAAGAAGTTCATTACTTATTTTAGAAAGCCTTGCTTCTGTATAACGCATCGCCGCAGCAGAATCTCCATCCATTGATCCATTATTACCATGCATATCAATATATGGAGTCATCATCTTCCAATCTTGACTCATTCTAACCATCGCATCATAAATAGATGAATCACCATGTGGATGATATTTACCCATTATATCTCCTACAGCTCTTGCACTTTTTCTATATTTATTTTCATATGTATTTTTCTCTTTATACATTCCATAAAGGATTCTTCTTTGAACAGGTTTAAGACCATCTCTAACATCTGGAAGAGCTCTATCTTGAATTATTTCTTTTGCATATGATGCGAATCTATCGCCCATTATTTTTTCTAAAGCATAATCATGTATTTTTTGAACTATTTCGCTTTTTTCTTCTTTTTTCTTACTCATTATTATTCACCCACTAACTATATTTCATAATTATCTTCTAAAGAAAATTCTACATTTTCTTCTATCCATTCTTTTCTTGGTTCTACTTCTTCTCCCATTAGAACTGATACTCTTTTTTCTGATAAAGCTGCATCAGTTATTTTTACTCTAATTAATAGTCTATGCTCTGGATCCATTGTTGTTTCCCATAATTGTTCTGCATCCATTTCTCCTAAACCTTTATATCTTTGAATATCAATAGGTTTTCTTCCTTTAGTATATTCTTTTAATTCTTCATCATTATAAGCATATACTATTTCTTTTTTACTAAACTCAATCTTATATAGTGGCGGAGTTGCAATATAAAGCTTACCATTTTCTATAAGTGGTCTCATGTATCTATAGAAAAATGTTATTAAAAGTACTTGTATATGAGAACCATCAACATCGGCATCTGTCATTATTATAACTTTATCATAATTACAATCATTAATATCAAAGTCACTGCCAACGCCCGCACCTATTGTATAAATAAGTGTATTAATTTCTGCATTTTTATATACATCTTCTATTTTAGCTTTTTCTGTATTAAGTACTTTACCACGAAGTGGAAGTATTGCTTGATAACGTCTATCTCTTCCAGTTTTAGCAGAACCTCCAGCAGAATCTCCCTCTACTATAAATAATTCATTTTTCTTTGGATCTTTCTTTTGCGCAGGTGCTAATTTATCACTAATATTTTTTTCTTTTTTAGTTCCTTTTTCTTTTCTTGCTTCGTCTCTTGCTTTTCTAGCGGCTTCTCTTGCTGCTTTGCCCTTTAACGCTTTATTTAAAATAGTTACTGCGGCTTCCTTATTTTCTTCTAAATAATATCCTAGTTTTTCAGTAACAATATTTTCAACAACTGTTTTAGCAATTGGAGTCCCAAGTTTTCCTTTTGTTTGACCTTCAAATTGAAGAAGTGCTTCTGGAATTCTAAGAGAAATAATCGCAGTTAGTCCTTCTCTTACATCTGGACCTTCTAAATTTTTATCTTTTGCTTTTAAATATCCATTACGCCTTGCATATTCGTTAAAAACTTTAGTAAGTGCAGTTTTAAAGCCTACTTCATGAGAACCTCCATCTGATGTTTTAACATTATTAACAAAAGATATTATATTTTCATTATAGGTATCAGTATATTGAAGTGCAATTTCTACTTCTATTTTATCTTTTTCTCCTGTAAAATGTAAAACATTATGAAGAGGATTTTTCCCTTCATTCATA
>CALVQR010000017.1 GCA_944358265.1 uncultured Bacilli bacterium | reverse complement strand
CCAGATTGATAGGAAACTCGAACTTTTCGAGTAGTAATAAATATTAACTAGAAGTACCGTCTAGTTTTTTTGTTATTTGAGAATGGAAGTGAAGAGTTATGAAGGAAGTTAAGGAATTAGAGTTTGATAAGGAAGTCTTAAAAAGAATTGAAATTATATGTAGATTTGCTTGTGTTAAGCCTATTATTAAACAAGGAAGTATTATCAATATCAAAGGAACTAACATTGCTTATGTAAGTCCACATATTATAACAGTGGGAGGGAATAATTATTTAATATTTAATGGAAGTGATACTTTATTTGTAAATGATTATTCTAAGAGTATTAAATTAAAGGATTTAGAAGTTCATCTTAAAACAAATTAATTGTTTTAAAATTAGGCGTGCAAAAAGGAAGTACAATACTTGAGGTTAAAAGTATGGTCTTTTTGTACTTTTAATCTCTCTAAAAAAGAAAAGGAGAGATGAAAGAATGAACGAAGAAAAAAAAGATTGCAGGAATTTACATTAGAGTGAGTACACTCGACCAAGCTCGTGAAGGTTTTCGTTTAGGACAACAAGAAGAACAATTAAAAGCCTTTTGTGAGCGAAAAGGATAAAGTATATGAAGATGCTGGAATAAGTGCTAAAAACGACAAAAGACCAGCATATAGAGAAATGTTAAGAGATGTGAAAAACGGTACAATTAATGTTATTGTGGCATTTAAAATGGATAGACTTACAAGAAGTGTCTTTGATGTAGAAAAACTAATGGCAGTAGTTGATAATGCTGGATGTGATATAGACTGTTTAAATGATTCATCAAATACTACTACCTCTACTGGAAGATTAACACTCCGAATTATGACAAGTGTATCGCAAAATGAAATGAAATTAGTACCTGATGACTTAACAAAAGATATTGTAATAAGACTGTATGGTTTATATTTAGAAGGAAAAAGTTATCAAGGTATTGCTAATATTTATAACGAGGAACAAATATTAGGAAGAACTAATTGGTTAGATTCTACTATTCAAAAGATAATGACTAATGAACTTTATAAAGGTGATTATCTTCATGGTAAGAAAACAAAAAATCCTACTTATTATGAAAATGTTGTTGAACCTATTGTATCTAAAGAAAAATGGAATGCTTGTCAGTATCAGACACAAAGAAATGCTAGACACTATGAAAGAACTGCAACTTACCTTTTTACTAATAAATTAAAATGTTCTGTATGTGGTATTTTTTAGGTGGTAAAGCTACTACTAAAAGAAAAAGTGGTAAGAAATATTATTACTATAAATGCTAAAAATGTAGAACTAACTACAAAGAAGATACTATAAGAGATGGTTTACTACTTCAATTATATGACCTAATAAGAAAAGATAATTTGATTAGTAAATATTACACTCCATTTATAAAACACAAACAAGAAGATAATACTAAAGATCATCAAACTGAATTAAAAGAACTAGAAAAACAAGAAGAAAGAATTAAATGCGCATATCTAAATGGAGTTGTTAAAATGGATGAGTTTGATAACGAATTAAAAAGTATTAGATATAAAATTGATAATATTAATAAAAAGATTAAAGAAATAAAACAATGTGAAAATTTTAACTTTACTACTAATGATTTATTAATTTTAGAAGACACAGAAACAATTGATACTTTTGTTAATCCTGATATATTTTTAACTAATATTCTAAATTTAACTAATGCTTCAAGAGAAGAAATGAAAAGAATAATTGGTACTTATATTGATAATATTGAAGTTAATAAAGTTGGAGATAAAATAGAATTGTTAAATATTGAATATAGAAAAAGTTTTCTAACTGATTTAGTTAATTACCATAATAATTATGGTGTACCTTATAACTTTAATATATTTATTGATGAAAAAGATTTTAAAATCCCTATGAATCACGAGGGTAAAACAAGTTTAGAAGCAAAAGAATATTTTAATAAATTACAAGAAGTTGTTTCAAAAAATAGTTTAAAACTAAATTATTATGAAACTGAAGCAGATAGTAAATTAGAAGATATTAGTTTTGAACCTAATGGAGATTATGAACAAATATTAAGATTAATAGTTTTATCAGATACTAAAAATTATAATGATAAAACATTAAGATTAGGAGTTATTACTTTAGATTTAGAAAGTGCATTATATTCTCGTTTAAATAGAAAAGAACGACCAAATGAGTTATGCAATATTTAGATGTCAAAGCATTAATACATTAGAAGATTTATCCCATATTGGTAGTCATAATAAACGAGAAAAAGAATCTTATAAGTCTAATCCAGATATAAGAAAAGAAGATAGTAAAAATAATATACAATTGGTTAAATGTGATAAGAAATATAGAGAAAAATTTTATGAAATTACTAAAGAATATCGAAAAGAACACGAAGAAAAAATGAAAATCATTAGACAAGATAGATATAAAGATTTTGATCAAATGGTAGATGATTCTAAAAGTTGTGTAGCAGATGAAATGATATTTACAAGTGGTCCAGAATTCTTTAAAGATATGACTAAAGAAGAAATATTAAGATGGGCTAATGGATGTATGGATTTTGTTTATAAAGATTTAGGTTATACTAAAGAACAAGTGATACAATCAGTATTACACCTAGATGAAAGAACACCACACATTCATTGTGTAGTAGTACCTCTTGTTAAAAAGTTTGATAAAAGAGTTAATAAAGAAAGATATACTATTTCTAAAAGAGATTATATTAAAGACCAAATTAATTTAAGCATATTGCAAGATAAATATTGTTTTAGATTAAATAATTTAGGTTTTAAATTAGAATGTGGAGAAAAAGGAACTAAAATTAAAAATCTTTCTTTAGGACAATTAAAAGGTATAACTAGACATTATGAAAGACTTGCTAATAAAAGTAAAAAGAATATTGAAAATGAACATTTAAAAATTATTAATATGTTAAAATTTTCTAAAAAGAAAGTTTTTTCAGATTCTGTTATTATAGATGGTGAATCATATCACATCTTACTAAAATATTTGGATTTATATACTAAAGAAATTCAAAATCAAGTAATATATCAAAATTTTTTCAATGACTTAGATGATTATATTTTTAATTATAAAGAGTTAGAAAAAGAATATAATTATTCTCAAAAAGTAATAGATAATTTAGAGAAAGAATGTGAAAAATTAGCTGAAAAGAATAATACCCTAATTGATTTTATCAAACATTTACTAGAAATATTAAAAGACTTTTTTAGAAGAATTCTACTTTCTCAAAATGAAGTTGAAAAAAATAAAACTATAAATATTTTAAAAGATTGTTATGAAAAAGATTTATATAATTCTTACGATTTAATGAATATTTCTAAAGATACTGATAAAGAAATAGAAGTAAATGATTTTATAAAAGAAGAAACCTTAGACAAAGAATACGACTACTTTGATTGGCCGTATTCTTTGTTTATACTAAATTTTTGATAATTTAGAAACACATTTGCAAAAATTCTAAAAACTATGATATAATATATAACTAACAAAGGGAGGTTTAACTTATGAATCGATTAGAGTTTAACGAGGTTTTAAAAACACTTGGTATTAATAATCATTTAATAAATACAACTGGTATATATGGTTCAAGTGAAGCAGTACATTTTTGGAATAATATTGCAATATATTTTGGTGGCAGTTATTATACTGTAATTAGGGGTAAAGTTCCTTTAGAAGTTGCTAACATTATTTATGAAAAATATCCTAACAACCCTCACGAAATAAGAATTGATGGTGGTTGTAGTGATTACATTCCAATCGAGCATGCAACGGACGATCAGTATAAAAAAGAAATTCAAGAACATATAGACCAACATCTTGGCGCAGATGAATATTTAGCAAGATGTAAAAAATCTAGAAGAATATGTTGAGAAGAAAAAATGAAAACAAATATATTGAAACATATCATATTGATTCTAAAGAAGGACTTATTATTCTTTTGACAGAATTAAAAGATTATTATGCTAGAAAGCAAGGACTACGTGAAACAGAAGTTCAGAAATATGATGAAATAATATCAACTATCAGTGCTGAAATTTTAAAGAAAGTAAATCCTGGTATTACTACTTATGATTGGATGGGTGCAGATGGACAATATGGTGAAAGTTTTCTAAATACTATTGTTCGAGATAAAAATACTCCTTTCGGTCATGCTTTTAGAGAAATTGTCGACCAATTTGATAGAACAATTAATCCATACATAAATGAAGATATAGAATTAGATTCTATTGATAATTATTTGCAAAAAGTTAATATTAGTGCTGATACTTATAATGAAAAAGATGGTAAATATAGAAAAAATTGTTGCAGAATGACAATAAAAGCAAAAGATGGAGAAAGTGAAGTTAGATATTATAGAAGCCCAAATGGTTTTTCTTATCAATTAATGTATGTTCTAGGTCCAAAAGAATATCTAACCGTACTACATTATTTTTCTGATAAAGGAAATAAGGAAACTGATAAAGGTGAACATATTTATATAAATTATTCTGGGGATAATTCTAAACAAAAAATAGATTTAAGATATAATATTACTCAAGGATTATCAGGTGAAACTTATGGAGATAAAACACCAATCACTCCTGAACAAATGACTTTTGTTTATGATGAGTTAGTAAAGGCAATAGAATTAGCTTCTACAATTACTATTGATAATATGAAGAAAAAAGGATATACAAAAAAATTAGTATCAGATGAAAAATAAGAATATAAAGGGCTAATATAAATAGTTATATTATGCCCTTTTTTATAGGGAATTGATAGTATGGATATAAAGTGTATAAAATTTCAAGATTATAAATGTTTTAAGTCAGGATGTACAGACAATATAAAACCTATAAATGTAATTATAGGAAAAAATAGAAAAAATAATATTGGAAAATCTAGTATTTTAGATATTTTTGAAATGCTATATTCAAAACGAGAATTCAAAAATACAAAAATAATTTTAGAAAAAAAATTAACAGAAGAAGACATTTTAAAAGTGTTTGGAAAATCAACCTATGGTGGTGGAATACCTAATCAATCAGTAGAAGGAAACATTGTCGTTGATTCTATTTCTACTTTAGATATGACTTTAACATATTCAAATTATGAGGGAACTATAAACAAAGATAATACAGCAAAAAATATTAAATTAGTATTAAACGAATCATCAAAAATTAAATTAACTGGGGATTCTTATGTAACTAGTTTAGAAGATGAAGATGCTTCTTATAGTAATATAGACTTTAATGGTTATAAATTATATGTAAATGGAGTTGCAATAAATTAATTTATTGCATTTTTTTTTATAAAAAAAGAAGCTGTCCCCCCTGAAGGGCAGCTTCCTAAAAAAGAATAAAAAGGGGTTGGCTAGTGTGATACTAGCACCAATTCGCCATTTGGGAATTGGTAGCATATATATTACTGATAAAAGGTATTTTTGTCAAGTACTTTTTAAAAATTATGTTATAATATTTTTAAAGAAAGGAATATAATAATGAATTTAAATGATATTAAAGGGGTAGGACCAAAAACAATAGAATTTTTACATAAAATGAATATAAATAATACTAATGATTTAATTGAACATTATCCATTTAGATATGAAATATTAAAACAAACTTCTTTATATGAAGATAAAGTTATAGTATCTGGAATAATAGAATCACCTGTAACTTTAAACTTTTTTAAAAAGATAAATAGATTAAGTTTTAAAATAAATACAAATGATAAACTAGTAAACGTAATTATATTCAATAGAGGCTTTTTAAAAAATAATTTATATATTGGTAAAGGTATTACAGTGATAGGAAAATATGATGAAAAAACTAACACTATAACCGCAAGTGATATTAAATTATTTATTTTAGGAAATAATGAAAAAATAGAACCTGTTTATCATTTAGTAAAAGGTATTAACAGTAAATCATTAAATAAACTTATTAATATCGCTTTAGAAAGTACTAAAGTAATAGATTATATTCCAAAATATATAAGTGATAAATATAGTTTTATAGATAAAAAAAGTGCATTAACTATTATTCATAATCCACAAAATTTAAATAATATAAATGATGCGCTTAAAAGATGTAAATATGAAGAACTTTTCTTATTTATGCTTAAGATAAATGCTTTAAAAAGAAGAAATAATAGTTTAAATACTGGTTATAAAAAAAATATAGATATTAGTAAAATAAATGAGTTTATTAAAGGATTACCTTTTGCACTTACTATTGATCAAAAAAATGCTCTTAAAGATATTTTTAATGATTTAAAAAGTGAGAAAAGAATGAATAGATTAATTGAAGGTGATGTAGGATCCGGTAAAACTATAGTATCTATAATAAGTATGTATGCACTTTATTTAGATAATTATCAAAGTGCCTTGATGGTTCCAACTGAAGTACTTGCTAAACAACATTACGCTAATATTAAAAATTTATTTGAAGGGTATAATATAAAAGTTGAATTACTTGTAGGAAGTATGAAAAAGAAAGAGAAAGAAGAAGCATATGAAAGAATAAAAAAAGGACAATCTAACATTATAATAGGGACTCATGCGATTATTACCGATGATATATTTTATAATAATTTAGGACTTGTAATAACAGATGAACAACATAGATTTGGAGTTAATCAAAGAAATAATTTAAGAAATAAAGGAAATCTTCCTGATGTACTTTATATGAGTGCAACACCAATACCAAGAACATATGCACTTACTATATATGGAGATATGGATATATCTATTATTAATTCAATGCCTAGTGGTAGAAAAAAGATAATAACTAAAGTAGTTGATACTAAAGAAATTAAAAAAGTATTATATAAAATAAAAGAAGAATTAGATAATAAACATCAAATATATATAGTATCACCTTTAATTGAAGAAGCAGATGATGAGGAAGAAGATATTCAAAAATTAGCAAAAAAATTTAAACTAGCATTTAAAAATTATAACATTGGAATTTTACATGGAAAAATGACTTCAAAAGAAAAAGATAAAATAATGGATGATTATTTAAATAAAAAAATAGATATATTAATAAGTACTACCGTTATTGAAGTAGGTGTAGATGTAAAGAATGCTACTATGATGGTGATATTTGATGCATATAAGTTTGGACTTGCAACACTTCATCAATTAAGAGGTAGAGTAGGTAGAAATTCTTATCAATCTTATTGTATTTTAATAACAAATAAAGATTCAAAAAGATTAAATATTATGGAAAAAGTATCAGATGGTTTTACACTTGCAGAAGAAGATTTAAAATTAAGGGGACATGGTGATCTATTTGGAGTAAGACAAAGCGGTGATATGTCATTTAAACTAGCAAATATAACAAAAGATTATGATTTATTGCTAAAAGCAAAAGATGATTCAAATGAAATTTTAGATAATATTGACAATTATGAGATACTAAAAAATATATTAAGAGAAAATATAAATATAGATTAAAAACTATTGACTTTTACAATAAAATACTTTATCATTATTATAGCGTAACGTATGTTACGTAACAGCACTTTTACAGATTAAAGTGAAAGTGTAACCAAAACCCCCTGAAGGAGCCATATGGCTCCATTTTTTGTTTGTATCAAAGGGTTTTCAAACGTTAATTGTTACTCTAGGTGCAATTAGGTGGCATTTTTTATAAATTTCATAAAAATAATGAGTATGATTAATAAAAATATAAAATTTTATGTTATAATATTTGATACATTTAAGGGGAGGATTATATGGCAAAAGAAATAAACGAAATAGTACAAAGAATTAATAGTTGGTATGTAGGAGAAGATTGTGCACAAATTATGATTCCATATAAAAATGCAATAACTGTTTTAGATAGAAATGGAATTGTATATCATCATAAAGAAGGTTCAATAGTTTTTATTAATAATTATGTTACTGACGAAAGAAGAAAATAATTCCCTTATCATACTATACCTACACATTATACAAAATTTGCTTTTTATGGAATTTATCATTATGCTAATCAATTATTTGATTTTGAACAACCTTATATAAGAATTAGTGATGGCTGCTTAATTGAAAGTTATATAGTTAAAGATAAAAATGAAGCATTAGCAGTTAATAAGGTTATGCCGATTTATAAAAGTACTAGTTTTAAAACAAGAGAAGAATTAGAAAAATTATTTGAAAAACCATCTGGAGAAAACGAAAGTTTATATTATTTATATGTAAACGGTACAATGCCAGCCAATAATGAATTTAATATATCCACTGAAAAAGAAATATTTGATTATATAAAAGGGCAATTAACAAAAAATGTTGATGACTTTAGAAATTATGTTGATGACTTTAGAGATTATGTTAAAAGTAATCCAGAATCTGATAGTACTACAATATTATTAGCAAAAACTAATGGTGTTAATATTTCTTTACAAGGTGTTGATGTTTATTTTATAGCACTAAATTATTATAAGGTTGATACATATGATATACCTGTCACTAAATATACTCTTGAAGAATTAAAATATTTAACTCCTAAAATTGAAAAAACAAAAGAGCCTAGAATTACTTTAAAAGCTAATCTAGGTATTACAAAAGAAGATATAAGACGAGAAAAACAATTAATATTACAAAAAAGAAAAGAAAATAAACAATTCATTAAGGAGGAATATTATGGAACAAAAAGATTTTAAAATAAGTCGTTGTAATAATGCTATTATTATTCAAAAAAAAGATCAAGGATTTTCAATAACTCAACGCAATGATGATGATATTTGGTTTTCTACTTCACAAGAAGAAATGAATATAGAATTAAGTTTATCTTCTAGAAATTATTCTGAATGGCAAACATATATAGTTTTTGAATATTTAATGAAATCTATTGTTGGAAGATATATGTTAAATAGCGATAATGAGAAGGAATATTCTCATTTACCTAAAGACTTTATTGATTTAGAAAATAAAGTAATAATTTGGCATTCAGATAGTGGTCCAGATAATTTTTTAAGACTTGAATATATAGAAAATAGAACTATTAATGTAACAATACAAAAATGTAAATATTCTAAAAAATGTTATACTAATTCTGTAAGAATTAGAACAAGTGGTTCAGAATATGAATATTATTATCAAGAATTTTTAGAATTCTTTAGACATTTGATATCATTAGAACAAAGATTAAATAAACTTGCTGAAACTGTACAACAAGAAAAACAAGAAGGATCAAAAAAATTATCTTTATTCAAAAGATTCAATAATAAAAAATAAAATACTGGAACTTCAAAAAGTAGACCAGTATTCAGAGTGTTGACAATAACCAATAATTTTGATATTGATACATTAGAGTAGTTTGAGCATTTCCTTTCAAGTTATAAAGGTACAATTATAATTAGTTCACATGATAGATATTTTATAAATAAATTGGCTCAACGTGTAATAAATATTGAGGATCAAACATTTAATGAGTATTTAGGAAATTATGATTATTTCAAAGAGCAAAAAGTAAAAAAGTTAATGCCTCTTGAAAATACTACATCAAGGAGAAGATAGGAAGATAAATATGGATTTTAAATATAAATTGACAAAAAAAGTTGAAGATTTTATATCAAATACGTCGTTAAAAGAAATAGGAATAGGTTGTTCTGATTCACAAGTTATTCAAATAATTAAAGATGATCAAATATACTATTTAAAAATAGCAAAAAAAGGACTACTTACACAAGAATATAATGCGTTAAAATGGTTGGATGGAAAATTATCTGTACCAGAAATTGTTTTTTTTGATAATGAAAATGAATTTTTAATTACCAAAGCTATTTTAGGTGAGATGGTTTGTTCTGAAACTTATTTAAAGAGTTCAGATGAGTTATTAAAAGTAATTAAAGAAGCATTTGATAATATTTATGCAGTTGATATATCAAATTGTCCATTTGATGTTTCTAATAAATATAAATTGTCTTTAATTGAAAAAAACGTGAAAAAGGGATTAGTAAAAATAAGGATTTAAAAGAAGAAACATTACAAAAATTTGGTAGTGTAGAAAATCTGTTAAAATATTTAATTGATAATCAGTTTTAAGAAGAATTATGTTTTTCTCATGGTGATACAAGTTTGCCTAATATTTTTTCTTTCTACAATGAGTTTTATTTGGACAACCATTACAAATTTAAGAGAATCAGTAATAAATGGTGAAAAAATGTAGAATATATTCCTTTATGTGGTAAACATTATCTAGAAAAAGTTACTAAAATAGATTTATCTAAAATAAAAGATGATTTAAAATAATGAAGTTTTATGTTTTATTCTTTGCAAAATGTTAAATAATGCAATATAATTATTTAAAGAGGGTGCATGTTATGGCTAAATTAGAAGATAATCATATTAAATATTTTAAAGATCCAAAGTTCTATGGAATTTATTTAGAAATTCTAAATAATAGATTGATATATTCAAATAATACAATAGAAAATGATAATTCAAGTATAGATGCTCTTTATGATTATGCAAATGTACTTAGTTTGAAAGATAACTATGATGCATTTCAAATATTATTATGTAAGTTAAATGATACATCAGATAGACCACTTACAGAAGAATTAATTATTGAAGTTGCAAATACTATAAATAAGCATGCAGAATTCATTTCTAATGGTTATAGAAAAATAGGGAAAGGACAAAAATTAGATGATAAATTTCCTATATCAGACCCAGAAAACATAGAAATTGATATGAAAAAATTATTAGATGATTATTATGGGAAATGGAGTAATTTAGATATATTTGAAAGAGAAGCACTATTTAATATAGAATTTTTAAGAATACATCCTTTTGAAGATGGTAATGGCAGAACAAGTAGATTATTGTTAAATTTTAATTTATTAAGACAACTTCATGCGCCTGTAATTATACCAGAACAAATGAGAAAAGAATATTTTTATGCAAGAAATTATAATGATGTTAATTGGATTAAAAATATGTTTAAAGATAGATCTAAAAAAGAACTTATAGCAATAGAAAAATTAATTGAATCATATGAATTAGATAAAGAAAAATATAATAAATTTCAAATATAAAATGGAGATTAATATGAGTAAAATTGTGATAATAGGTGGGGGAGTATCAGGAGTAATATCCGCAATATATGCAAAGAAAAATGGTAATGATGTAATTATTTTAGAAAGAAATAATGATATATTAAAAAAATTATTAATCACAGGAAGTGGTAGGTGTAATTATTTTAATGATGATCAAGATGTTAATCATTATCATTCAGATAGTATGGATATAGTAAAAAAGATAATAACAAAGGAAAATATTAATGAATTACTTAAATTTTATGATGATATAGGTATAATACCTAAAATAAAAAATGGATATTATTATCCATATTCAAATCAAGCTATAAATGTAAAAGATATGTTTAATGCTAAACTTAATAGTATTGGTGTAAAAGTTATATGTAATTATTTAGTAAATGATATAAATTATGATGGGAAATTTATTATTAATGATGAAATTATTTGTGATAAATTAATTATATCAACAGGCTCAAAAGCATATCCAAAAACAGGATCAGATGGTATGGGGTATAAATTTTTAAAAGATTTAGGGCATAATATAACAAAAATAAATCCTGCGCTTACAGGGATAGTATCAAATAACAAATATTTAAAAGAACTTACAGGTGTTAGATGTGAAGCAAAAGTATCATTATATGAAAATAACTTATTATTAAAAGAGGATTCTGGAGAACTTCAATTAACGGATTATGGATTAAGTGGTATATGTACATTTAACATAAGTTATTTAGTAAATAAAAATGATAATGATAAATATGTTTTAGTTAATTTTATTCCATTTATAAAAACAAAAGAAGAATTTATAAGTTATATAAAAGAAAAAAATAATAAGAATAAAAACATATATGAATTATTAGAGGGAATATTAAATAAAAAAGTAATAAATGTAATACTTAAAACATCTAACATAAATTATAATTCTAAATTAGACGAATTAACAACTAAACAACTAGATACTTTATCTAAAAATGTAGTAACATATAGATTTGATATAATAGGTACTAATTCTTTTGACAAAGCACAAGTTTGTACAGGAGGATTAATTTTAAGTGAAATTAATTATAAAAATATGATGAGTAGAAAAATAAATAATTTATATATAACGGGTGAATTACTTGATGTAGATGGTGATTGTGGTGGATACAATTTAACATTTGCATTTATATCAGGTTTCTTAGCGGGAAGTGATTGTTAAATGATAGGTGTAAGACAAATAAAATTAAATATTAAAAATGACACTTTAGATGAACTAAAAAATAAAGTAGCATTAAAATTAAAAATAGATAAGAATGATATAAAAAAATTAAATATAGTAAAAAAATCTATTGATGCAAGGAATAAGAATAATATTAACTATGTATATGAAGTTGAAGTAAATGTAAATAATGAAAATAAATTATTAAATAAAAATAAATCTAATGATATTTATCTAAAAAAAGATGAATCATATAAAATTAATATTAAAAATAAAAGAAAAATGAATAATAGACCTATTATTGTAGGCTCAGGTCCATCTGGATTATTTTGTGCATATATGCTTTCATTTTATGGTTATAATCCTATAATAATAGAAAGAGGAGAAAAAGTAGAAGATAGAGTAAAAACTATAGAAGAATTTTGGAAAACAGGTAAATTAAATAAAAATTCTAATGTACAATTTGGTGAAGGTGGTGCGGGTACTTTTTCAGATGGTAAATTAAATACTTTAGTAAAAGATAAGAATCATATGATGAAAAAAGTATTTGAAATATTTGTAGAATGTGGTGCACCAAAAGAAATATTATATGAAAATAAACCTCATATAGGTACAGATTTACTTAGGGAAGTAATAATAAATATGAGAAATAAAATAATTAAAATGGGAGGGGAATTTAAATACAATTCTCTTTTAACTAATTTAATTATAAAAGACAATACTATTAAACAAATAGAAGTAAACAATAGTGAGTTAATTAATTGTGATGATTTAATAATTGCAATAGGTCATAGTGCAAGAGATACATTTAAGATGCTTCATGAAAAAGGCATAAATATGGTTAGTAAACCTTTTGCAGTAGGAGTTAGAATTCAACATCTACAAGAAATGATTAATTTTAATCAATATGGGAAAAATTATAAATTACTTCCTCCAGCAGATTATAAATTAACATATAAAACAAAAGATAAAAGAGGAGTTTATTCATTTTGTATGTGTCCAGGAGGTTATGTAGTTAATGCATCTAGTGAAGAAGGTTATTTGGTTATAAATGGTATGAGTAATTACAAAAGAGATAGTAAAATATCTAATAGCGCAATTGTAGTAACAGTATCAAGCGAAGATTTTGGAAATAATTTATTTGATGGAATGGAATTTCAAAGAAAATTAGAAAAACTTGCTTATGAAAAAGGTAATGGATTTATTCCAGTACAACTTTATGAAGATTTTAAAAAAAATAAATTAAGTACTAAATTTAAAAGTATAAAGCCTAAGTTTAAGGGTAACTATACATTTTCAAATATTAATGATATACTTCCCAAATTTATATGTAATGATTTAGTTGAAGCAATAGAATATTTTGATACAAAAATAAAAGGATATTCTTCTTTTGATTCAATTATATCAGGGGTAGAAACAAGAACATCATCTCCTGTTAGAATATTACGAGATAATAATTACATGTCAAATATAAAAGGAATATATCCAATTGGAGAAGGCGCAGGATATGCAGGAGGTATAACAACAAGTGCGATGGATGGTATAAGGGTATTTGAAAAAATAATATGTCAATAATTTATTAAAAAATGAAAAAAAGCAAAAAAATTGACTATTTTTAGAATTTATAGTAGTATTGATTTGATTTGTTTTTTATTATTTTAGTAAAAAATATAATTTTTTGGGGGTGTAATATTTATGAATATAGCTTTTGATGCAGATGGAGTAATATTTCCAATAGAAGATTTTCAAATAAAAGAGGGACAAAAATTTTTTAAAAATAGACCTATTTATGATATAAATGGATATGGAATAAAAGAAGTTTTTAATTGTACAAATAAGGAAGAAGTCAATTTTTGGAGTAAAAATACTTTTAAATATAATAGAAATGTAATTGCTGCAGAGGGTATAAGTGAATTAATAAATAAACTAAGAAAACAAGGTCATAAAGTATATATACTTACATCCCGTGCTAAAGCAAATGAAAACAATGTTGTTGGGCATATAATGAGAAAAGAATTAGAAAAAGCATTGGAAAGAAATTCAATTAAAGTTGATGGTATTATATATACATCTACAAAGCAAAGTGACATTGACAAATATAATGCAATAAAAAAATATAATATACATATAATGATTGATGACAAAAAAGAAAATGTAGAAAAAATAAAGGATATAACTAATACTATATGTTTTGAAACAAGAAATAATAAAGATTATATGGATGATAAAGTCACTAAGGTTTCAAATGCAAAAGAATTAGAAGAAACAATCAATTTTATAATAAATGAACATAATAAATCAAAAGTAGAACTTTTAAACTATAAAATTATAAATAAAATGAGTAAAGAAGAAAAAATAAAGTATTTTAAAAGTTTAAAACAGTGGTATTATAATCAAAGAGATCCGTTTTCTTTAGAAAAAGGAGAAAATGGTTGCAGGAAAATTATAGGTAAAATGCAGAAAGTTTTTAATTTAGTTTATAAACCTCATGTAATACACAAAGAAAAATTTCCTAAAACAGGAAGTGTTATTCTTGCTGCTAATCATTTACATTCTTTTGATCCGTTATTATTAATGACAAACAGTGATATGCCATTTCATTTATTAGCAAAACATGAACTTTTAGATGATAAACTATGGAGCAAATTATTTTCAACAATAGGATCATTTTTTGTAGATAATAATGATCCCGAAAGTAGAAGAGAAGCAAAAGAAGATATGATAAAAGCACTACTAAATGATTCATTAATTATGATGTATCCTGAAGGAACTAGAAATAAAACAGATAAAAGATTATTGGATTTTCATATGGGTACTGTAATTATAAGTCAAATAACAGAGAGTCCAATCTATCCTTGTGCAATTAATTCAGATTATAGATTATTTAAAAATAATTTATGTATGTCAGTAGGAGATCCTATATATATAAGTCCTGAAGATGATTTATTAAAGAAGAATGAAGAATTAAAAGAAGAAATCAGTTCACTTTTAGATGAAGTTAAAGAATATGAGACAAATAAAAGACTAAAATTAACTTATTTTAAAAAAAATAAAGATTAGTCAATCTTATTTCACAGATTATTGACAAGCAAAATTCGTTAATAGTCTTTTTATTTATAAAAAAATATTATATAATAAAATTGTAAGGTAGTGATAATATGATAAATATGCATTTTCAAATAGCAAGCTTTTTTTACATGGTAATGGTGTTAATTGTTTTTTTTGCTAAAAATAGAGTAAAAAACTTCGAAACAGATATATTTTCAGTTTTATCTATTACTAATATAATTGGAATTATAATAGATATAATAGTAGTGTACTTTGGTTATTATGATCCTTATAATAATATTGTATATATTTTAAATAGATTTTATTTATCATATATTATAATTTGGGTGTCACTTTTTAGTCTTTATATATTTAAAGTAACAATCCCAAAAAGTACAAATAATAAGTATGGGAAAATAATAGATATAATATATTTTTTATCAATTATTATAGCTATAATCTTTGTATTTATATTACCATTAAATTTATATAATAATAATGGAGTTATGTATTCTTATGGTAAAGCTATTTCAGAAGTAGTTATTATTTCTGTTATACATACTTGTATAATATTAGGTTTGATAATACTTTATAGAAAAAGGTTATCATATCATAAGTATATTCCAATTGCAGTCTTAGTTATATTATGTATAATTGCACTTATTGCAAGAAGTATTAATCCAGGATTATTATTAACTACATTTATAATAACTTTTATAAATATAGTTATGTTTTTTACAATAGAAAATCCAGATATGAAATTAATTGAGCAATTAAATATAGCAAGAGATCAAGCAGAAAAAGCAAATAGTGCTAAGACAGATTTTCTATCAAGCATGTCTCACGAAATACGAACACCACTTAATGCAATTGTTGGATTTAGTAATTCACTATATGAAAATGAAAAGTTGCCAGCAGATTTAAAAAATGATGTTAAAGATATATTAACCGCATCTGATAATTTACTTGAAATAGTAAATGGTGTACTTGATATATCTAAAATAGAAGCAAACAAAATAGAGATAATAAATAAAGAATATGATACAAAAAAAATGTTTGATGAACTTACAAAATTAACTAAAGTAAGAATTAACGAAAAACCGATAGAATTTATAACTAAGTTTGATGAATCTATACCTAGAGTATTATATGGAGATCAAATAAGAGTAAAACAGGTAATATTAAATGTTCTTACTAATGCAGCAAAGTATACAGATAAAGGAAAAATAATATTTACTACTAAATCTATTATTAAAGATGGAATTGTAAGAATGATTATTTCTGTTGAAGATACAGGAAGAGGAATAAAGAAAGAAAATATAGATAAATTGTTTACTAAATTTGAAAGACTTGAAGAAGATAGAAATACTACAATTGAAGGTACAGGATTAGGTCTTGCAATTACTAAAAAATTACTAGAACTTATGAATGGGAAAATAATTGTGCAAAGTGAATATGGTAAAGGATCTATATTTACTATTGTATTAGATCAAAAAATTGTAAAAAATCCTACAATAGCATTAGCTGATGAAGATAATGCAAATAAAAAAATTGAAGATTTAAGAGGGAAAAAAGTACTTGTTGTAGATGATAATAAACTTAATATAAAGGTAGCTGTTAGACTTCTTACTCCATATAATTTAACAATTGAATCAGCTGAAAGTGGGTTTGAAACAATTGACAAATTGAAAGAAAATAATAGTTATGATTTAATATTAATGGATGATATGATGCCAAAAATGAGTGGTACTGAAACACTAAAAAAGATAAAAGAAGAGAGTTTATATGATGGGCCTATTGTTGCACTTACTGCAAATGCTCTTACTGGAATGAAAGAAAAGTATATTGAATCTGGCTTTAGTGATTATTTAGCAAAACCTATTGAAAAACCAGAACTTAATAGAGTTTTAAAAAAATATTTAAAAAAATAAAATATATGATATAATTTATAATAGGAAGGAAGTATAAAATGAATAGAGAATTTTTAGAAGAAAATGGGGTAGATGTAGAGAAAGGTTTAGAACTTCTTGGTGATATGGATATGTATAATGAAACAATGGAAGATTTTTTAAATGAGATTAATGAAAAGTATCCAAAGACTATAGAATATAAAAATCAAGGGGATATGCCCAATTATGCAATATTAGTTCATTCTATAAAAAGTGATGCAAAATATTTAGGATTTACTCATCTTGCAGAACTTGCATATGCTCATGAACTTAAAAGCAAGGAAAATGATATTAACTATGTAAATCAAAATTTTAGTGAATTAGAAACTGAGATAAATAGAATAGTAAATATAGTAAAAAAATATTTAGGAAAATAATATGGAGGTAAGTATGGATAATTTAGTTTTAACACCAAATGTTACAGAAAAAACAATATTAGTAGTAGATGATTCAAATATTACAAGAAATTTAATTGAAAAAGTTTACAAAGATCAATATAAAGTTTTAATGGCATCAAATGGTAGAGAAGCTATTGATATAGTTGATACTATGCCGGAAGGAGTAATAGTCGCAATACTTCTTGATTTAAATATGCCAGATCTTGATGGATTTGCAGTACTTGATTATTTTAAAGAAAAAGATTTATTTTCAAAAATACCTGTTTCAATAATTACAGGTGATAGTTCAAAAGCAACTATTAATAGAGTATTTACATATAATATTATCGATGTATTAATTAAACCATTTAGTGCATTTGATATAGAAAAAATAGTTGCTAAAATGGTAAAATAGGAGGATTTTTATGAAAAAAACAACAGTAACTGGTTTAGAAGAGAAATGGGAAGTTTTATTAGTTTATATTTTTACATTATTAGGATTTATATTTGCTTTTATGAAGTATGATTATTTATCAGAAAACATTAAATTTCATTATAAACAAGCAGGAGCTATATGGATTATAAATATGGGATTGAATCTTATTCAAGTTATTTTAAATTTTTCTATAGGATTTGTTACTATAAGCACTATGATAACTTTAGTTTCACTAATATTATTTATATTCTCTATTATAACTATTGTAAAAGCATTTAATAATGAAAAATATGAAATACCAGTGATATCTGATTTAGCTAAATCAATTTGGAAATAAGTAGATTAAATGTCTACTTTTTAAATACTCTGTATTAATTTAAAATATATTATGATATAATTATAGTAGGTGATAAAATATGAGAGTTATAATAAGCGCGGGAGGAACTGGAGGACATATAAATCCTGCACTAGCTATAATAGAAAAAATAAAAAAAGAAGATAAAAAAAGTGAATTTTTATATATTGGGACAACAAACAGAATGGAAAAAGATATAATACCAAAAAAGGGAATACCATATATAGGCATAGAAATGCAAGGATTAAAAAGAAGTTTAAGTCCTAAAAATATATCTGCAGTTATTAAATATATTAAAGCAGTAAACAAATGCAAAAAAGAAATAAAAAATTTTAATCCAGATATAGTAATAGGTACAGGAGGATATGTTACTGCACCTGTTATATATGCTGCTAAAAAATTAGGTTATAAAACTTTGGTTCATGAACAAAATAGTGTTTTAGGATTATCAAATAAAATTCTTTTGAAATATACTGATACTTTATGTACATCGTTTGAAAGCATGAAAATAGATAAAGTACATTATGTTTATACCGGTAATCCAACAAGTGAAAGTACAATCGATAAAAAACCATATAATAAAGCTGATTTTAATTTGAGTAAGTCAAAAAAATTAGTATTAATTGTTATGGGATCACTTGGATCATCAACTGTTAATGAAATTTTAAAAAAATCATTAAAAATGTTTACAGGAAAAAAATATGAAGTAGTAATAGTAACAGGGAAAGATTATTATAAAGAATTTGAAAAATTAGATAGAAGTAAAAATGTATTTATATTTCCATATATAGATGATTTATCAAGGCTTATGAAAGTTACAGATGTTTTAGTAACCCGTGCAGGGGCATCAACATTATCTGAAATAATGGCAACAAAAACTCCATCTATATTAGTGCCAAGTCCATATGTAACAGAAAATCATCAATATAAAAATGCGATGAATTTGGTAAATAAAAATGCTGGAGTGTTACTTGAAGAAAAAGATTTAAATGAGGATACTTTAGTAAAAGAAATAGATAAACTTATAAACGATCCTAATAAAATGCTTGATATAAAGGATAATTTAGAAAGATTATGCAAAAAAAATAGCACAACATTAATATATAACGAAATATTAAAACTTATAAATAGAAAATAGGAGTGATTCGAATGGCAAGAAAGGTTAAAAAGAAGAAAAAATTAAATATTTTTAGAGTCTTTATAGTATTAATTTTTTTTGCCTTAATTGTATTTTCTATTCTATTTTTATCCAAATTGAAAGTAAAAGGATTTTATATAATAGGTAATACATATTATACTGATAATGAAATATTAGAAAAAACTGATCTTGATAAATATCCATCTTATTTATTAACCACATCTCATACAGTAAATTCTAAAATAAAAAATGATAAATTAATAAACAATATAAAAATTAAAAAAACTTTAAGTGGTAAATTTAAAGTTATAGTCTCTGAAAATAAAATATTATTTTATGATGATATAAACAAAAAATCTGTATTATCAAATGGAGATAAAATAGATTACTATTATGAATATTCTCCAGTTCTTATAAATGAGATAGATCAGAAAGTTTATAAAACCTTTTTAAAAAAAATTAACAAAATATCTAATGATGTATTATTAAATATTTCTGAAATAAAATATGATCCAAATGATATAGATAAAGAAAGATTTTTACTTTCAATGAATGATGGGAATTATGTTTATTTAACATTAAGTAAGTTTACTAATATTAATAATTATTTAGAAATATTAGAAACTATTAAAGGTAAAAAAGGGATACTTTATTTGGATTATGGGAATTATTTTGTTCCTAAGGAGTAAATTCTCTTTTTTTTTTTCTAAATTTATAGTATAATTATTAAAAATACAAGGAGTAGATAATATGAAGAAAATATTTACATCAATTGATATTGGTTCTAATTCAATAAAAATAATTGTTTGTGAACTCTTTAAAGGCAAATTGAATGTTTTAGCAAGTATCAATAGTCCTTCGTTTGGAATAGAAAATGGAATGGTAATAGATGAAAATCTAGTAAAAGAATCACTTAAAAAAGCAATTGATGAAATAAATATGTCGTTAGGTGTAAATATAGATAAAGCAATAATAAATGTTCCTATGTATGAAACAGAATATATGGTTAATGAAGGTATTACTACTATAACAAATGAAGAGCATATAGTTACTGGAAACGATATGGTGAATGCTCTTCAAACCTCTATATATAATAAAATACCAAAGGTAAGAGAACTTGTTACGATTAAACCAATAAAATATAATGTTGATGGAGTAGATCAAGATATATTATCTCCAAGAGGTTTAAAGACACATAAATTGAAAGTAACATCAATGAGTATGACTGTACCAAAGAAAAATATATATAAAATAATTTCAATAATTCAAGATCTTAGAATAGAAGTTATAGATATACTTTTTGGAGTAATTGGTGATTATTATGAATTTAAAACAAATGAAATAGATAAAAGTGTATGTGGGGTAATTAACATAGGATCAGATAAGATAGAACTTGCAACTTTTAAAAATGGAATTATATTTAATTCAAATGTAATAGAATTAGGTTCTAAATATATAGATAGTGATATTTCTTATATATATAATATAAGCAAAAAACAAGCGAAAAAAATAAAAGAGATGTTTGCTCTTGCACATAAAGATTATGCAACTACATCTGATATATATGAAATTACTAATAAGTCAGGAATTAAGACTAAAATAAATCAATATGAAGTTAGTGAAATAGTTATGACAAAAATAAAAGAAATGTTAGAAATTTCAAAAAAAGGTCTAAATGACTTAACAAAAAAAGAAATTAGTTATATAATAGTTTCAGGTGGAATAGTTAATATGCCAGGATTTGACATACTATGCAAAGAAGTACTTGGGAATAAAGTAAAAGTTTCTTCAATTAAAACTATTGGAGTTAGAGATAATAGTTATTCACAGGCATTAGGTATGATAAAATATTTCATAGATAAACTTAGTATAAGAGGTAAAGAATATACTATGTTTGATGAAGAAAAACAAATTGATTTAATTGAAAATAGAAGAAATAATATAAATAGTAATAATAATTCTAAATTCGGGAAATTATTTAATTATTTATTTGACAATAAGGAGGATTAATCATGGTAGAAATCAATCAATTAGCGAAAATAAAAGTAATAGGTGTAGGTGGTGGCGGAAATAACGCAGTTAACCGAATGATAGAACAAGGACTTCAAGGAGTAGAATTTATAGTAGCAAATACTGATTTACAGGTTCTTAATAGTTCAAAGGCAAAAATAAAAATACAATTAGGAACGACAGGCCTTGGAGCAGGAGCAAATCCTGAAGTTGGAAGAGAAGCTGCACTTGAGTCAAAAGACAGTATAGTTGAAGTATTAAAGGGTGCTGATATGGTATTTGTAACTTGTGGAATGGGTGGAGGAACAGGTACAGGAGCTGCTCCTGTAATCGCAGAAATTTCACAAGAATTAGGAGCTCTTACTGTTGGTATTGTTACTAAACCATTCTCATTTGAAGGAAGACAAAGAAGTGAGCATGCTGCTAAAGGTCTTGAAGAATTAAAACAACATGTTGATACATTAATAGTAATACCTAATGATAAATTAAGAGATATAATTGATAAAACAACTCCAATGCTTGAAGCATTTAAAGAAGTTGATAATGTACTTAGACTTGGTGTACAATCAGTGTCTGACTTAATCGCAGTTACTGGACTTGTAAACTTAGACTTCGCAGATGTTAAAGCAGTTATGGAAAATAAAGGTGATGCACTTATTGGTATAGGTTGTGCAACTGGTGAAAATAGAGCTGTTGAAGCAGCTAAACAATCAGTTAGTAGTCCACTTCTTGAAAAAGATATTAGAGGTGCAACTGATGCAATTATCAATATAACAGGTGGTAGAAATTTAAGTTTATTTGAAGTTGAAGATGCAGTACAAGTAGTAAGAGAAGCTGCAGGAACTGATATTAATACAATATTTGGTGCTGTTATTAATGATACTCTAGAAGATGATATAGTAGTAACAGTAATAGCTACTGGTTTTGATAAAGTAGGTGAACCACTTTCTGATACACCTAAAATGAGTACTCAAGTAATTGATATGATTGATGATGATTCTGATTCTGATGATGATATGTACGATATTCCAGCCTTTTTAAGCAATAGAAGAAGCTTATAAGCATATACTATCATTAATACAAG
>CALVQR010000016.1 GCA_944358265.1 uncultured Bacilli bacterium | reverse complement strand
TGGTTTAGAAGCTTGTTTTGTAGTTGTTGTCTTTTTTGGAGCT
The DNA here is from genome assembly GCA_944358265.1 of uncultured Bacilli bacterium. Taxonomy (GTDB): domain Bacteria; phylum Bacillota_I; class Bacilli_A; order RF39; family UBA660; genus CAG-433. The sequence goes on along the minus strand of CALVQR010000016.1, from coordinate 23,533 downwards.
GCCTTTGTTGCATTTGTCTTTTTTGTTGATGATTTTGTTGCTTTTTTTTTAGTTGTTGTTTTTTTTGATTCTGCCATTATTTTCCCTCCCTCTTTATTATATTCAAATATATTATATATTATTTTTTTTAAATTTAAAAGAGTTTTAAAAAAAAAAGACATATTTTTGTAAAATATATAAACATTCTTTTAAATTAAATAACTTAACAATTAAGTTGATTTATATTATCTTTAGTTAAAAAAAGAACTGATTTTTTCAGTTCTTTACTTATTTTGCATTTTGGTTTCAAATTAAATAATTATAATAAATTTTTTCTTATTATAGATTCATTATATTTTTCTGCATTACTTTCAATATTATATCTAATATTTTCAAATTTTAATTTTAAATCTTCACTTTGACTAATTGTTAAATAATTATATACTTTATTAAATAATTCTTCTTCAGCATTCAAAATTGTATTTGAACCATATATCAAAGCATTCTTTAATCTTTCACAGAATCCTTTATAAATATCATTTGATAAAGTCATATCTCCTGTTTTCATATTCTTACATTTGCTTAAAATATTTTCATATTGTTTTGAAACAAACGAATGATTATTATCTTTTACAATTTCAACATTAGCCAATTCAATTTGTAATTTTATATCTTCATTTTGTCTAATCGTTAATGAATTACGTATCATTGAATGTAATACATTAGCTTTTTCTAAACAATCTTTTGCTTTATATACAACACTAAGCTTAATCAAATTCAAAATATGTTTATAATTTTCTTTAACTTTTCTCTCAGTTTCTTCTTTTTCTCTCTTTTCTTTTTCTGCTTGTGCCTTTCTTTCAGCTTTTCTTGCTTCCTCTAATTTTTTTGCTTCTTCTGCCTTTTTTGTTTCTTCTAATTTTCTTGCTTCTTCTGCTTTTCTTTCTTTTTCTAACTTCATCATTTCTTCAGTTGCTTTCTTTGCTCTTTCAGCTTCTTTTTTTGCTTCTTCTGCTGCTTTTCTTACTTCTTCTAATTTTCTTGCTTCTTCTAATTTTCTTTCTTTTTTTCTATTGAAAGGTTTTTTAAAGAAATTACCTACTTTTGAAAGTCCACTTCTAATTTTTCCTTTTTTTCTTTCTGTAACTTCTTCTATTTCTTCATCCTCTAATTCATCTTCTTTTTTTCTATTGAAGATCTTTTTAAAGAAATTTCCTACTTTTGAAAGCCCACTTCTGATTTTTCCTTTTTTTACTTTTGGTTCTTCTTCTATTTCTTCTTCTATTTCTTCATCCTCTAATTCTTCTTCTTTTTTTCTATTGAAAGTCTTTTTAAAGAAATTACCTACTTTTGAAAATCCACTTCTAATTTTTCCTTTTTTTCTTTCTGTAACTTCTTCTATTTCTTCATCCTCTAATTCATCTTCTTCTATTTCTTCATCCTCTAATTCATCTTCTTCTATTTCTTCATTTTCTAACTCTTCCTCTATTAATTTATTTTCTAATTCTTCTTCATCTTCATTTGTTTTTTTCAATAATTCAATTTCTTTCATATTAAAATCCCCCTCTTTCAAATGTCGGGCATTATATTAGCATAATTTATTTTTTTTGTCAAATTATTTCAAAAAAAATTTTTTAAAACAAAAATGACTCAATTTTTTTATTAAGTCATTTTATTATTTAAGCTATCTAATTTATCTAAGCTGTCTTTACTAATTTTAATTCCTTATTCAATTGTTTTGTCTGATTTTGCAGCTTATTATATCTTTTTCTTAAATTATTTCTTTGATTATTATTATAAAGTTTGCTAGTTTCATCTTTTAATTTTTCTTCTATTTCTAGCATTTTTAACTCTAATTGATTCATTTTATTTAATACATCTAAATCAATATCACTTTTTAATAACAATTCCATTTCATTTAGTAAATATGATTCATTTACTGCATTTTTATTACTAGTTATATAATCATCTAATATTGCAATTCTTTCTCCATAATTTTCTAAAGCTATTATCTTTTCATATATCCTACAAAATTCTTCCATATATTGCATTTGATTTTCTGATAAAAAATTAACAAATCTTTTAGATTTTTCTAAATTTGTTTTAAGAACAATTTCTCTATTTTTTAATAATTTGCATAAGTAAACTGCTAATTCAACTAATTTTTTATCATTTTTTATATTTTTATGATCAATTAAAAATTGTTTCAATTCATTTACATTGTTTTCATCTTTATTAATTTCTCTTACTTTTTTATTAATATGTATTACATCTTTTATTGTATATGATGATTCCGATAAAAATGATGATACATCATCATGAAGTTCACTTTCGTCGAATAACCTTGTTTGCTTTTCTATTTTTTTATTTTTGAATGGTCTTTTTTTAAAAATACTTTTTAATCCTTTAAACATCATTTTATCCCCTTTACTGCCTTTGAATAATAACATACTCAATTATTTTTGTCAACCCTTGCAAAAGTTCACAAAATGGAGTATAATTATAGTCGTTAATCACATTAACTTTAATATTATGAAAGGAGGAAAAAATGAAATTTTTTGATAATAGTTTAGATACTAAGATTTTTGCTCTTGGTGGTCTTGGGGAAGTTGGTAAAAACATGTATTGTGTAATGCATGGGAATGAATTAATTATTATTGATAGCGGCGTTTTGTTCCCTGAAGATGAATTACTTGGTATTGACTATGTTATTCCTGATTATAGTTTTTTAAAGAAAAATGAGGACAAAATTAAAGGATTATTTATAACACATGGTCATGAAGATCATATTGGAAGTATTAATTTTTTACTTCAAACTGTAAAAATACCTGTAATATATGCTCCAAATCAAGCAGCAAATCTTATAAGAAAAAAATTAACAGACAGAAACATTAAATATGATAATATAATCATATATGATGAAAATAGTAAATATAAATTTAAAAATATGGAAATTGAGTTTATTGCAACAACTCACTCAATTCCAGATAGTTATGCAATTGTAATTAATACACCAAATGGAACAATTGTCGAAACTGGCGACTTTAAATTTGATTTCACACCTATTGGTCCAATGTCAAATTTACAAAAAATGGCTCGCATTGGAGAGAAAGGTGTGACACTTTTACTTAGTGAAAGTACTAATGCTTTAAATCCAGGAATGTCACTTAGTGAATCAAGAGTTGATGCAACTCTTAGTGATCTATTTCAAAAACAACTAGGAAGAATAATAATTGCAACTTTTGCATCTAATGTATATAGATTAAAACATATTATCGAAACATGTAAAAGAAATAATAGAAAAGTTGCAATATTCGGTAGAAGTATGGAAACACAAATTGAAATTGCAATTGAATCCGGATATATAACAGATAAAAGTATATTTGTTACTCCAGAAGAAGCAAATAACTTAAAGCCTGAAGAAGTGTGTCTTCTTTGTACAGGTTCTCAAGGAGAACCACTTGCAGCCTTATCTAGAATTGCAAATGGTACTGATAAGAAAATTAAACTACTTCCAACTGATACAGTTATATTTTCTTCATCTCCTATTCCTGGTAATGCACAGGCAATTTCAGTAACACTTAATAAATTAGCTTTAAAAGGTGTTAAAACATATACTAATACTTCATTAAATGAAATTCATTCATCTGGTCATGCAAATCAAGAAGAATTAAAGTTAATGCTTAGATTAATGAAACCAAAATATTTAATGCCAATACATGGTGAATATAGAATGTTAAAAGCACATGCTGATTTAGGTGTTGCATGTGATATTCCAAAAGAGAATACTTTTATAATGCAAAATGGTGAAGTATTATCTATGTTAAATGGTAAGGTAAAAAAAGATAAAGGTTTTCCATGTTATGATGTATATGTAGATGGTAATAGAATTGGTGATATTGGTAATGTTGTAATTAAAGATAGAAAAATAATGGCTAATGATGGAATTCTTGTTGTAATATGCAATATTAATCAAACGAAAAAACAATTACTTGGTAAGGTAAATATTACTACAAGAGGATTTGTTTTAGTCAATGAAAACGAAGAGTTACTTAAAGAAATAGAAAATAAAGCATATAGTGTAATTGTAAAAGAATTAAAAAATAAAAAATTCAATTATATTGAATTAAAAAATCAAATTATAAATGAAATAAGTCCATTTATACTAGAAAAAACAGGCAGAAAACCAATAGTTCTTCCTGTAATAATGGATATAAAAAATAATAATTAATTATTTCTAATTATTGTTTAATATAAAAACTAAGGATTATTCTACATCCTTAGTTTTTTCATTTTTTTGAACAGGTTTTGGCAATGCTTCTTTTCTTGATAAAGTTAATTTACCTTTTTTATCATAACCTGTTGCTTTAACAATTATTTCATCTCCAACAGATACTAAATCTGATGGTTTTTCTACTCTTTCATAAGCAAGTTGTGAAACATGTACAAGGCCTTCGCATCCTTCCCATAACTCTACAAAGCACCCAAAATCATGAATATCAACTACTTTCCCAGTATAAATTTTACCAATTTCTACTTCTCTAGCAACATCTTCAATCATTTTTCTTGTTTTTTCTATTATTTCTTTATCAGTATGATAAATAATTACTCTACCATCATCTTCTAAATCAACTTTAACTGCGCCTACATCGTTAACTGTTTTTACATTACTAGCTTCAAGTATGATTTTAGTGATCATATCTCCGCCTTTACCTATAACATCTTTAATCTTATTAGGATTAATCATAAATGATACTGTTTTTGGTGCATATTTACTAACTTCTTTTCTAGGTTCTGCGATAGTACTTTCAATCAAATCAAGTACCTTAATTCTTGCTTCTTTTGCTTGAGCAAGTGCTTCTTTTAATATTTGTTTAGTTATACCTTTGATTTTAATATCCATTTGAAGAGCACATATTCCATTTCTTGTACCTGCGACTTTAAAATCCATATCGCCTAAATGATCTTCCATTCCTTGAATATCAGTAAGTATTGTATAATCATCACCATCTGTGATAAGTCCCATTGCAATTCCTGCGACTGGTGCTTTTATTGGAACACCTGCGGCCATTAAACTCATACATCCTGCGCATATTGAAGCCTGAGATGATGATCCATTTGATTCTAATGTTTCAGATACTACTCTTATTGTGTATGGAAATTCTTCTTCACTAGGAATTACTTGTGCAAGAGCTCTTTCACCTAATGCACCATGACCTATTTCTCTTCTCCCTGGAGCTCCATATCTACCTGTTTCCCCTACACAAAATTGTGGGAAATTATAATGAAGCATAAATCTCTTTTCTTCTTCAAGTTCAAGACCATCTAATATTTGATGTTCTCCGAGTGCACCTAAAGTAGTTACACTAAGACTTTGAGTCTCTCCTCTTGTAAATAATGCAGATCCATGTGTTCTTGGAAGCAAATCAATACTCGCTGATAAGGGTCTAATTTCAGTCATGCTTCTTCCATCTGCTCGAATATGTTCTTTTACAACTATTTTTCTAAATATATTATATTCTACTTTTTCTAAAGCAAGTTTTACTGCTGTTATTAATTTAGTAAAATCTTCTTCTGGCATATTATCTTTATTTTCTAAAGTATATTTTTCTACAATTTCTTCTTTTACTTTATCTATTGCTTCATATTTCTCTAATTTCCCTTTTATTCTTAATGCTTTATCTAATTTTTCTTTAGATAATTCTTCAATATCTTTCATAAGTTCATCAGATATTTCTAAAATATCATACTGCATTTTTTCTTCGCCAATATCATTAATTATTTCTTCCTCAAATTTAATTAATTCTTTTATTGCATCATGCCCAAACATTAACGCATCTAACATATCTTCTTCTGAAACTTGCTTTGCTCCTGATTCAACCATGTTAATTGCATCTTTAGTCCCTGCGACAGTTAAATCTATATCACTTAATTCTAATTCTTCGGCAGTAGGATTTATAACAAATTCACCATTAACTCTTCCAACTTTAACTCCTGCGATTGGTCCATCAAATGGAATTTTGCTTATAGATGTAGCTAAACTTGATCCAAACATTGCAGTCATTTCAGGTGAATTATCTTGATCTACAGATAATATTGTATTAACTATTTGAACCTCATTTCTGAAATTTTCAGGAAATAGTGGTCTCATAGGTCTATCAATCATTCTTGCTGCTAAAGTTGCATTATCACTTGGTCTTCCTTCTCTTTTTATAAAACCACCAGGAATTTTACCAACTGAATATAATTTTTCTTGATATAAAACCATTAACGGAAAAAAATCAGATAAAACATTAGCATTATCAGATACTACTACTGTTGAAAGTACTACTGTATCACCATATCTTACTAAAACAGAGCCATCTGCTTGTTTAGCAAGTTCACCATGCTCTACTATTAATCTTCTTCCTCTAAAATTTAATTCGTATACTTTTTTACTCATATTTTTCTCCTCTATAATTTTATTATAACATAATTATTTAATTTTACATGAAAAAAACGCTTTTATTGCGCTTATTTTCTTAAACCTAATCTTTCAATTAAAGTTCTATATCTGTTAATATCTGTTTTCTTTAAATATTCAAGTAAATTACGACGTTTACCAACTTTCATAAGTAAACCTTTTTTTGAATGAAAATCGTGAATATTAACCTTTAAATGCTCAGTTAATATTTTGATTTCTTCTGTAAGAATAGCTATTTGTACTTCTGGAGATCCAGTATCACCTTCGTGAGTAGCATATTCTTTAATTATATTTTCTTTTACAGATTTCTTTAATGCCATTTTATTTTCCTCCTACTTATATTTACCTAATACCTAGTATATGGCCGGAAAAATCCATATACCACGTAAAAGGTATGCATTAATAATATACATTATATTTTAAATAAAATCAATACTAATTTTTATTATTTTACACTATTATTTAAAGATAATATCTTATTTATGATTTCGAATTCATTTTTTTGATTATTATTTGTTTTTTCTACTATATTAGAAGAATTGTCGCTTGTATTTTCTATATTAAGTTTTTTGTGTAATTTGTTAATTGTAGTTTCTGTTACTATATCTACATTATCATCTAAAACATTAATAAAATCTTCATCCGATAAAGTTCTGATTATTAGTGCTTTTGATTTTATGCTAGAAAGAATACTATTATCTTCTATTGTTTTTGCTATATCAACCACTGTTTTATATTTTTTATCACTCATTTCAAAAATTTCTTTATTAAAAACTATATCTAAGTATAAATCAAGTCTTTTTAATTTATTAAAATTATCTGATTCTGTCCTATCTCCTTTAGTTATATTTAGTTCTTCTAATACTGAAAAATAATTTTCTATTATTTTTTTTATATCATGAGAATATAGATTTTCTTTTACTACTTTTGAACAATTACAAAGTCCTTTAATTAATTTACACAATATTTCAGTTATATAATAATCATTATCATCATCTTCTTCACAATAAAATATTGATGATGTATCTATAGTTAAGGTATATATTATATTTTCTAACAAATTATCAAAGTCTATACTTGAAACTATATAGTCATTTTCAAGCATATTATCTATATTATCAATTAATTTTTGCCTATAATTTAAATTTTTTATAGAACATAATGAACTACTTATTTGCATTAAATATTCAATATTTTCTTCATCTATTATATATTTATGATTATGACAAAAATCTAAAAATATATATTCAGCATCTGATTTCAAGTCAGATAATTTATATAAATAATTAGTTAGACATTTAGTCATATTTAATTCTTTATAAATTTTTAATAAAGTGCTTTTTTTCATAATAACTCCTTATCTATAATAAGTTATCCATTTAACCAATCATAATCATATATTTCTTCAATGAATTCCTCATTATTCTTTTTACTTACAATATCACTAGATGTTTTATATCCTTTTTTATTCCATTCAAATAATATTTTATCTATATATCTTATACTATTTACTCCACTTAGTATAGCTTCTTTTAATGCTGCATAAATAAGATCAATAGATATGTTGCCTTCAATCCATTTATTTATTGTTTCATATTCTACAGGGGATAATGTTCTTCCAAATTCTTTTTCAAATTTTGAATATACATCATTAGAATTATTAGTTTTTTCATTCTCAACTAAATAAGAATTAATTTTAGAAAAAAATAAATCTAAAGATATAAATTCTTCAATTATTCCATTTACTTTATTCATCTCTATTGATATATAGTTTTTTTCCATTAAACTATTTAATACATTTAATACTTCATTTTGATCCATATATAAATCGTCTGATATTTTTTTGGGATTAAATGTAGATTTTTCCTTATTATTAAGAAAATATACAATCATTAATAATTCTTTAATATCTAAATCAAATTTTGATAAATATTTTATTAAATAATTTGGAATAATAAAATTATTATTAACTATCAATAATTCATCAATAATATTTTTATTCATTTTATCACCTTCTTTTGTATTTATCCACAAGATAATTAATTATATTTATTTCTTCATTTTTTACATTATTATACAATATTTGTTTTTCTAAATCTATATATATTTCATTAATATTTGTAATATTTAACTCATTTTTAATTTTTTCATAAGATATATTTATATCATTTCTACTATGTATAGGTAATTCATTATATTTTTTATTTACATCAACACTACAACCTAATATTTTTTTTGCTTCATTTATATTACCTAGATTATATTTATACAAAATATAATTATCAATAACTCCATTATTAATTATAGACTTAATTTCATTTATATTTTTCTTTTCACTTTTTGAGAAATTATAATTACTACTATACTCTAATTGTGCCCATATAGATAAATAATTATTTGTTGATATAACTTTATTTATTGGTTTGATTTTAAGGGATTCTAACAAATTTAATCTATTAAACATTTTAAGTGCTAAAACAACATTATTTGAATTAAAAATATAATTTAACTCTTTCTTTATTCTATCAAATGACAAACTATTTATTAAATTACTATTTAAAATAATTGCATTTTTTAAATCCTCTTCCAATTTTAATTTATATATACTAGCAAATCTAATAGCTCTAAGTATTCTAAGAGGATCTTCTTTTATCTTGTCTATAGGATTCCCTACACTTTTTAATAATTTATTGTTTAAATCATTAATTCCATTTAATAAATCAATATAATTTTCATCTTTATCTATACATATTGTATTAATTGTAAAATCTCTTCTTTTTAAATCTTCCTCTAAAGAAGTAATATATTCTATATCTGGTTTTCTGTTTTTATAAGCTAGTTCCTTCCTAAAAGTAGTTATATCAAAGCTATATTTATTGTACTTAAGTTTGATACTACCATAATTATTATCTACATAATTATTGAAAATACTACATACTATATTAGGTTTAGCATTAGTAATTATATCTATATCATCATTTTTAATATTCATAAGTTTATCTCGCACATAACCCCCAACTATATATGCATCATAACCATTTTTATTTAATATATTTAATATTTCCAAGGCACTTTCAAACATAGAAAACCTCCTTTATATATAAATTATACCATAAAAAAACCACTCTATTGAATGGTTCTTCTACTATTTGTTAACTGCTTCTTTAAGTTTGCTACCAGCTTTGAATGAAACACTATTTCTAGCAGCGATTTTAACAACTTCACCAGTTCTTGGATTTCTTCCATCTCTAGCTTCTCTTCTTGAAGTTCCAAAAGTTCCAAATCCTGTTAAAGTAATTTTTTCTCCTTTTTGTAAAGTTTCAGCAACAGTACTCATAAATGCTTCTAATGCACGAGATGAATCTGCCTTAGTTAATCCTGATTTTGCTGCCATAGCTTCAATTAAATCTTGTTTTGTCATGTTAAAAACCTCCGTATTCTGACTTATCTAATAAGCATACTATGCTTATACATATAGAATATCATTTTTTCATATATTTATCAATACTTTTCAATTAAAAAATATTAATTTTTTCCTTTAAAAACAAGGAAAAACTGCTTAATATTTAAGCAGCTTTAGGATTTATAAAACTAGATATTGGATCTAATGATTGAGTTTCAACATTTGAAATAATTTCAGATTTTATAATTGGTAAAACAAATGTGCCTTTAAAGTTATTAATTATATTTTTTATTTTTTCGTTGTTAGAATTTGCAATTTTACTATGACTATTATCAAACTTAGACTTTATAATTATAATATTTGGATCTATTACTTTTACCGATTCAGTTTTATTTTTTTCTGTTATTGATTCTAATGATTTTGCTTCTTCTTCTTTATTTTCTTTTAATATTGAATCTAAACTTAATATATTATTATTTTTTTGAAGTTCATTTTGAACAACACTAGTGGTACTATTTACTTCTTGATTTGGAACTATAACTTCTGGATTTATAGTTTCTTTAGTTTGTTCAACAACTACATTTTGATTAGGTATTTCTAAATTTACTGTTTTAGGCATTGATTCAATAACTACATCTTGTTTAGGAACTTCTTTTTTTATAGTTTCAGAAATTTCTTCAACTTTTGTTTTTTCTTCATCCTTATCATCATCATTCTTCTGGATAAATGCTAATCTTTCATCAATTGATTGTTCTTTTTGTGCTTTACTTGCTAAGAAATATTTTTCTAATTCTTTAAAATCAGTTTTATCTATTTCTTTTATTATTTCGATGGAATTATCAAAATAAACTTTTGATAATGAATCTACTATATCTTTTTCACAATTTATTATTTCATCTGCATCTCTATCTACGATAGATATTATATCTGGAATTCCGGGCCTGAATACAAATACATTTATTCCTAGTTTTTCAACAGATATACTTTTGTTTAACTGATTATTATTTTTTGAAGCTAATTCAACTAATTTCTTTATTTTTGAAACGATTTCATTTTCTTGATTAATAATTTCATTAAATTCTACATTTAGGCTTTTTGAAGATATATTTATAACCTCAATTTCTTCATCAAGTTGTTTAGATTTTAAAATTATATTTGATAATTCATTCGCATCATTAGTAGACTTGAAATCGGCTATATTATATTTTTCTGACTTTTTATCTAAGCTTTCCTTTTCTGCATTAATTTCTTTCATTCTCTTTACAAAAGGTTCTGCTTTTTGCGTTAAAATGTCTTTTTGTTCAAAGATTTCCTGTAAAGATTGAATTAGTTGTAGTAATTTATCCTTGTTTTCAGTTGATAATGATAAAATACTCATATTATCACCTCTATCTATTATTTATTTTGTTCCCTTATTTTCTTATATGTTTCTGAGAAAATTTTATAAGCGTTTTGTCTTTCTTCTTCACTATCTAAATTTTTCATAACTTCTTTCCCATCTTCTTCTATTAATTTAGAAGCGAATATTGAAACATTTCCGCCATCATCATCATCATTTACTGAATAATATAAGTATTCAATATCTGTTCCTTCTTGTTTAATTCTTGTAATTAAAGTTGCTTCTTTTTTTGTTCCATCTGTTAATTCTATTTCAAATTTATCTCCCATTTTTATTCTCCTTTATCAATTACATCGATATTCCTCTACCTTGATCAAGACTATCTACAGTATTTGCAATATTTTGATCCATTTGTATTGCAGCTTGTGCTTTCATTTGATTTAAAACGTCTTTTCGTTTATTTAATTTACTTATATCAGCATTTGCTCCAAATGTGTTATTTAAATCATCTTGTCTATCCATATGATTTTGCATATTATTTATTATATTTTTTAAATTATCAATTTCATTTTGATATTTTTTATCTGACTCTTGTTTTTCTTGTTGCATATCATACATATCACTTAATAACATATCTATTTGAGCTCTCACTGTTTTTTTACTATTTTCTACAAATTTAGAATATATAGATTTAGCTGTATTTGATGCAAGTTTTACTGCCTTTCCAATAGATTTATCAAAAGTTTTTTTCATAGCAGAAATAGTACTTTTTTTACCCTTTGCTATTACATTATTTAATTTATTTGTTATAACACATTTTTTTGATGTTTTTACTTTTGGTTCTTTAACTTTTGCATCTTTTTCATTTATTAATTTATTATTTTCTGTTAATTTGTCATTTATTGCTGAAATATAATTTTTCTTTTCTTCATCAGTAAGGAAAGTAATTTTACTATTAAAGTTTAAATCATCTAATATATTACCTAATTTTGATGCTTCTTTTCCTTTTATAATTTCTTGCTTATTAAGTAATTTATCCAACTCTTTTATATAGTCATTTTTATCTTTTGCTTCTTGAGCCGCTTTTACTTCTGCATCTTTTATTGCTTGGCTCATTTGTCTTTCATGTTCTTCTTTCAATGTATTTAATTCTTTCAGTTTATCATACTCATTCATATATGTAGAATTTAAATTTATTCTTTCTATATCTAATGACATTATTTTTGCTCTAGCTTGTTGATATACATTTATATCACTTTTTTCTCTTATTAATGAATCCATATCTTTGTTTGGATATTTTTCTTCTAATTCCTTTTTTTCAGTTTCTATTTCATCTAATCTTTTTCCATGTTCTTCTAACAATTTTTCTACTTCTTGTATTTCTTTTATTACTGAATTATATTCTGTATGCATAGTCCTTTCACCACCTATTTTTCTATATTTTTATATGTATTTGAAAACAATTCAAATGCTATTTGTTTTTCTTCCTCATCTTGTATTTCGATTACTTCTTCGTTCCCATCATCATCAGTTTCAACTCTTGCAGAAAATAAATAATTATCACCATTTTGATCTAGTTCATCATCTAAATAATAATAAATATATTCAATCCCAGTATCTTCTAATTCCAACCTAGTAATTATATTTGCAACTTTATCTTTCCCGTCAATTGACACAATTAAGTTATCCATAATTCTACATCCTTCCTATTATATGTATTATAATAACATTTTTTTTAAGAATAGTAAATAACTTTTGGTTAATTTTATACTTGAAAATAAAAAAATAATACTAGTTTAAAATTTTTCTAGCATTATTTTCAAACAAATTATCTATCTCGTTATCTGTCAAATATTTTTTTAATTTACCTTTAGCTTTTTCTATAAACATATAATCTTTTTTTTCATGATGAATATCAGATGCAAAAAATGTTACTAATTTTTCTTTCAATAATCTTTTTATTGTTTTTTTTGCATCTTTGCCATAATCTCCTAGTATACTTCCGATGTTACATTGAAATAAAACTCCAATTTCTTTTAATTCATATACTTTACTAAAATCTTTTTGAAAGGAAACATATCTCTCTGGATGAGCAAGTATGATTTTATATCCCAAGTTAATTAAATCTAAAAATATATCATAATAACTATCATGTTTACCACTCATAGGAAGTTCAATAAGCAAAAATCTACTATTATTTATTGAACTTATAATACCCTCTTTTAACAAAGATATTAATTCATCATCTATATAAATTTCATTCCCTAAATATAAATTTACTTTTATATTTTCTTCTTTTAGTTTTAATTTTAAATTTTCCATTCTTATCTGATTATTAGTTTTTATACTATTATAAGAAGAATAATTTATATAATGAGGAGTTAACACTATATCTGTAACTCCAATTTTATTTAATTTTTTTATTATAGAAGCACTTTCTTCAATGCTTTTAGATCCATCGTCTACACCATATAATAAATGCGTATGTATATCAATCATTATTCTTTATCTCCATAGTAATTATAATATCTTCCGTATACTCCGCCTTTTGGATTAACCTTATTTAATACCATACCTGCGATTGGAGCATTTGCTTTTTCAAGTTGTTTTTTAGTATTTTCAATTACTGTTTTTGGAGTAATATTTTCTGCGCTTACTATTAAAACCTTATCAACTAATGTAGACATTATTATTGAATCAGGAAGCCCATTACAAGGAACACCATCAAATATTATAATATCAAACTTAGTTTTAAGGATTTTTATTAAATCACTATTCTTTTTAGAATTTAATAGTTCACTTGGGTTTGGAGGAACAGCACCTCTTGTTATTACATATAAATCTTTTACACTTGTTTTATTAACGTATTGGCTTATATTCTTTATATCATCTATAAGTAAATTAGATAATCCTTTTGAATTAGATAATTTAAATATTCTATGTTGTCTTCCCTTTCTCATATCGCAATCTACAATTAAAACTCTTTTCCCCGTTTGTATAAATGATATTGCAAGGTTTGCGCTAACGAAACTCTTCCCTTCACCTGGGATTGAACTTGTAACTAATATTGTTTGAAGTTCAGAATCTACTGATGAAAATTGCAAATTAGTTCTTAAACTTTTTATACTTTCACTAACAAGTGCTTTTGGATATTTATTTAATATTAATTCTAATTTAGAATTTTTATTATTCGACTTAATATCACTTTTAAATACCTTGGCAACAACTGGCATACCTATTTCTTCTTCTAAATTATCAGTTAATTTAATAGAATCATCAAAATAATAAATTACAAATATAACTGCGGCAGATCCAAATAAAGATACAAATAAAGCGATAAGTAAATCTCTAATTAATGTATTATTAGATATTTCGGTTGGAACTTGCGCCACATCTACTACACTAATATTATTTATTTGATAAATTTTTGATATCTCACTACTAAATACTTCAGCAATTGAATTAGCAATAATTGCAGCAAGTTCTGGGTCTTTATCGGTCACTGAAATTTTAAGTATTTCTGTATCATCTAATGCTGTTACATCTACATTGTCATACAATTCTTCTACATTGTATGTAACTCCTGTTTCAGATATTACTTGTTCAAGTACTAATTTACTTTTTATAATTTCTCTATATGTTGAAACTAATTTTTGATTTAACAAAATATCATTTTGAGTTATTGTTGAATTAGCAATTTGACTTTCGTTTGATTTAGTCAATAATATAGTTGTATAAGTTGTATATAATGGTACTTTTATACTCGTATTATATACACATACTCCTATTATAAATACTGCAACTACACTAGCAATAATCACTATATATTTTTTCAAATATACTAAAAAGTCTTTTATATTAAATTCCTCCATAATACCCTTCTCTTTCTTTAATTACTATACTTTATACTTTTACTTATAAAATAAAAAGTTAATATATAAATCTTACTTAAATATTATACACATTTATTTCAGTATTTTCAATATATTTCTATTTTTTATAATTAAAAATGTACTAATTTATTTTAGTACATTAACTATTTAAAATTAAGACTCTTTTTATTATTTATGAATACTTTTATACTTAATAATAAAATTGATGTTAAAGAACCTAAACTATCAATTAATACATCTATGAAAGAACAATATCTACCATCTACAAAATATTGATGAAATTCATCCGTACATGCATAAACAAAACATATAAGAAAAGAATAGATAATAATAGGTTTATTTTTTATATATTCATTTAAATATATAAATACTAATATTCCTAATATAAAATATATAGTAAAATGAGCAAATTTTCTAATAGGATAAGAATATTTAAATACTAATTCTTCCTTTTTTTCTTCCGTTACATTATCATTAAAGATTTCATACACCCGAATTATTGTTTTATCTATAAATCCATTACTTAATTTAGATGAATCTACATCAGATTGATTAGAAAAACAAAATATAACTATCATCCAAATCAAAACTAATAATCCTTTTAAATTCATTTTTACCACCTATTATTTTTCTTTAGAACTAATTATACCAGATAATTTTAAAGAACAACATACAAAAACAAAAATTATTAAAAAAATTGTTATTAAAACTATTTTCATACAAAATCACTTCCTAAACAAAATATACATATATTTTATTCAAAATTATTTAAATTATGCAAATTACAAAAATACAATTTTTGCTAAAAAAAGCATACAAAATCAACATTTTTGTATACTTATTTAAAATTATTAAATACTTTTTTAATATAAAAATCAATTTTGCATTATTTCCTCTATTTTTACTTTTGCATTTGTTATAGTATCTTCTGCTGGATACATTACCCAACCTTTCATGCTATTTAAATGGATTAAATCTTGTCCATCAGTGCCATCTACTGATTGATTTTCAAACTTCCATTCTGCACCATTTATAGTATCTTTCATAATATTTTCAATTATTTCCCTTGATAAAGTTGTTTCATATAAATCACTTAGTGAATTTAAAATATTATTATAATTTGTAATGGTATTTATACTTTTTAATTTATCAAATATATCTACAATTATTTCTTGACAATTTTTTTGTCTTTGTCTATCTCTACCATTAAATGCATTTCTTTCTCTAGCTACAGTTAATGTTTGAATACCATTTAAATGCTGACACCCTTTATTAATAGTTAATTTTCTTCCAGTTGAGTCATCATAAGTATCTAATACAACTGCATGAGTTGTTGTAAAACTTACATCTGAACAATATTCTATTCCTCCAACCGCATCAACTATTTTAACTAAACTATTTGTATTAATTTTTAAATAATAATCTAGATCAACATCAAAAAAGTCTTCTAATGATTTTATTCTTGTATTTATATCATTTACACCAATAAAACTTAAATTATCTTTTATACCATTAGTACCATAAACAGGAATATAATAATCCCTAGGAATACTTGTAAGTAATATTTTATGTGAAGTCATATTTATTGTTACTATCATATTAAAATCATTTAAATTAGCGAAATCAGTTCCACTTACATATATATTAAAACTATCGCTATCTGTAACTTCTTTATTTTCGATTTTATTTTCAATTTTTATCTTATATGTATATATTATCTTATAATTATCTTTCCTTAACGAAGCGTTATTATCAAATATTATTTCATATGTAGTATTATTTAGTAATATGAAGCTAATTTTTTTTTGTGACAATAGAGTAAATGCTGAAACTATATCATTTGTTTCTACTATATCGTTTTCAGTATAATTTTTTAAAGTTGTAATTGCTGTTTCAACATATGAATCATTACTTGGATAATAAACTGTACTATTTATATCGTTTCTATTATCTACTTCATTATCACTATATGTTACAACGTAATATGTAATATATTGTTCATTTTGTACATTATCAAAAGCATTATTTAAAAAAGAATTACCCGTATACAGGAAATAAGAAGCAATTATACTTATAATTATAGTAGGTATAAGTAATATTAAACCAATAACTTTTAAAATCTTATTTTTAAAATTTGTAAATATTATACCAATTATATCTATTAATATAAGCGCTATTGTTATAATCATCATATAATTTTTAGGGAGCATATTTAATTTTAACAAAAGAACTAAAAATAAAGATGTTGTAATTAAATTAATTATATTTACTATGTTTAATTTATTAAACTTCTTTCTCAAATTACCACTCCTAACATAATAATAATTATAACATGCATAATCTTAAATATAAAGATGTCAAAACAAAAATTTTGCTTCTTTAGCATAATATCCTCATCATAATTTTAAAATTATATATGTATTATATCGTTTTTCTTTTTTATTTTCTATGCATTATAGAAAAAATTATCAAAATATAGGTATATTTATCGGCACAAAAAAACAAGTTGATTCCCAACTTGATTAATCTCATAAAATTAAATTTTTTATTTGATGAAAAAGTATACTAATTTAAATTATTTGATTTTTTTTGCAGGATTTCCCGCTATTGTTATATTCTTTTCATTAAAGCTTTTTGTGACAATAGAATTTGCACCTATTTTAATTCCATCAGCAATAACAACTTTCCCTATTATCACTGAACCAATTCCGATATCAACATCATTTCCTATAATAGGTGCAAATTCATTGAGACCATTGTTCCCAATGCAATTATTACCATGAAATTTGACATTATTTCCTATAATTGCATTCTTATTTATAATAACATTACCATGAAAAATTTTTAAATTTTCTCCTATATTTTCACAAAAAATCTCACAATTAACCAATCTTGAATACTTAAAAAATTTCTTACCATAATAAAATTTTTTTATAAAATTATTAGAATTGGCCTTATAAAAACTATATAATCTAGAATATATTATCATTTTATACATGTAATAATCATTATGACTAACAAAAAAATTATATAGTCTTTTTATAAAAGAATTATTACTTTTATAAAATAATTTATCTTTATTAATAATATCTTTCAACTTTCTTTTTTCCATTTTTTTTAACTCCTAAAAATTCATATATAATATATTTATAATTTATAATAAAATATAAAATAATAATAACAACAATTTGAACAATTATTCTTATAAATAAATCTGATATTAAATTTTTTATTATAATTAAAGGAATTGCAATAAAAATTGATTTAATTAAAAATATTAATATACAATTAATAAAATACTTTACATCTATGCTTTTCCTTACCTTTATAAATTGATAAAACATAACCATAAATTCAGCAATTAATGTTCCAATACATGCACCCAAAGAACCATATTTTGGAATAAAAATAATATTTGATATTAAATTTAAAATTGCACCTATGATTGTTGAAGCAACATAGATTTTATCTAATTCAAATGGAATTAAATAATTTGTTCTGATAACATTAGCAATTCCAGAAAATAAAATTGTAAAAGATAGTATCATAATTATTATTCCAGACTTTTCAAATTCACTTCCAAAATACACTAATGATAAATCCTTGCCAATTAATAACAATACAACAACTATTGGAATAACAAAGCACATGCAAAGTTTAAATGATGCATTGATTTCTTTTTTTATTTCTAACTGATTATTTTTATCTATTTTAGTCATATGTGGGAGCATAACAGTCCCTAAAGCGGTAATAAAACTAATTGGTATATTTATTATTTTTTCAGCATTTTCATAAAAACCTAACTCCAATGTATTTGAAAAAGTTCCTATCATTGTTTTATCCATAACACGATAAATACTATATGACAAAACAGGTATAAATAAAACTATACATTCTTTTAAATTTGAAAAGATTTCGCTTATAGTTACCTTTTTATAATCAACATATTTGCGCAAAATTAAAAACAAATATAATTGACTAATTAATGTGCTAAAACTCATTATTAAGGTATATATCCATAAATCATTTCGGCTCTTTACAAACATAAATACAAGAATTAATGAAAATATTTTGATTATAGCATTTCTTGCAATTGTAATTTTAAATTTTTCTAATCCAAAATATAACCAATTAATGTCAAATATTGCAGATATTAAGAAAAGATTATTTACAAAAAAAATCAAAGTATATTTTTTTATTATAAATATATAAAGCAAATTATATAAAACAAACATTATTATTCCCAAAAACAACTGTAAATAATATATAGACCAAAACTTTTTAGAGTACTCTTCTTTATTTTTTGATAATCTAGCAATATTCCTAGAACCGTAATTATTAATTCCTAACATAGTGAATAGCATAAAATAATAAACTATGGAATATGAATATGAATATATTCCAATATTATTTGCGCCTAAAACTCTTGATATATAAGGTGTTAATATTAAAGGAACAATATATAAAAATAATTGATATATAATGTTATATAAAAAATTTTTATTTTCTAATTTCATAAAACTCACCTAAAGCCTTTTTGAAAAAAATATCAGTTTCTTTTTTTAAGTTATCAATTTTCTTTTTAACGGGACTAAAATCAATTTCACGCAAATAATCATAATTTTCATCAAACTTAGAAGTAATTAATCGTTCGTTTAATGACAAATTATTAATTAATGTCCTTACTCTGTCATCATCTCCAAACATTTCTCCATTTTTTATTGTAAAAAACTTTTTTTCATATAGAGTAGAAAAAATTGTTCCGTGAAAAGATGTCGTTATAACTAATTTTGCATCTTTTATTAGTTTTAAATACAATGATGGATCTTCAAAATCAACCAAATTAAAGCCAAATTTTCTAATGAATTTTTTATAATATGATTTACTGCTCCAAGTCAAAACTTTTAATTTATACTTTTTCGATATTTTTTTTACTAATTTGCAAACATTAATATTAAAACTTGGGCAATATAAAAATATATAATTTTCTTTTTCATATTTATCATAATCTGATTCTAGGAGACTATAGTCTGTTACATCCAGTAATAGGGTTGGATCTATTAATACATTTGCATCAATGTTGAAATTATCTTTTAACCATTTTTTTCCATTATTCTCTCTTATTGAAATATAATCAAATTTACTTAATAGATATGATATTTTTTTATAATCTTCTTTTGATGCATATTTCTTCGGATTTTTTGCCCCAAAACTAGGAGCATATGCAATTTTTTTACATTTGTCACAAAAATCTATAAAATATGCAAAGTCAAAATCTTCTATAGTAATATTCCATATTTGATCGCTTCCTGCTACAATACAATCATATTCTGAATTATTCAACATTGCCTTATTATTATATTTTTTACTTAAAAGCATATTTTTTTCTTTAAATTTCTCATATTTTAAATTATTATTTTTTATATGTTTATAATGTGGTAATAAAATTATATTTTTTAATACGTTTTTTATACTTGTATTTTTTTCAAACACAGAATATAATTGTTTTTGTCCCTCACTTGAATAATCAATTATTTCATTATTATATCCATTTTTTTCTAAATAATGTTGTATAGCATAACTTTCTAACATTGATCCACAATTGTAAGAATTATGAAATGTTATTATTCCTATTTTTTCCACTTTTTCACCTACTTTATATTTTAATAATTTGTTCTTTTTTTAGAGAACGTATTAAATTTTTAAATTTGTAAATCAAAAATATACAAAAATAAAATTTATTTTTATGTAAATATTGTATAAATTTGTCTAACATATTATCACAATATTTTGAATTATATACTTTAACTTTTAAATATAATTTTTTTGCTGTAGCATATTTGCTAACATATGAAATTCTATTTATCAACATTTTATATGAATTAAATTCAATAAAGTCAATAATATCATTTTTTTTATCATCTGTTAAATCAGAAATTTCCAATAATTTTTTTAATTCTTCTTTAAATTTATAATCAGATTTATATATTTTTTCATTAAAACTTTTCGTTAATGATACTTTTGAAATCCTATAATTATATATACTTAACTTCTCTGATCTAATTTTACTTGCAATTAATATCACTTTTATGTTAAATAATTCATCTTCGCCATTTATAATGTCCTCCGAAAAACATATGTTATTTTCTAATAAAAAATTTCTACGATAGACCTTGGACCAAGGTGTTGAAAAATAATAGCCTGTATTATTATTTAATCCGACAGTATGTAAAATAAGTGAGCTTTTATCAAGTGATTTTGATAAATCTATGTTGCTGCATAACAAATAATCAAATTCCTCTTTTGAAATTACATCTAATATTTTTGACCAATCATCAGATAAAAAATCATCAGCATCCAAAAATATTAAATATTTCCCTGAAGCATTTTTTATTCCAAAATTTCTAGAAAAAGAAACACCTTTATTTTTATTATTAAAAATTTTTAACATTTTATTTTTTTTAGATAAACGTTTGAGGATAGTAATTGTAGAATCTGTTGAGCCATCGTTAACAACAATAATTTCAACATTATCTTTTATTTTATTGATTATAGAATAAATACAATTTTCTATATATTTTTCTCCATTATATACTGGAATTATAATCGATAAATCCATATAAAACACCTACCCTTTTATTTTTTTTATAATACAGCGATTAAAATTATATAATTTAAACATAAAATATGGCGTATGAAATAAATAGAACAATAAAAATTTTAATATAATCTTTAATTTTTTAGATTCAATACATGATTTATATATACAATTGATTTCTATATTGTTTTTAACTTCTAGAAAAACTTTTTTACTTTTGATTTTAGAAAAACAATATTCTATCATTTTTGCTTTTCTTTCTATTAGAATATCACCATATGACATATTAAAATTATTCAAAGCATATAAATATACTTGATCAATAGATTTGCACATATTTATAATATTTTTTTCTACAAATTTTTCATTATTCGTAACACTATTTTCGGATTGATACATATATACATAATTAGTTTTATTTGTAAAAACTATATTACTAACTTTTGAATTTTTTATATAGTTTAATAAAAACAATGTATCTTCCATATAAGATATATCCAGATTAAATCTGACATTTTCTAATAATTCTTTTTTAAAAAGATACCTAACAATAAAACCATCTATATTTGCTTTTATTAAACACTCAGCAAAATAACTTTTGCTATATTTTAAATCTTGCTTTATTGTATTGAACACACCATTTTTAGAACACCTTTTTATTAAACAACCACAAAGAGACGTTTGATTATATTTTTGCAAATTAATTAATGAAGAAACAAAATTATTTTCTATATAATCATCTGAATCAACAAAAATAATATATTCTCCGTTTGCATTATCAATTCCAATATTCCTAGTAATAGAAACGCCCTCATTACTTTTATTTATTATTTTTATTTTAGGATTTTTTATATATTTATTTAAATAAAAAGTTGTTTTATCAGTAGAACCGTCATTAATAACTATTATTTCAATGTTTTCATAATCTTGTCCAATAATAGAATTTAAGCATTTAGAAATTGTTTTTTCACAATTGTATGCTGGAACTATAATACTTACAAGTTTATCGTTTTTCATTTAAACCTCCATCCAATACATTATGCTTACAAAAGAAATATAAAATAAAAATATTAAAATGTACATAAAGCATTGAGCTCTCAGCAATACTATAAAATAGTAAAATCAATACAACAAAATAAACTGTATAATCTTTATTTAAACTAGATTTTTTTAATGTTGTATAATTTATATATCCATAAAACATAGTAGTGAGTAATCCATAATTTAATAAAACTTTTATATATCCATTATCTAATGTATAATTATAAATAATATTATTACCAAAAAAACTTAAATTATAGTTGTTCCAAAAAATCGATTGTAAATATAACCTATTTGAAAAAAATTGATTTAGTTCAATTGAAAAACTTGTTTTTGAGCAATATAATAAAGTAGTTATAATTGAAAATAATAATAAAATTAAATATAAATTATTTAAAAAATTTTTTAGAAATTTATTTTGTATAAACTTTATAAATATTTTTTCAAATAGCATTAAAATAGATATACCCATTATACAAAATATTGCACTACGCGTGCCAGAAGTATAATGAATAAATAAAGAAACTGCAATTGCAATTATAATATTTTTCAACTTTTTTTCTTTATTTAAATATAAATATTCTAAAAATATTATCATCACATACATACCAAATGTATTTGGATGATAAAATCCAAATGCATTTCTAATCATCTCTCCTCTTGTTACTATAAAATTACTTGATGCATATCCCATATTATTACAAATAAGTACAAAAATCATTACTAACAATTTACAAATAAAATCAATTTTAACAATTTCTTTAAAATTAAAGTTCATAGATGCAAAAAGTAAGGCAAAAAGTTCAAGAAAAATTAT
>CALVQR010000015.1 GCA_944358265.1 uncultured Bacilli bacterium | reverse complement strand
AGATAAATTAAAATAATCCAAAAAATAATCAGTAGTTTTATAAAGTAATGGTCTACCTGGCAAATCACTTTTACCAACATCTTCAATAAATCCTTTAGATATTAAATTTCTTATCATTTGAGATGAATTAACACCTCTTATTTCATCTATTTGAATTCTAGTTATAGGTTCATTATATGCAATGATTGCAAGTGTTTCTAAAGCTGATTTACTAAGATTATTACTTACTTCGTCTGTTAATTTTTTTATATATTCTTTATATTCTAATTTAGTAATAAGTTTATATTTATTTCCAAGTATTTTAAGTTCTATACCTCTATTTTCATATATTTTTTCTAAATTTTCTAATTCTTCTTTTACTTTTTTTTCATCTATTTCTAATATATTCGATATTTCTTCTATAGTAAGTCCCTCATCACCTACTGCGAATAATATTGCTTCTAATACATTACTCATTTACTTCACCTTCTTTTAGATCTATGATGATATTATTAAAATTATCTTCTTGAGTTATAGTTATTTCACCAATTTTTGCCATTTCAAGTATTGATAAAAATGTTACAACTACATATTCTTTTGTTTTTACATCAAACAAATCAAAAAATGATATTTTTTTCTTTTCTTTTAATATATTTCTAATTTGTGATGTTCTTTCTGTTACAGATAATTCTTTTTTCGTTATTTTTGTTTGTATTTTCTTTTCATCTTCTCTTCTCTTTAAAAAATTATTTAATGCATTAATTAAATCATCTAATGTAATATCACCATTATTTTCAGTTTTTACCTCTTTATATTCGCTTAAATTAATAGGTTCTTTAGTAAATATATCTTTTCTTTCTTCTTCTAAAAATTTAAATGTATCTATCATATCTTTATATTTTTTATACTCTAAAAGCCTATTAATAAAATTTTCTCTTGGATCTTCTTCATATTCATCCTCATCCAATTCTTTTTTATTTGGAAGAAGTAATTTAGACTTTATTTCGATAAGTTCTGCAGACATAACTAAATATTCAGATGCTATATTTAGATTCATTTCTTTCATACTTTTAATAAATGATAAATATTGTTCGGTTATTTTTTCTATTTCTATATCATGTATATCTACTTCTGAAGTTTTAATCAAATGTAAAAGTAAGTCAAGTGGACCTTCAAAGTCATTAATAACAAATTTATAATTCATTTACTTCACCTACCTACTTTACACTATAAAAATTATAACACAATTCCCACCATAAAAAAAGACATATTTATTTATGTCTATTTTTCAATATCCTTAATAGTTATTACATCTGATTCAGCAGAATAACTTACTTTAACTTTATCGCCTACACTGATAAATGGTAATAAATTTTTATTTGTTTTTATTGATACTTTATATTTTTGATTATCATCACTTACGATATAATAATATGTATTACCATCTATTATTACTTCTTTTATAGTTTTAATTGCGATTTCTTTAGTTTTAAGTTCAGAAGAATTATCATCACTTGATACATCATTTAAATAATTTTCAGCAGCTTTTTCTATTCCTTTTGATGAATCTGTTACTACTACTTTTTGATAATCTTCAACATCTACAAATGCATACATTTTAACTAATCCTGCATTATCTTTAAGTGATATTAAATAAGTTGGTTTATTATTTAAATTTACTAAAAGCGGAAATGTTGATGAATAATTCATTTGTTGTACTTGACCTTTCGCAGATTCCATCGCAGAATATTCTTCTGCACCTGGAACATTATAAAATTTAGTTTCTTTTGTTCTTAAATTAGTAAGTATAAATCCTATATTAGATTCATCACTTATAACTGAAGTAATTCCCGTATATAAATATACATCATCATTCATAACAACATAATTATAACCTTTTGTTGTTTGTACTACTCCTTTTTGTCCAAATATAGTATTAAAGAATCCATTTTTGTATTGTCCCCAATCATCTAATTGTTCAATTACTAAAGATGCAGGATATACATGGTCTACCCATGTCGGAACATCTTTAACATTATATATTTTAGAATCCCCATTTATAGGATTTAATATTATTACTTCAGAAATTTCTTTTTTAAGACCTACTCCAGAATATTTTACAGTTGGAATAATCCAGTAAGGATTACCATTTTCATCTATTTCAAATGATACTTCATCAAATATTTTAGTAGGATAAGAAAATCTTAATTTTCTATATAAATTTTCATTGAACAATGCTGAAGGCATATATTTCATACCTTTTTCAAGTTTTACAAGATTAGACTCACCATTTGTAGAATCAACTGTTATATAACCTTTAACTCCATTTTTTCTATTTGTAAAATATTTAATTACACCATTGTATTCTAAAGGTGTTACTCTAATAATTTTATCACTATAATTTATTTGAGTATATAAATCAGATACATCAAACTGTGAAACTAGTTCACTCATTTGACCCATTGTTCTATCACCTAACTTAATTGATGATTCCTTATCCAAAAGAGGTATTTTACTAAAATCTACTTCTTTTACGTCTTCAGTAAAATTTGCATTTTCTAAAACTTTTATTCTATTATAATATGATTTAGAATTAAAAAGCGGTGATAATACAAAATTTATTAATGTAATTACAATAATCAAAAAAGGAATGACCATTAGTAATTTATAACTTTTTAAATTATTATTTTTCTTTTTACCTTTAATAGAATAAATAATAGTTGTTGGAGCGGTTAAAAACGCATGTATTATAAAAAATAAAATTAAAATCATACACACAAATATCCAAAATAAATAACTATGTACATTAAACGGTGGAAGTATAAAATAATAAAGTATACCTCCAAATAAAATTGTAAAAATTGCACTAAAAACAGTTGAATTTCTTTTTATCATAATTTTCTCCTTACATTATTATTATAATTTTTTAATTAAATTTTATTATTAAACTATGATTACTTTTTATATAGTTTAAAAATTCAATTAAATAGTTATATGTTACTTCATCTAATATATTATTTTCTAATAAATTACTTATCTCTATATTAATAAAATCATCTATAGAATCTTTTTCATAGTCTTTATCTAGAACTATGTTTATTGTATTTATTAAAATACTTAACAAATCTTCATACTCATCATTTATTTTATCTAGGATTTTATATAATCTTATATTTAATTTAACATCATCTAAATTATCTCCATTATTAAGTTCTGCCTGATATATATATTTATCTAATTCGTCTATTGTAAATTCAATATTTTTTGATTTTAATTCTTTGCAAAAATTTGATTCTATTATATCTCCTTTAATTAAAATCAACATATACTTTAAATTAGGCTCAAGCTCATATTCTAATCCGCTTGAATTAAATTCAATGATAAATTTATTAATTTCTGATTTTAAATTATTTTCTATCTCATCTTTTTTTAATTTTGTATTTAGTATTAATATTCGCTTATTTTTTATTTCTTCTTCTAAATTACTACTTTCAATATTATTTATAAGTTCAATTATATTCATTTTATCATTCCTCTTTTATTTGTTTAATATAAATAAAATAAATACTATTGTTAATAAAATTAAAGATGCAAATATTAAATTTATAAATCCTTTAGAAGATGTAGTTTGATTTGTCATTGGATTTTTAGGCTTTTTATATGTCATAACAGTTGTTTTTGTTTGCGTTTTTTGTTTTAACTTAGTTTTTCTTTTTTCATTCAATAATGGATACATTTTACTTTCAATATTAGTCATTTTCATTGGATTTATTTTCTTTGAATTTTTTTGCTTTTTTCTTTGAGACGTTATGCTTGGTACTTTTGATATATTTTTATGTTCACTTTTTATGTTTTTTGTTACTTGTTGATTAGTATTTTGAACTGTTTCTTTATTAACTATATTTTCATTTGATGACTTAAGTTGCTCTGATTTTGGCATCAACATTGACTGATTTACACCATTCAAAGATGCAACTTCTAATGATGTATAAACTCCACTTCCTGTTTTATATTTATTTGTAATTCCATTTTTATCGTTATATTCAAATCCTTTTGGTAATTTTATATTTTCTATAGGTATTGATGAAAATATTTTATTATTCGCATCACTCATCATGGCTGGATTTCCTATTCTAATATCTGCATTTGGATTTAACATTTGTATTACTTTTGCAATTTTCTTAATGTTTGTTGACTGTGATACATCAGGTATATTTTCAATTTGTTGATCTATCTGCATTAATTGATCTTGATTTTCTATTTGTATTTTTGTTATCTCATCATTATTTTTTTGAATTTCTTCTAAATATTTTCTTATAAAATCCTCTAATAAATCATAAATCTCTTTTTGTATTTCTTTTATTTCTTTATCTGAATTATTATAAATAGAAATAATTTCATCAATTTGATTATCTTTTATAATGTTTCCATATTGCTGCTTCATTTGATTTACTAAATTATAAGCATAATCTCTAATTAATTTATTTTTTGTATCATTATTCATTATTTCACCTACTATCCTTACTGAAAATTATATCATAAGCTGTAAAATTTTAAAATATTTAACTTTAATTATAACTATTTATAAAAATATGGTATTATTATTTCAGGGTGAAAGTATGAAAAAATTTAATATGATTGACGAAGAGTTTATATGTGAAAAATGTGGTAAAAAAGTTAGTAAAGCAAATTATACCGCAAGAGATCATTGTAATTATTGCCTTTATTCTAAACATGTTGATATAAATCCTGGAGATAGATTAAATAATTGTAAAGGATTATTAAAACCTATAGGTATAGAAAAATTTAAAGATACCTATAAAATTATATATAAATGTGAAAAATGTAAAAAGATTCATAAAAATATAATGGCAACAGATGATAATTTTGATTTAATAATAAACCTTTCTAAAGCAGAATAAAAAGATCCTATATCTTATATAGAATCTTTTACATTTTAGGAGTAATAATTCCTAAGTTTTCTTTTATATTATCTATTTTATTTTTTAATATTGCTTCATATCTTTGTGCATTTTCTAAATTTTTATAATAATCATTTGAATAGTCTATAATTGAATTTGATGAAAACATCTTTTTTTCACAAAACTCTGCGGCTTTAGCAAATCCATCTTTTAAATCGTATAAACTTTTTAATTCACTTATAACATCTTCACTTAACACACTTTTATAGTCATTTATTTGACTTTCCATATAACTTTCAAAACTCATATAATTCCTCCTATGAACAATTATATTATTTTATTTTATATAAATCAATATTTATAATTTTTATTTTACACTTTAAATTTCAAATTGTGAATTATAAAGTTCTGCATAAAAACCATTTTGTTTCATTAATTCATCATGATTTCCTTGTTCAATAATATTACCATCTTTCATAACTAATATTAAATCTGCATTTTTTATTGTAGATAATCTATGTGCAATTATAAATGATGTTTTACCTTCAGTAAGCTTATCCATAGCGTTTTGAACAAGTTCTTCTGTTCTTGTATCAACATTACTTGTTGCTTCATCAAGTATTAAAAATGGCGCATCATCAAGCATTGCTCTTGCGATTGTTAAAAGTTGTCTTTGTCCTGCAGAAACACTATCATTATCTGATATTACAGAATCATATCCTTTTGGTAGAGTCCTAATAAAGTGATGAAGTCCAACTATTTTACAAACATTTTTTACTTCTTCATCTGATATATTTTCTCTATTATATATAATATTTTCTTTTATAGTTCCTTCAAATAACCATGTATCCTGAAGTACCATTGTAAATAAATCATGTACATTTTCCCTTGTTAAATCTTTTATTGATATACCATCTATTTTTATATCTCCTCCTGATATATCATAAAATTTCATAAGTAAATTTACCATTGTAGTTTTACCTGCACCAGTTGGTCCTACTATTGCTATTTTTTCTCCACTTTTTACATTTGCACTAAAATTTTTAATTGTAGGTTTATCATTACCATCATAAGTAAATACTACATTTTCAAAATCAATATTACCTTGTGCATCTGTTTTAGATAAATATTTCATATTTTCCTCTTTTTCCATTTCTTTTTCATCAATAAACTCAAATACTCTCTCAGAAGCTGCCGCTACTCCCTGAAGTGAAGTCATACTTTGAGCTATTTGTGAAAGAGGGCTTGTAAATAGTCTTACATATGTAATAAACGCAACTATTACTCCAAATGTTATTACATCATTTTGAGTAAGTAATGCTCCTACTATACATACTGCAACATATCCTATATTACCAATAAATATCATTACAGGATGCATAAGACCTGATAAAAATTGACTTTTCCTATTTGCATCATAAACTTTTTTATTATATTCATCAAATTTTTTATCAGAACTTTTTTTACCATTGTAAGCTTTTACTACATTAAGACCAGAATATATTTCTTCAATATGACCATTTAAATTACCAAGTTCTATTTGTCTTGCAAGAAAATACTTTTGTGATTTATTAAGTACTATAATCATAAATACAAATCCAAATAAACTAGATATAATTGCTGTTAAAGCCATTACCCAGTTTGTATAAAACATCATAATTATACATCCTACAAATAATGTAGTAGCAGATACTAAAGTAGCAAGTGATTGATTCATACTTTGACCAATTGTATCTACATCATTTGTTACTCTAGATAATATATCTCCTGAACTATGAGAATCAAAATATTTAAGCGGTAATTTATTTATTTTTTTAGATATTTTATCCCTTAATTTTTTTGCAAATTTATTTGCAACTGTTGTCATTAATAAAGACTCTATATATGTAAATAGTGCACTAACTAAATATAATGTCAAAAGAAATAATGCTATTTTTTTTATACCTTCTAAATCCATAGTTGGTTCAATTATTTTTTGTACACTATTTGGCATATTATCTAGTTTTTTATATATTTCTGAATTGTTAGCATTCTTATCTAATGTACTTAATACTTCTAAAAACTTAATTTGATCATCTACAGATATTACTACATCATCAACTATTATTTCTTCAAATAATATTTTTTGTATATTTTCTGGAATATTTTTCGTATTTTTAATTAAAGATATCTTATCTGCTTTTGAAATATTTACAGATTTATATACTGAGTCATCTAGTATATAATTCAATATACTTTCTGGTATATCGTAAATATTATTACTTGATAAAGCATTCTGAAATTTTTGTTTATCATCAATACTTATTTCATTAGATGCCATTATTTTCTCTAATTTATCATTTGTAATATTTATATCTAAAATATCTTTCATTACATTTTTTAAATTTTCTTCACTTAACTTAGAAGTTACTTCATTAGATAAAGTTGTAAAATTATCTGTATTAATTACAAGCCCTTCTGATATTTTATCTGTTAAATTAGATAATTTATCTGGGGCACTTATTGATAATATAGATCCTGCACACGCAAGAATTAAAGATATTATTATTAAAATTTTATACCCCTTTAACTCTTTAATTAATCTAACTATTGACCCTTTAAAATTTTTTGCTTTTTCAAAAGAGGCACCAGGTCCATGATGAGGACCTCTTGGAGTTTTTACTTTATTATCTTCCATTTTTTAATTCCTCCTCTGTAATTTGTGATAAGGCAATTTGTTTATACACATCACAAGTTTCTAATAATTGTTTATGAGTTCCTATTCCTACACAAATCCCTTCATCAAGCACAACTATTTTATCTGCATTCATAATAGTGCCTATTCTTTGGGCTACAATTAAGCAAGTTGCATCTTTAGTATATTTTTTTAGGCTTTTTCTAAGAGTTGCATCTGTTTTATAATCAAGTGCTGAGAATGAATCATCAAATATATATATTTCAGGATCTTTTGCAATTGCTCTTGCTATAGCTAAACGTTGTTTTTGTCCACCAGATATATTAGTTCCACCTTGTGCAATATGTGATTCATACTTATTATCTAATTTTTCAACAAAATCTTTTCCTTGTGCAACTTCTACTGCCTCTTTAATCTTTTCTTGTGATATTTCCCCTTTTCCATTATCACCATATGAGACATTTTCATTTACTGTTCCATTAAACATTACAGCTTTTTGAGGAACATAACCTATTTTATTATTAAGTGATTCAGTCTTATATTCTTTTACATTTATTCCATCCACAAGAACTTCTCCTTCGGTTACATCATAAAATCTTGGAACTAAATTTATCAAAGTAGATTTACCTGATCCTGTTGATCCAATAAATGCAATTGTTTCTCCCTTATTTACTTTAAAAGATATATTCTTAAGTAAATATTCTTCTGCATCTGGATATTTAAATGACACATTTTTAAATTCTACTGTCCCAACAAGTCCTTCTAATCCATTTTCTTTAGTGCCCTCTTTTATATTAATTTCAGTATCTAAAACTTCATTGATACGTTTTGCAGATACACTTGCTCTTGGCATCATCATAAATATCATTGCAAGCATTAAAAATGACATAATAACTTGCATTGCATATGATGAAAATACTACCATATCTCCAAATAAAACTATTTTATCAGAAAGTATAGAATCCATTATTAAATATGCACCTGTAAAATATATAGATAAAGTTAAAAAATTCATAACAAGATACATTATTGGTGACATTATTGCAAAAGTTTTTTGGTTAAATGTCTGTTGTTTTGTAAGCTTAGTATTAACTAAATCAAATTTATTTTCTTGATAACTTTCTGCATTGATAGCTCTAACAACTCTAATTCCTGTTAAATTCTCTCTAGTCACGCCATTAATACTATCTATCAATTTTTGAACTATTTTAAATCTTGGCATTACAATAGCAGTAAGTATTGAAATTATAATTAATAGTAATATAACAGCAACACCTGTTATAGCACTCCATACAAAACTTTTATTAAGTATTTTAGTTACAGCCCATACAGCAGTTACTGGCGCTTTTATAAGAAGTTGAAGCCCCATTCCTATTAACATTTCTACTTGTGTAATATCATTTGTAGTTCTTGTAATTAAGCTACTTGTAGAAAACCTCTTTACTTCTTCCATTGACAAACTTTCAACTTTATCAAATAATTTTTTTCTAGTATTAAGTGAAAATGAAGCAGATATATTTGATATTAAATATCCAACGATAACTGATGATACTAAGCTTCCTAATGTACACAAAAGCATATATCCGCCATTTAATAATATATCACTCATTTTACTGCCTTCACTTTGAACTAATATTGTTATTTCTGACATATAATCAGGCATTTTTAATTCAAGATAAACTTGAACTAGTATTAAAATAAAACTGATAAACGAAAGTATCCATTCTTTTTTTGTAAAATTTTTTAATATTTTAAACATATTTTATTTATATATCTGGCAACAAAATATATATTAACTCCTTTCCTAATTATCTTTAAGATTATTCTTCATTTTTTTTATAATTATCAAAAAGTTATTTAATTCTTCTTTTGAAATATTATTTGTGATTTTTCTTTCTATTTCATAAAATTTTTTCTTTTTTAATGAAAATAATTTTTTTGCATCTTCTGAAAGTATTATTTTTTTACTTCTTGCATCCATTTCATTTATAACTCTAACAATAAGTCCGTTTTTTTCCATGGTTTGTAAAACCCCTGAAACAGTTGCTCTTCTTAAATTTAATACTTTCTCTAAATCTCTTTGATATATTTCTTCATTATGATCTAATATATAACTCATAATCTGCATTTGAGTTTGTGTGAGTTTAGGTAACTTTTTAAACTCTATATCACTATCACACACAAAATTTCTAATAATAATATTTTCTAATGTTCGTATTTGATACAATACATTATCTTCTTTCATATTTTCCCCACCTAAACGTTGCCAATATACATTATATGCATATAAGAAAAAATTTGTCAATACCCTTACAATTTAAAAAAAACAAGAGTTAATCTCTTGCTTTAAAAATTATAGTAAATATAAATGCAAATATTATTGTTGCGGTTATTCCAGTTGCAGTCAAAGAAAACATTCCAGTAAATAAACCTAAAAGCCCATCAGCTGTAGCTTTTGCAAGTGCTCCATGAATAAGCAAATGTCCAAAACTAGTTATACAGACAACTGCACCTGCGCCAAAGGTATTTACAAAGAAATCATATATTGAAAAAATATCCAGTGCGGCACCTATTACTACGAATAAACTTGTAATATGCCCTGGTAATAACTTAGTATTATCAAGTATTATTTGGCCTAACAAACATACAAATCCTGCAAATAAAAATGAATATAAATATATCATTATATTACCTCCAAACAAATTGCATGACTTACACTTGGAATACTTAGTTTTTGATTACTTGTTGTAGGACTCATAAGTGCTCCTGTTGCAATTAATAAAACTTTTTTTAAACTTTTGGACTTCATTTTAGGAATTATATCTGAATATGTAACAAGAGCAAGACATGAAGGCCCTGATCCGCCAGCATATACATTATCTTTATAATCATATATTCTAGTTGCAGAATCATCATAATTATCCCCTATTTGTATATTGTATTCCTCTTTACAATAATCAATAAACATTTTTTTGCCATACATACCTAGATCACCAGTTAATATAAGATCATAGTCACTTACTTTGGTATTAGTATTTTTTAAATGTTCATTTAATGTATAAGCTGCACTTGGAGTCATAACTGCTCCCATATCAAATATATCAGTAACACCCATATCAATTACTTTTCCAATAGTCGCACTAGTTACTTTTATATCCGATTTATTATTAGTAAGCATAATACCAGTTGCTCCTGAAACTGTAAAAGTTGCTCTTTTGGGTTTAGGAGCTCCGTATTCAACAGGATTTCTATATTGTCTTTCTGCAGTCATATTATGTGATGATGTTGTACATATTGCATTTTTAATCTTTCCAGAATCAATCATAGATGACGCAATTAATATAGATTCACACATTGATGCACAAGCATTATATACTCCTAAAAATGGTATATTTAATTTTGAATATGCAAAATTAGATATTGTTAATTGATTCATCAAATCTGAAGATATTGCTATATCTATATCTTCTTCATTCTTGTTTGTCTTTTTTAAAAGAACTTTAATAGCCTCTATTAATTCTTTAATTTCACACTTTTCAAATGTATTTTCTCCATCGTAAAAATCTTCATATTTTTTATCAAATTTATCTTTCAATGGTCCTTTTATTACAAATGGACCTGCAACAGTACTTACATCTTCTACAAACACATTATCAAATTTAATATTCATAATTCTATCCTCCAAAAAATATAAATCTAATAATACCAAAAACATAAGCTGAAATTACTCCATATAAAATTACACTACCAGATAATTTAAATATATTAGATCCTATCCCCATTACTAATCCTTCTTTTTTATATTCAAGCGCACTCGATGTTGTCGCATGTGCAAAACCACTTATTGGTACAAATAATCCTGCGCCCGCTTTTTCCACCCAACGATCAAAGAATCCAATCGCAGTAAATAAACATGATAAAAAAATTAATGTTACCATCATCAAACTAGTTGCTTCTTCATGACTTACTGAATCAATATTACTATATAAATCGATTAATAATTGACCTAGTACTCCAACTAAGCCCCCTACTACAAATGAAATAATCATATTTTTTGTTTTATTTTCTTTTGGACTATGTTTTTTGGTTAATTTTTGATATTTTTGTTTATTCATATTTTTCACCATTAGTATTATTTACCAGTTTTATTTTTTTATACAAAATATATAAAATTTTTATACGTAAATTACTAAATAAATATATCGTAATTTTTTTCGCGAGAACTTAAAAAATTAAAATTAATAAAAATAAAAAAAATATTCCATTCATACGATTGAAATATTCCTTGTTTATTATATATTATTATTCAAAAAAGTTCTTTTGTGTAAGTTTGTAGCATACAATCATTCCTGAGTAGCGCCACAGATAGAGCAATACTGGTAATCTACGTAGGACTCGTTTTGATAGAAACCATGGTCCTCTTTGTGAGAACCAACCTGAACTTGTTTAGTCTTGGTAACGTTTTGATAATTGCCATAATAAACTCCGTTAAGAACACCATCATCACCATTCTTTAAAGCATTGTAGATGATTTCCTTAAGATCATCTTGAGTAAACCCGTTCTCGAACCAATAAGTCGGACCATTAGCATTAAAGCTTCCATCTTTATTTACTGTATAGAAGCGAGCACCATAGATAGTCTGCATCTCATAATCAGGTACATCAACAAAGTTCTCTATCCAAACCTGCTTGGTAGTGGCGTGATCAACCCAAATGTGAGTATGTTGATTCAAAGTTTTACTACTACCGGAATCAGAGTTACCACCAGTTACTGCACTTGTATTGCCATTACTTATGCTTTTGTTCTTATTTTCTTCTACTATTTTATCTTTCGTATCATTTGTTATAATTTCGTTACCTTTTTCTGTTTCTTCTTTTGCGTTTTTTTCATCAATAACAGTTACGGTAATAGGAACTTTGATTATAATTGTACTACTTTTTGTATTAAAGGTAACTTTTACATTTTCATTTTTCAAAAACTTTTGAAGTTTTTCTCCGTCAAATGTAATTGTATAAATTACCTCATATTCACCATCTTTATTATAGTCAATCTTACTGTCATCAACAACAACATTCTTTACGTAATCTTTATTGATAACAACTAAATCTTCAAGATTTACTTCAGTACCTTTTTGAAGTTTCATGTTTTTAATGCCAGTAATGACACCCTTTTCTTCAAGTGACTTAATATCTTCAACCTTGACATTTTGTTTTTCAACCTTTTCTTTTGTTTGTGAAGTTGTAGACTCTTTATTATCATTTGTTCTAAAAGTTACAAAATAAATACCCAACGTAAGAAGTATTATAAGCAAAGCTACAACAAGTATTAAAATTTTTTTGTTACTATTAATAAAATTTTTTACTTTCGTCATTTGAATACAAACTCCTTTTTCTTAAATGTATACATACATATTTTATCATGTTGTGAATTTATGAACAATATAGTTTTATAATCAAACACTATATAATTTTAAAAACACAAAAATATTGCTTTGTTTACTTAAACAAAATCGTATAAATTTATTTTTTTCCTAATAAAAAGATAAACTATGTACTTAGTTTATCATTTAGATTATTCAATATTTTTTTCTCCATCCTATAAACTTTAACTTGTGATATATTTAATTCACTTGCAAGTTCTGTCTGAGTTTTACCATTATAATATCTTTCCTCTATTATTTTCCTATCTTCTTTGCTCAAATCATTTAACGCATCTCTTAAACTAATAATATCAATTTTATCAATCTTTTCTTCTTCTTTAACAGTATCCGCTAATGTTAAATCTGTATCTTTATCAATATTTATATCAATACTTCGTACATTTTGATCAAATCCTAATACTTCCTTTATTTTATCTTCATCTTCATTAATTATTATAGACAACTCTTTTATACCTAAATTATTTCCAGTTTTCATAAAATAATGTTCTTTTGCAATATCTATTTTTTTCTTTATTTTTATGAAATCTCTACTTACTTTTATATTTTTATCTTCTCTAATATATTTAAGTATTTCTCCTAAAATGTATTTTTCACAAAATGTGGAAAATTTTACACCTATACTTTCGTCATAATTTTGTGACGCTTTAACAATACCCATCTTACCTGCTTGTATTAAATCCTCTTTATTATACTTTTGTGCATATTTATTAACGATGTATGATACTTTAGTTTCTAATAATACAACCATTTCATTTGTTAATTTAATCATACCGCCAAAAGTTTTAATGCTGATAGTTCATTTTCTACATAGTCATAACTATAAGCATCATCATCTATATTTGAACCGCATATAAGCATCTTCCCATCGTTATCTTGAACTAGTTTTTCACATATTTTAAATAACATTAAATCATCCTTCATAGACACTTCTTGTATATTAAAAACCAAAAATCTTATTCCTCCCTCTTTTATTATATTAAATACTTTTTCTGTAACTGAATATTCATTATAATTATTTAAAATGCCTCTTAATCTAACAAACAATATTCCTTTGGTAAATTCTACATTTACATCTACCATCTTTCTGCCTCCCTTTTTACAATACATATTAAATCACTAAAAAAATATGTTTTAAATAGTTTAGACAAAATCTTACAATTTTTTCACGAACTTTTTTACTACATATTTTTTATATATATTATTTGCCATTAATTTCAAAATTCCACTAAATTTAAGAAAATATATTTATTTTTTGTTTTTTATGTTATAATTACCTTGAAAGGAGAATTTTTATATGAAAAAAGGAGTTAAATTTTTAGTAATTTCACTATTTGTACTGTTGTTAGTAGGGTGCACTTCAAAAGAAGAAAAAGTTGTAAAAACATGTACATTAAATAGTGATCAATCTTCAAGTGGGTATACGTTAAATTCTACTTATAAAATATATGCTACTAATGATGTTGTTACAAGTGTTGAAACAGAAGAAATTGTTACCTCAGAAAATAAACAAATTAGAGATTATTTTGAATCAACATTAAATACTTCATATAAGACTGCTAATGAGACATATGGTGGATATACTTACAACATAAAAAATGAAGATAATAAAGTATCATCAAAAGTTACTATTGACTACACTAAAATGGATTTAGAAAAATTCATAAATAGTAATACTTCTATAAAGGCATATGTCAATAAAGATAATAAGCTAACTTTAGAAGGCGTTAAAAAAATATATGAAAATTTAGGCGCAATTTGCGAGTAAAATTTTACTACACTTTTTGTACATTCTTTATAAAATGATAGTGTTGATATAGGTGATAAATTATGAAAAAAGATATTATAAAAAATATATTTATTATAACTTTATTCTTTATTTTTGTTTTATTATTTATAAATATTTTTTCAATGTTTGCTAATATTAAAGATATAAAAGAAAATAAATATTATTTTATAGGAAATGATAAAATTCCTAGTATATATAATATAGTAGGAAAAAGAAAATTATATAAATATAAAGCAACTGAAAAAGACAAAATTTATACAAATATATATAAATATAAAAATATTGAAAACGTAAAATCAGATTTAAGTAAGTATACAAGAGAATTAAGAGACAATTATAATTATATATATACCTCAAATATTGATTTTACCAATGACAATGGAGAAATATCATTAAGTACAAATTCTGTAGATAAAGATTCAATTATAATAATAAAAATAACTTACTCTAAAGACAAATATGAAATAAATATAACTAAAGGAAAAGGAAACATAAAATATTTTTAATAAAAAATATTATTACTACTATATTAATAGTAGTTTTTTCTTTTTTAATGGGAATTATTTCAAAAGATATAAATTATGACTTAATCATACTTATGTTTGAAAAATAATTTGTATGGTCTATTTTTATTATCTATAATTCTTTATTTTTAATTAAACGTATATGGATTTATTTCATGGGATAAATAAAAAAGAACATTATTGTTCTTTTTCAAGTCTAAAGATATACTCTTCTCCATTTTTTAAATTTATAACAAAAAAATTTTCACTTGCTCTATATGACAAATAATTAATAAAATCCATATTTTCTAACAATATTAAATATTCTTTAATAGATAATACATATTTCTTTTTTTCTAATAATTGTTTTATTTCCCACAAATTTTTCATAACAACCTCTACTATTTATAATATTATATAACAATTTATGTATTTAGTAAGTACTATTTACATAAAATTTTCTAATTTCTTTAAAAATAACTAATATTTTGATAAACTGATAATGAAGATATATTAAATCGTGATTATATTTTATATAATATAAAAAAATTTATAGGAGGCATATAACTTATGAATTTAATTGAAAATAAAGTTTATGATGAAGAAAGAGCTTTATATAATCTTAAAAATAGTAAAGTTTTAAAGTGTAAATTTGAAGGCCCTAAAGACGGTGAATCTATATTAAAAGAAGCAAGAAACATTATTATAAATAATTCTACATTTTCTTTAAGATATCCTATGTAGCATGTAAATCATTTCGAGCTTTTAAATTCTAAATTAAATGAATTAGCTAGAGCACCAATTTGGTATTCAAAAAATGGAATTATTGATAATACAAATATTAGTTCTGTAAAAGCTATCCGTGAATGCAAAAATATCATAGTAAAAAATTCAACAATTGATTCTAAAGAATTTGGTTGGAAATCAAAAAATATTAAAATCGATAATTGTAAAATTAACTCTGAATATATGCTTTTTGATAGTAAAAATGTAAAGATAAATAATTTAGAATTTTCTGGAAAATATTCTTTTCAATATATGGAGAATTTAATAATTGAAAACTCTAATTTAGATACAAAAGATGCTTTTTGGCATAGTAAAAATGTAACTGTTAAAAATTCTATTGTAAAAGGAGAATATCTTGCTTGGTTTTCAGATGGATTAACTTCAATCAACTGCAAAATTGTTGGAACACAACCTCTTTGCTACTGTAAAAATTTAAAATTAATTAATTGTGAAATGATTGATACTGACCTTTCTTTTGAATATTCAGAAGTAACTGCAAATATAAAAGGCAATATATTATCAATTAAAAATCCAAAATCAGGTTATATTATTGCAGATTCAGTTAATGAGATTATAAATGAAGGATCTATTATGGAAAACAATTGCATCATTAAAGTACGTAAAAATCATAAGTAAGAAAAATAATTTTTATTAATAGATATTAACATTTTGATAATAAATATTTTTATATTATTAAAATAATAATACAACTAAAAAATTATTAAAAATATTACTACTTTATCTTTATTTAGCAATTCTTTAATAAATTAGTAAATAAAATAAATACTAAAGATATAATGTTTTACAATATTGACTGTTTAGTGATATTTTTTGAAACTTTTAATATATATTATAATTATACTTTTTTCTAATTAATAAACGCGTAGATATAAATATTAATTTTTGATATAATTGTAATATAACATTGAGGAGTTTAAAGGTGATTAAATGAGCGAAGCATATAAAAAAACAATAGATGAAATTTATAGTGAACTAAACCTTAATAAAGAAGGACTTGATTTAAAGAAAGTAATAGAACTACAAAAAATTAATGGAAAAAACGAATTGATAGAAAAAAACAAAAAAACTAAATTACAAATTTTTTTAAATCAATTCAAAAACATTATGATAATTCTTTTGTTAATAGTTGGAATATTATCTTTAATATATTCTATAGTTACAAAAAGTGACTTTTTAGAACCAATAGTAATACTTGGAACATCTTTAATAAATTGTATTATGGGTTTTTTACAAGAATCTAAAGCTGAAGATGCGGTTGGAAAATTAAAGAAATATTCTGCTAATTATGTAATAGTCAAGAGAAATGGAAAATATAAAGAAATTGATTCTAAAAACTTAGTCGTTGGTGATTATTTAGTTTTAGAAGCAGGTGATAAAATACCTGCTGATGCTAGGATTATAAAAAGTTATTTTGGTAAAGTAGACGAATCAATACTAACAGGAGAAAGTTTAAGTGTTGATAAAAATGAAGAAGTAATTAATGAAGATGCCCCAATTTCTGAGAGAAAAAATATGATTTATTCAGGAACAATATTAGTTTCAGGAAAAATTGAAGCAATTGTAGTAGCAATAGGTATGGATACTGAACTGGGTAAAATTGCAAGTGTAATGGATACAAAAGAAGAACCTATTACTCCACTTCAAATGAAAGTAAAAAAAATTAGTAAATTTATTACAATTGCTGCTGCTATATTAATAATTTTTGTTTTGGTATTTAGTATCATAAATGATTATGATGCACTTAGTATTATAATGTTATGCATTTCTATGATTGTAGCAAGTGTCCCTGAATGCCTTCCAATTGCTATTACAGCAACATTATCAATTGGTGTAAACCAAATGGCTAAAAAAAGAGCAATTGTAAGAAATTTAGCAGCAATCGAAACACTAGGATCAACAGAAGTTATTTGTAGTGATAAAACAGGTACTTTAACTGAAAATAAAATGAAAGTTGAAAAAGTATATGCTGGAGATTTAGAATTAAATCTATGCGATATTAAGAGCCATCAAAAATTTATTGAAATTATTGATTGTTGTAATACGTCAGTACTAGATGAAAATGGAAATTATAATGGTGATTCTGTTGATGTAGCCTTAAAAAATTACTTAAAAAATAATAATATTATTAATTCTAAAAATAATAATATTATTAATTCTAAAAATAATAAAAAGCTTGAATTACCT
Source organism: uncultured Bacilli bacterium (assembly GCA_944358265.1). Taxonomy (GTDB): domain Bacteria; phylum Bacillota_I; class Bacilli_A; order RF39; family UBA660; genus CAG-433. Next base: position 5,304 of record CALVQR010000015.1, on the reverse strand, counting down.
TTTGATTCTAATAGAAAAATGATGAGTTTTATTTATGAGAGTAACGGAAAAGAAACTTTATATATAAAAGGTAGTTTTGAATCTATTATTAAAAGAAGTACGAGAACTTTAATAAACGGAAAAATTGTTAAACTATCAAATCATGAAATTGAAAAATATAAAAAAATAGAAAATTCAATGTCAAAAAATGCATTAAAAGTTTTAGCTTTTGCATACAAAGATATAAATACAAATATCAAAAATGAAAATGATTATTTTAATGAAGAAAATGATTTAATATTTGTTGGATTAATTGGTTTAAAAGACCCAATTAGAAAAAATATAAAAGAATCTATTAAAACATGTTTAAATGCTGGTATTAGACCTATTATGTTAACAGGAGATAATTTAAAAACCGCATGTGCAATAGCAAAAGAAGTTGGAATTTGTTCTTCTGATAGTGAATGTATTAATGCAACTGAATTAGATAATATAAGTGAAAATGATTTGATTAAATATATAAAAAAATATTCAGTATTTTCAAGAGTAAGTCCAGAAAATAAACTTCAAATTGTAAAAGCACTACAAAAGGCTGGAAAAGTTGTTGCTATGACAGGAGATGGTGTAAATGATGCTCCAGCCATTAAACTTGCAAACGTTGGTATCGGTATGGGGAAGAGCGGTACAGATGTAACAAAAGATGTATCAGATATCATTTTATTAGACGATAGCTTTGGAACCATTACAACTGCGATTTCTGAAGGAAGAAGAATATATGATAATGTTATATCTAATATCTTATATAACTTATCTAGTAATTTTACAGAAATAATTATTATTTTATTTGGAATGTTAACTGGAAATACAATTATATCTGCGATTCATGTTTTATATATTGATTTAGTAGCAGATACAATTCCTTCAATAACATTATCTTTTGAAAAAGCATCTAGTGATGTTATGAAAAGAAAACCAAATGGTCTAAACAAAAGAATATTTACTAAGTACTTCAGTGCATTCTTAATTATATCAATAATACTAGAAGCATCAATTAGTTTATTTGTATATTATCATTTTATAGATATGGGAAAAGAAGTTGCTCAAACTTTAGCGTTATTAAGTATTATAATTAATGAATTTGTATTTGCATACAATTGCCGTTCATTAAAAGAACAAATTCATAAAAGAGGATTATTTAGTAACAAACAACTAAATATTGGAATATTAATATTAGTATTAATTCAATTATTAGTGTTCTTTACTCCTATTGGAAAATTATTTGGGCTAATAATAATTAATATAAATCAATTGTTATATGTTTTAATAATAAATATCATATCATTTATAATTATAGAATTATTAAAACCAATTATTGTTAAATATTTTAAAGATGAATAAAAATAAAATACGTTATAAGCAAAGAGATTTTCATCTATTGTTTGACATAGAGGAAAATAATAAAGGATTAATTGCAGGAATAGAGGGAATATCAATAAGTATGTTAATACATTTATTAATAATATGTATTATAACAGCTATACTATAAATAATTTAGTGATATTGGTAAAAAAGATTAACAATACTTATGTTCCAAATTTTAGCAGTAATTACAGTTTTTGCAGTAAAAAGCAGATGGTTCCCATTAGAAAATATAGTAGCTTGAATTTTGCTTATAAGTATATTTATACTTTATTTTGTAGAATGAGAAAAACATATATGGAAAACTATTAGTATATATATATTGAAAAAAACAAGGAAAAGTAATATAATTTTATGGAAAAGGAGGAAAAAATAAGTATGAAGAATAAAGTTACAATTATGTGGATTATTACAGCAATTTGTTTGATTTTAACTATTGTCTTTTGGTTTTTAACGAATAAAGCAGAAGTTAATTATGAGGAAGTTACAGCAATTGTTACTGATACTTCTAGTTCTGAGGTTATAAACAGAAAGATAGGCTCTAGAACTGTGTCTTATAAGGTTAAAGTAATGTATGAAGGAAAAGAATATGATTTACAAAATGTTCATAGCCTCGTAGGATATTCAAAAGGAAGCAGTGTAAAAGCATTATTATCTGATGGCAAATTATATGCAAATGTTGAAGGAATAAAATCTTCTTCACCTGTTGCCATTATTTATTTTGTATTTTTATTTGGAACTTTTGGAATGTTAATTGCATCATCTGTATTTATGTCTAAGATGAAAGCGAAGAAACAATAGGAAATTATAGTATAATAGAATATATGAAACATTAAAAGATGTTTCTGATAAATTGATAACTGAAATTAAAAAATTGTAAAATATCAATAAATAATAATGTATCTATAATTCTAAATTTAAAGATCAATAAGCCTTTATCTGATACACATTTAAGACAACTATTTAATATTGCAAATGTTTCAAAAATACACATGTATGACTTGAGACATGCATTTGTGATTACTATGATACCAGAGGGTTAGAATATGTATATAATATCTAATAAACTTGGTCTTAAACGAATAACTACAACAATTAATACTTATGGAAACATTACAAAAAAAGTTAGAAAAGATATGGCTTGTACTACATAAAATTAATTTACATATCACTTCAGAATACATTTTGGAATACAAAAATAAAAACCCCTTATATTTTTATAAGGGGTTTAAATAATATATGGAACCTTAACCATACACTTTTACGAAATTAAGGATATAAGATTAATTAAATTTCTCTGATAAATTAATTATATCATTTTATTAGATATTTTTAAGGAGTATAGTAAATTTTTGCTATTTATAGTATAATAATTATATGGATTATTCTTTAATAATTTACGTTTATTGAAAGGTGAAACTATGAGCAATAATGAAATTTTAAATAAGATAAGAAATTTATCTAATAAAGATAAAAGAGTGATTAAATACGAAGAACTTTTAAGTATGTTTAATAAATTTAATGAAGAAGAAATTATTGAATTAAGTAAAATAATAGGATACCCTGTTTTTATAAGATTATGTATGAATGAAATTAATCATAAATTTTTATTAATTCAAGATGGTGCCTCAGCCATTATCATAAATGATAAAGGACAAATTTTACTTCAAAGAAGAGTTGATAACGATAAATGGGGATTACCTGGTGGTTGTCAAGAAATTGGTGAAACTTTTGAAGAAACTGTTATCAGAGAAGTTAAAGAAGAAACAAACTTGGATGTAAAAAAAGAAGATTTAAAATTAATAACTATTGTTTCTGGTAATGCAAGAAGACGACAATATCCTAACGGAGATGTTGTATATAATAATTCTGCATTATATTTAATTGATAAGTATAAAGGTGATTTAAAATGTGATGAAGAATCTAAGGTCTTAGAATTTTTTGATATAGATAATTTACCTTTAAATCAACATGATGAAGACTTAGTTCAAGCATATTTAAAAACACTAACAAATTAAGGAGGAATTTATGGTAAAAGTTAAAATTTGTGCAAACAAAAATATAGAAGAAGCTCAAATGTGTTTAAATGCAGGCGCAGATATTATTGGAATATTAGTTGGTCAAGAACATACAAGTAATGATTTTGTAAACAAGGAAACAGCAAAAGAAATCGTAGAATATGTTAATGGAAGATGTGATATATCTCTAGTAACACATTTAACAAACGCTGATGAAATTATAGAATTAACAGAATTTATAGGTAATAATATAATACAATTACATTCAGATATAAATGAAACTGAAGTAGAAAAGATTGTAAACAAATTACCAAATATTAAATTAGTAAGGTTAATCCATGTTGCATCTGATGGTACTATTTGTACTAATTATGCTGAAATGAAATATGCTGATTATTATTTATTAGATAGTTTCAACTTAAAAACTAATCAAGTTGGGGGAACTGGATTAACTCATGATTGGAATAAGAGTAATGAGTTGATAAAAAAATTAAATAAGCCAACATTTTTAGCAGGCGGATTAAATCCAGATAATGTAAAAGAAGCCATAAAGACAGCTGAACCATATGGTGTAGATGTAAATAGTGGTTGTAAAAATGAATTCGGTAAAAAAAATGCAGAAAAAGTACAATTATTCGTATCAAATGCGAAAGGAATTTAAAATGGTTAAAAAAATTATTTTTGATTTAGATAATACATTATTGTTTATATCACCAGAATGGAAAAAATGTTACGTAAGTGTTAAAAAACGTAATCTAAAAAAATTGTTGAATAAAAAATACTAGTTAAATTTCGCTAGTATTTTTTTGACATTATGTATTTTTTTGAGTGATCTTTTTTCTATACGTTTGACTAAACGTATACTTGATTCTACCTCGTTTGGTGTATGATTCGTAAATTCAGAAAGTTTTTTAATATCAGTATTTGAAGAAAGAACATATCTTCTAGCGTAAATAATTTTACTAATTGTGATCAATATTTTATCTTTGTTGCAATCATCACTAATTACTTCCCTTATGCAATCTCCAATAATTTTTATTGTTCTTTTTGGTTCTTCTGCTAGTGTGATTGGCTCGTCAACATCAATTACTTCTCCTAACGGAAATAATTTATTAACTTTTTGTTCTAAATTTAAAGATATAGGCAATTTACTTTTTCCCAAAAGATTAAAAGTATAATTGTCTCCAAGAGAAAAACCAAATTCTTCTAATATTGACATCATAGTTTGTACTCTAATATTGATATTCTTTTTACTAAAGTCAGGATTTTCATTATAAAACAATTTATATATTTCTATTAATGTTTTTGAATCCATATCTAATTTAACAGCATTGACATGTTTTAATTGATAAATTTTATTTATTATATCCTTAAATCGTGTAATCGTATTTTTCGAATTTGGATAATCAATTATATTCCCTTCAAAATCATCAAAGGAAAAATCTAAATAATTTCCTGGATTATATTTTATGGATATTTGATTTTCATCGCTTTTACTTTCTGTGGTATCATATTCGTATAAAAGCAAATTATGATTGTCATATTTAACACATTCAGCGCCTTTTTCATCTTTATAATAAATTACTAATAATTTTTCTTCATAATCTTTTAAAATATTTTTAATTTGATGAATTTGTTTAATAATCAAATTAGAATAATCACGATATCCAAGAAAATCCATTTGTCGTTTTAATAACGATAAATCTTTAATTATTTTTAGCAGCTGTACCTTTTCTTCTTCTAAATTGATTTTAGTTACATTATCATTTACACAATCATTAATTAATTTTCTAATAAAGCCAGACTATCGCAGTCTGACTTTATTAGATTTTTCTACTAGCATTCGTTTTTCATCTTCATTTGAAAATACATTAATTTTAATATTTCT
>CALVQR010000014.1 GCA_944358265.1 uncultured Bacilli bacterium | reverse complement strand
ATACGAAAAAAATCAATCATTTCGATTGATTTCTATATATCAAAGTTCGAATAGTTCGAACAGATTCGTCAATGGTGCTGAAAGCAGGAATTGAACCCGCAACCTACTGATTACGATTCAGTTGCTCTACCAATTGAGCTATTTCAGCATTTTTTATTTATATGCATTTTGTATATAACAATTATATCATAAAATAAAAAAATTAATCTAAAAATAATATAATTTTATTTCAGATTAACTATTGTACAACCTATATTTAAACCATTTAATTTAAAACTTTCTACATATTTATTTCTTTTTAAAGTTTTAAAAACTTCATTTTTTAATATACCTTCACCAATTCCATGAATTATTACTATTTTTTTATTTCTTAATTTTATATTATCATTTATAAATTCTTCTACTTTTATTCTTGCAAGTACTCTATCCATACCATGTAAATCAATTGATGGTAAAAAATCTGTAAATGGATCAATTATTTTTTTCATATATATCTATTACCTCTTTTATATTTAAATTTTGTTTATTATTATCAGATAAAAATTTAGAAATAGTTGAAAGTTTTATAGCTTTATCTAATTCAAAATTTTTACATATTGAATAAATAAATGTAGATACATATATATCATAACTAGAAGAGTTTATTTTATTTTTATCTCCTAATTTTGGTATTATACTAACTATATTATTATGTTCATATAAAGTACCTACATCTTCTATATATATTAATATTTTACCAGAAAATAGTTTTTTTGTCTTTATATATAAAGAAATAATAGTTTTTTTATCTCTTATATCTAACTTTTCATTAGATAGCATTTGTGCATATTTAAGTGGAATAATTATATAATCAGATAATGAACATATATTTAATGCATCATTTGTAAATTCATTTAAAGAAGTTATTACTTTAACAGTATTAAATTTATCTTTTAATTTCTTTAATAAATTATAATCATATTTTTCACTATATATAATATTAGGTATAAAATTAATATCTCTATATAATTCATATTTATTTGTTACCCTTTCTGATAATATAGTTTTTGAATTATTTTTTGTATTTCTAATTATAAATTTTCTATTTGTTTTAGTATTATTTGTTATATTTATATAATCTGTATTTATTTTATTAGAATGTAAATAATTAATTATTTCTTTACCTTCTATATCATCTCCTATAGAAGAAAAATAATACACATTTAAATCATATTTACTAAGTACTATTGATATATTATTTCCTATGCTTTTTGTTTTTTTTACTATGTTATATATTTGATTTTCAATAGGATATGAATCTAAAAAAATATTTATATTATAACTTAAATTCCCTATAATAAGTACATTATTCATAAGTATCACCTAAATATATTATGGCAAAAATAAAAAGAGCTATGCTCTTTTATTAATTATATTTGATTGTGCACTTGATAATATAGCTGCGGGAATTCTATATGATGAACAAGATACATAATCAAGTCCTATTTTATCAAAATTATATATTGAATCTTTATCTCCTGCATGTTCTCCGCATACACCAAGTTCTATATTACTATTTGAATTTTTTGCTTTTTCTTTAGATATATTTACAAGTTTTAATACTCCTATTTCATCTACTGTTTTAAATGGATCTTTTTCAAATATCTTTTTATCATAATAATCTTTTAAGAATTTAGAAGAATCATCTCTTGAAAAGCCATAAGTAAGCTGAGTTAAATCATTAGTCCCATAGCTAAAGAAATCACATTCTTTTGCTAGTTCATTAGATATTATAACTGCTCTTGGTGCTTCAATCATTGTTCCTATTTTATATTTTATATTTATATTATTTTCTTTTAATATTTTATTTATTTCAGTTTGTATAATATTTTTTACATATTTAAATTCATTTACATCTATTGTAAGAGGAATCATAATATCTGGATGAACTTTAATTCCTTTTTTACTTACATTAATCGCAGCATTCATAATAGCTCTTGTTTGCATAATAGCAATCTCTGGATAAGTTATATCAAGTCTTACTCCTCTATGTCCTAACATTGGATTAAATTCTTTTAAATCATTTATTCTTTGATTAAGTTCATCATAACTTATATTTAAATCTTTAGCAAGTGATTCTATTTCAATTTTTTCTTTAGGTAAAAATTCATGAAGTGGTGGATCTAAATATCTAATTACTACTTTTTCATCATCCATTATTGTAAATAATTTTTCAAAATCTTCTTGTTGATATGGTAGTATTTTATTTAATGCTTTTACTCTTTCCTCTTTTGTGTTTGCAATAATCATTTTTCTAAAATTAAATATTCTGTTCTTATCAAAGAACATATGCTCTGTTCTACATAATCCTATGCCCTTTGCACCTAATTTTTTAGCAACTAAAGCATCTTTTTCTGTATCAGCATTTGCTCTTACTATTATTCTTCCATATTCTTCTGCCCATGACATAAACTCTTTAAAATCACCTTTTAATTCAAATGATATAGTATTTAATTTTCCCTGATATACATTTCCTGTAAGCCCATCAAGTGATATATAATCTCCTTCTTTTAATATAATATTATTTATTTTCATAATTTTATTTTTTTCATCTATAATAACATTTTCAGCTCCACTAATACAACATACTCCCATTTGTCTTGCTACTACCGCAGCATGTGATGTTGCACCTCCTCTAACTGTTAATACACCATTTGAATTTTTCATTCCAGTTATATCTTCTGGTGAAGTTTCAAGTCTAACAAGTATAGTTTCTTCTCCATTTTCTTTTGCCTTAGTCAAACTTTCAGCATCAAAATATATTTTCCCTACTCCTGCCCCAGGAGATGCTGCTAAACCTTTTGTTAATATTTCTTTATTTTTTATTTCATCTTGATCAAAGGAACTATGAAGTAATTGTTCTAATTGATTTGGGTCAACCATAAGTAAAGCTTCTTCTTTTGTAATTAATCCTTCTTTTTCTAAATCTACTGCAATTTTAACCGCCGCCACACCCGTTCTTTTTCCATTTCTAGTTTGAAGTATATATAGTTTACCATTTTCAATAGTAAATTCCATATCTTGAACATCTTTATAATGTTTTTCTAATATTTTTGCATATTTATAAAACTCATCATATATATTAGGCATTATTTCTTTTAACGTTTCTATAGATTTAGGTGTTCTAATACCTGCGACTACATCTTCACCTTGTGCATTTATTAAATATTCTCCATAAAGTTCATCTACTCCATTTACTGGATTTCTTGAAAATGCTACTCCACTTCCTGAATTTTCATTTAAATTACCATATACCATTTCTTGTATATTAACTGCAGTCCCCCAAGAATATGGTATATTATTCATCATTCTATATACATTTGCTCTTTCATTATTCCAAGATCTAAATACTGCTTTTATAGCTTCTAATAATTGTATTTTAGGCTCTTGTGGAAATTCTTCTTTTGATATTTCAAAGTATATTTTTTTAAATTTATTTACTACTTCTAACATATCTTCTTCATTAAGTTCAATATCAGTAGTAACATTTTTAGATTTTTTTATTTCATCTAATACTCTTTCAAATTTACTTTTATCATAACCTTTTACTACATCAGAAAACATTTGAATAAATCTTCTATATGAATCATATATAAATCTTTTATTATTTGGCATAAAGTTTTTCACGATTTCATCATTTAATCCTAAATTTAATATAGTATCCATCATTCCTGGCATAGATGCCCTAGAACCACTTCTTACAGATACTAAAAGAGGATTATCTTTATCTCCAAATTTTTTACCTGTATTTTTTTCTAATTCTTCTAATTTTTCATATACTTGAGTTATTATATTATCATTTAGTACTTCTTTATTTTCATAATAATTATTACATGCTTCTGTTGTTACAATAAATCCTTGTGGTACTGGTAAATTCATATTAACCATTTCACACAAATTAGCGCCCTTACCTCCAAGTAATTCTCTCATATTTTTGTTTCCTTCTTTAAAAGAATATACATATTTTTCCATATCATCACCATTATTATTATACCAAGAAAAAAATGTATTTTACTATAAAATACATTTTGTTTACACTTATTTTCTATTTCTTGGATGACATTTCATATATACATCTCTTAAATGTTCATTACTAACATGTGTATAAATTTCAGTAGATGAAAGTGATGCATGCCCTAAAAGCTCTTGTACTGCGAGTAAATCACAACCATTATCTAGGAGATGTGTTGCGAATGTATGTCTAAACATATGAGGAGTAATATTTAGTTTAATACTTGTTCTTTTTATAATATCATCTATTATTTGTTCAATTCTTCTTGTAGTTAATTTTTTTTGTTTATTTCCCACAATTAAATAATCACTATTAATTCCGCAAAGAAATTTATCTCTTGCCTTTTCTAAATACAATTTAATAATATCTTCAGCATATTCTCCAAAAGATACAATTCTCTCTTTACTACCTTTACCAAATATTAATATAGTTCTACTACTAAAATCTATATCTTTTATTTTTATATTAACAAGTTCAGATACCCTTATGCCTGCGCCATATAATATTTCTAGAATTAATCTTTCTCTTATACCTTCTTTTGTTTCTAAATTAGAAATATTAAATATTTCTTCTATATTATTATAACTAATAAACTTTGGTATTTTCTTTTCTTTTTTAGGAGATGATACAAGTAAGAAAGGATTAGAATTTACTTTTTTATTTTGCACTAAATATCTATAAAACGTTCTTAGTGAACTTAATTTTCTAGATATTGATGTCTTTGAATTATTTTTATTATTTAAATAATTTAAGTATTTAATACACTTATTATAATCTATCTTATCATATTTTAAATTATTTTCTTTTAAGAAATAAATATATTCTTCTATATCTTTACTATAATTTATACATGTATAATCTGAATAATTTCTTTGTAATTTTAAGTAATCTATAAATTTCTCAAGAATATATTCTATATTATTCATCTATATCATCTTCTTCAGAACATAATGAATATTTTCTATCTCTATTTTTTTCTATTTTTTCGTTAATTTTCTTTTTTAAATTTAAATTTGCTTTGGTACATATATAATCTTTTTTTTCACGTGAAATTGAATTATTATATCCTAATTTAATTTTTTCTTCATCTGTAAGAATATTTTTAATCATATTTCTTAATACTTTATAATTTTTTTCTATATTTTTTTTAAAATAATTGTAATATTCTCCATCTGCTTTATTATTTTTTTCTAACAATAGTTTAGATAATCCATAAATAGGATCAAATTTATATCTTTGATCTGCATTTTCAGGTAATTTTTTAAATAAATAATTATAATAATTATAATAATTATTTTCAATATATTCGTATACTCTATTTGGATCTGCTTTCATAATTGTAATACTTGCGTTTCGTCTCATCAAATCATCTGTTATAAAGCTATAATCATGATATAGTACAGGTAAAATATTACCTTTTTGAGTTTTAATGTATATATTAAATTTCGAAATATTATATTCTTCTGATTCTTCTTTAGAAATTATTTTATTATATAATTCATCTCTACTAGAAAATGAAGTTGTAAATTTATCTATTTCGTATATATAAGAATCCAATATTACTATATTAACAAATTCATATTCTGATATTTTTGTACTTAAAATTAATTTCATATATACCTCTTTATTTTACAATATATGGATTTTCTAAAGTACCATCACCACTTGTATATATTGATAATTCATCAATATATACTACTGGATATACATAAAATGTTCTAGATGCACTTGTAACAGTTGCAACTCCATTACTGATATAATAAAATTGATATGTATTATCTGCAACTGCAGTTATTGTCCTAAGTGATGATTCTATATTTTTTATGTAATTATAATTTGAACATGCTTTATCATGTACAGTTTTACAATTTGGATCAACACTTGCTCTTGCATATTCATTTAATTGAATCATACTTACATATTGATCAGGATATTCAGCTGAACATTCTGTTGAGCCATCTATAGAACTATCACTTTTTAATCTTTTACCTATACATATATTATGAGCAATTATTTTTTCTTTTTCTTGACTTAAAAAGAATTCTGTATCGTTATAAATTTTTACTAAACTATCTTTTAATCTACTTTTAGAAAAATCATTTATACCATCATTTTTATCTCTTTCAATATTATATCTATTATCCCATACAATACGATCATTATATCTTTCAGTTGATATTAATTTTAATTCATTATTTTCGTTTATTTCAATAATTCTATATATCCTTTCACCCAATTTTAAATAATTATTTGGATTTTCACCCCTAAAAACATATTTTTCACCAATTTTATATAATCCATCACCATCAATAATCTCTGATGCATTATCTTTTATATAATCCGCAATTGTTTTTGTTTCATAATAATTTCCACATTTTATATATGGAATATAACTATAATCATCATTTTTATTTATTACATCCACATAACCACTACATGTTACATTTTCTTCCTCAAGAGAATGAATTTGATCCATATATTCTGCACTTACTAATGTATCCACATTTACTTTTGTAATTTCACCATTATTTTTTGGAATTAATTTAGTATTATCATTTAAATATTCTTTTACCACTTTTACCAAATTTTCTTCCATTTGAGAATAACTATCAATTGATTTAGTTCCTCCACCACTAAAAACTAATGAAAAAATAATTATTGCAACTATTAGTATTACTAAAAAAATAACTATCTTTAAAATATTTTCTCTTATAAACTCCATAATCCATCCTTCTTTCATATATATTATAACATGCTATAAAAAAAAAATAAATAAAAGTATTAACACTTTTATCTATTTTGCTAAAACTTATTTTTTATTTAACAATTCACTTGCGGATGTGATTAACCCTGCCATATTTTGTATATCAGATGGAATGATTATTTTTGTAGACTGACCATTGGCTACTTTTTCAAATGTTTCAAATGATTTTAATGCAAGTACTGAGTTATCTGCTTTTGCTTCTTTTAATAGTTTAATACCAGCTGCAGTTGCTTCTTGTACTTTAAGTATAGCTTCTGCTTCACCTTCAGCGAGTTTAATTTGAGATTCTTTTTGAGCTTCTGCTCTTAAAATTGCACTTTCTTTTTCACCTTCTGCAATAAGAATACTTGATTTTTTTTCACCTTCTGCTTGAAGTATTTTTTCTCTTCTTTCTCTTTCTGCTCGCATTTGTTTTTCCATTGCTTCTTGAATATCTCTTGGTGGAATAATATTTTTAACTTCTACACGATTTATTTTTATTCCCCAAGCGTCAGTTGCTTCATCAAGAATAACACACATTTTACTATTTATTAAATCTCTTGAAGTTAATGTTTCATCAAGTTCTAAATCACCAATTATATTACGAAGTGTTGTTGCTGTTAAGTTTTCAATAGCGTTTATTGGATTTTCAACACCATATGTATATAGTTTTGAATCTGTAATTTGAAAATATACAACTGTATCTATTTGCATTGTAACATTATCTTTTGTAATAACTGGTTGTGGTGCAAAATCACGTACCTTTTCTTTTAATGATACATTATTTGCTATTCTTTCTATAAATGGTAATTTAAAATGTAATCCTGTTTGCCAAGTAGTATTATAACTACCTAATCTTTCAATAACATATGTCCTTGATTGTGGAACAATCTTAATATTAGCAATAATTACTAATAATATAAATATAAATAAAACTATTAATAACATATTAATCCTCCTTTTTTCTAACTACTACTTTGACTCCTTCGATTTTAACTACTTCAACCTTGGAACCTTCTTTTATTTTTTTATCAGATGTAGCCATCCAACTTTTCCCTAATATAGATACTCTACCATTTTCATTTGGACTTATATCTTTTGTAACTGTACCTATTTTCCCAATTATCATATCTGCATTAGTTTTTTCTATATTTTTCTTTATATATTTATCAAATAAAGGTTTAGTAAATATTAAAGAAACAAGTGTTGTTAACACAAAAATAAGTATTTGTATTAACATATTATCAACAAAATATGTACTTATAAAAGCGCATAAGCTACCAAATGCAAACCATATTGTAACCAAATTAAGTGATAATGATTCAATAACTAAAAATACAAATATAAGTATTAACCAAATCACAAACATTACCTCCTTAAAAATATTATATGATGAAATAAAATCAAAAACAAGTAATTATCTGTTAATTTTTATATTATACGTTAACTAACTTTAAAATATTTATATCACTATAATCATCTAATTTAGAATCAGGCACAAAAAATAAATTACTATCTAAAATTTCTTCTCTAATTTTTTCACCATCAAATATATCAACACCTATATTTTTACATATCTTTATTCTCTTTATTACATTAATATCACTATTTAATAAATATAAATGACTATCTATTTTTATACCTTCTTTATTATATTTTATAATTTTTTCTTCTAAATCCTCATCAGTTAAGAAACCATAATTTCTTAAGTTTCTTGTTTTTATATTTATAGTATATTTATCTATAATTTCTAAATTTCTAATTATTGTTTTTGGATTTGATATAAGAAACTTTAGATTTTCATCTTCTAGTCCAACAATATTTATACCATAATTTAATACTGTATTAATATTATTTATTAAAATTTCATATAAAGCGTTATCTGTAGATAATAAATTAGATAAAATAACATTAATATTATTTTTTACAAAATTATTTGTCAAAAAGCCTTTTCTTATATAATTTTCAATATTAGAAATAATTTCAATATTAGTACCTAATATTATTTTATTAACATCCTTTTTTATAATAAAATTTATCTTTTCTAAAAAAGAGAATATTTTTTGAATTATTTCTAAATCTATCTTCATCAATTGTTTTTGCTCTATAATAGAGTATGAATTAAAATTAATATTCTTTTCTGAAAAAATTTTAATATAACTAATAACAGAATTTTTCTTAACTTTATTATATTTTTCTTCTAATTCTTCATAATACATACTATTTTTTTCATAAATATACTTTAATATTTCATTTTTTAGTTCTTCATCACAGATTAATTTAACTATTTCATCTACATTTGTTATTTCTTTTTTATTTTCTGTATACTCAAGTAAATTTTTCAATTCTTTTAATTTATTTGTTTTTTTATGAACTTCTTTTTTCTTTTTTTCGTTTTCTGATTCTAAATAAACATACATATTATTTATTTTAGATAAATTTTCTTTTATTAAAGAAATATTATAATTTGATTTTAAATATTTTTTAAATTCTTTATCTACAACTTCTTTTTTACAATCTTGTAAACATTCTATAAAAATATATTTATATTTATCTTTTTCTATCTTTTTAATAAAAGCTAATGCATATATAAGTTCTATATCTGATAAATTAGCTAATTCTACAAATATCTTATATAATTCATTATCGTCTATCATTTCAATAATATACTTATTACTATAATCTATACACAAAGCATCTATATCTGTTTCTTTTCTTGCTTGATAAAAAGATATTAAATTTAATAAAGCTTCTGAATCAAATGTATCTAACAAATGAGAAATTCTTGACATTCTATTAACTATATCATTAAAATCAGTATATTTATTATTTATTATTATAAAGCCCAAAAAAAGATCAGAAATACTAACACTATTGTGTTCATTAATATCAAAAATAGAATTCAAATTACCTATTTTTTTTAAAAATTCTCTTTCTCCTAATTTATATTCTATATCTGATGTTTCCAATATTTTTATCATAACATCTATTCTATTAATTATTGCTTCCAGCATCTAAAGTCAACCCCTTCACTTTATTTTTTGATAATGTATTAATTAACGTATTTTCAATATTTTCGTTTTCTTCATTATATTCTTTATTATTTAAATTTGATTTAATAAAACTTTTTTGAGATCTATAATTTGCTACTCTATTTTCTAAAGAAACCTTATATCCTTTGTCAAAATCAGATTTTTTTATTATAATTTGTATTATTACATATGTATCGCTAGAAACTTTATCAAAAAGAATTCTTACTTTATTGCCCTTAACTTCTGAAATTGAACTTACTTTATTATTAATAGAAATTAATCTTTTAACATTTTTAAAAGAACCATTTTTTATTGATTCATATAATTCTAATATAGTTAGATAATATTCACTATCAATAGATTTTACATCTTCTAAAGCATATATATTCCCACTTGGTGTTTTTGCGAATACAACTTTATTTTGTTTTTGAATTTCTTCGCCTGCTTGTTTTTCATATTCTTCATTAATTATACTTAGTTTTTTTCTTTCCAAATCTATCATAGATTGTATTTCATCTTTATATTTAGGCTCATCTTCTTCATTTTTTATAATAATTAAATCGTGTATTTCTCTATATATTTCAAGTTTAATTCTATTTATAATTTTAAAATACCTAGAATTACTTTTTAAAGGTAAATTTTCTATTATTATATCTCTCATATTATTTTCATCGGAAGATATATTTTTTATTGGTAAATAATAATATTCATACTCAAAATCATCATTTTCTTCTAAATCCTCATCTACAGTAATATCAAAAGAAAAATTATCAGTATCTTCTTGATTATTTACTTTCTCTAATGAAATTTTTTCTAATTCTTTTATTTCATTTTTTATTTTTTGAGATATAGAATTATTTTCTTTAATCACTCTTATTAATTCGTCATTATCAATAATATTATCTGTCTTTATAAATAAACTCATATTCATATCACGCCCTTTTTTCGGATAATAATAAAGCATAATTCTTTTTTTGTCAAATAAAAAAGACCAAAGGTCTAATTTTCAAAATAATCTATCATAATAGCTTTTTTTACTTCTTTTAAAGTTTGATTTGCTTTCTTTCTAGCATTTTCTGTTCCTATTTTTAATATTTCATAAACTTCATCCATATTATCCTCATAATATTTTCTTTTCTCTCTAATTGGAATAAGTAATTCTTCTAAAACATTATATAATACTTTTTTTATTTTTACATCTCCAAGACCACCTTCAATATATTTATTTTTCATCTCATTTAAAGTATTAAATTCAGAGTATTTGCTTATTTGTTCATCACTCGCAAACACATCTAAATAAGTAAATACCATATTACCTTCTACTTTACCTGGGTCTTCTATTTTTATATGATTAGGATCAGTATACATACTCATTACCTTCTTATATACATCTTCAGATGAATCAGATAAATATATGCCATTGTTAAGAGATTTACTCATTTTTGCATTACCATCAAGTCCAGGTAACCTTTGAGCAGTTTTATTTTCAGATAATATTGCTTTACAAGATACAAGTGTTTCTCCATATATTCTATTAAATGAATGAACTATTTCGTTAGTTTGTTCAATCATTGGAAGTTGATCATCTCCAACTGGAACAATATTTGCTTTAAAAGCAGTTATATCTGCAGCTTGAGAAATTGGATAACAAAAGAATCCTACTGGAATACTTTTATCAAAATTTTTCTGTTTTATTTCTGTTTTTACAGTTGGATTTCTCTTTAGTCTTGATACTGTCACTAAATTCATATAATAAAATGTAAGTTCAGTAAGTTCTGATATTTGTGATTGAATAAATATATTTACTTTATTAGGATCAAGTCCTACTGATAAATAATCTAATATAACTTCTTTAATATTATCTCTTATTTTTTTTGGATTATCAAAATTATCTGTTAATGCTTGTGAATCTGCAATCATTACATACATTTGATCATAATCACCATTATTTTGAAGTTCTACTCTTTGCTTTAATGAACCAACATAATGCCCTAAATGTAATTTTCCTGTTGGTCTATCCCCTGTTAAAATTATATTCATTATAAACTTCTCCCCTTTTCGTTTCCATAATTTACTGTTTGTACTCTCATCATCTGTTTATATTTTATTTCTTCTTTTAACATTAATAATTTATTTTTAATAAGTTTAATATATTCAGTTGATAAATATTTTTCATAATTACTAATTATCATATT
Organism: uncultured Bacilli bacterium; assembly: GCA_944358265.1. Classification (GTDB taxonomy): domain Bacteria; phylum Bacillota_I; class Bacilli_A; order RF39; family UBA660; genus CAG-433. The sequence continues at coordinate 11,829 of CALVQR010000014.1, read as the reverse complement.
TTCAAGTCTAGCTATCTCTCCTAATACATATTCTGCACCTTCATCATCAGTTTCATCATTAATGACAATTGCAACTTGTTTTAAAAGTACATTTAATTTTTTATTTATATTTTTTTTAGCTATTGTTTCTATAAATGAAGGTTCAACTAATATTATTTTACTTATAGATCCTAATTCATCTTTTTTTACTCTATTTTTAGGTTTAAAATTATATGCATCATTTATATTTATTGAATCTATTTTCTTTTTACTATCATCTTGCATTAAAGTATAATTCCCTATTTTTTTTCTTTCAGTTTCATTTTTTTCTTCTATTAAATCAGGTCTTTCTTTCTTAGTTTTCTTTAATGCTTCTTCCTTTCTCCATTCTTTTATCTTTTCATGATCACCTGAAAGAAGTACATCAGGCACTTTCATACCATTATATTCTCTTGGTTTAGTATATTGTGGATAATCAAGTAAATTATCATTAAACGAATCATTTATATGAGATTCTTCTTTTATAACTCCTGGGAGTAATCTTGTTACAGAATCCATTATTACCATTGATGGAATTTCTCCTCCAGTTAAAACATAATCTCCTATACTTATTTTTTCATCAACAATAGAATTAATTCTTTCATCAAAACCTTCATAATGTCCACATATTAATATAATATCTTTCTCTTTTGATAATTCATAAGCTTTCTTTTGATCAAATTTAACTCCATCAGGACTCATCATTATTACTTTTGTATTTTTTCTTTTTAAATCATTTACTGCTTCAAATACAGGTTCACACATTAAAAGCATTCCACTACCACCACCATATGGAGTATCATCTACTTTTTTATGCTTATCAGTACTATAATCTCGTATATTATTTATACTTATTTTCACTTTTCCTTCATCTATTGCCCTTTTCATTATAGATTCAGTTAAAAAACCTTCAAACATATTTGGAAATAATGTTAAAACTTTAAATTTCATCATATTAAACCTCCTACACTATTAATATAAATAGTTTTATTAACTAAATCTATTTCTTTTATAAATTCTTTTACATATGGTACAAGTATTTTATCATTAACTCTTAATACATCATTCGCAGGAGAAAAAATAATTTCAGTAATAGTTCCTACTTCTTTATCACCAATTATTACTTTAAATCCTAATAATTTTTCTGAATATACCTCATTATTATCTAATTTTAAATCATCTTCATTAATAAATACAAATTCTCCCTTTAAATATTCTACATCATTTATATTATTAAATCCGTTAAAAGTTACCATATCAAATATTTTATGAAATCTATATGAATTTATAGTAAATTCCAGTTTATTTTTACCAACATAAACTTTCATCCCTTTAACAAATACTTTATCTTTATGTCTAAAATTTGATAATATTCTAAGTTCCCCTTTTATTCCATGAGTATTTACTATTTTTCCAACTTTTATAAATTCCATAGTTATTCACCTACTTATTTAATTCATATAAAATTATCGATGTAGCAACTGCGACATTTAAACTCTCACAATTTTCATTCATATTTATATATATTTTTTCTGAAGCCATATCTTTTATATCTTCATCTACTCCACGGCCTTCATTACCCATTATTATAGCACATTTTTCTTCCTTTTTTATACTTTTTACACTCTTTCCATTATTTACATCTGTTGTATATACTTTATAAGCTTCTTTTTTTAATTTTAAAATATATTCTTTTATATTTCCTCTAATTATATTGATATGGAAGTTCATTCCTTGAGATGCTCTTAACACTTTAGAATTATATAAATCTACGGTTTGATTACTAAGTATAATTGTATCTACATTAAATGCTACTGCACTTCTTATTATAGTACCTAGATTACCTGGATCTTGTACATCATCAAGTATTAATACTTTATTACCAATTTCTTTTTCTTTAGTGTATCTACAAACTCCAATTACATTATACGGTGTTTCAAGCTCTGACAATGATTTAATTACATCTTTAGTAACATATGTAGTTTTTACATTTATATTTATTTCATCTGTTTCTTCTAATATTACTTCAAGTAAATAGCCTTTTTTATAGGCTTCTAAAACAAGATGAATACCCTCAATTAAAAATTTTTTCTCTTTATCTCTATATTTTTTTTGTTTCAATTTTCTTAAATTTTTGATTTTTTTATTATCTACTGACTCAATAATCATTAACTTCTCATCTCTTTTCTAATTTGTTTATAATTAGGTTCATTTTCTTCAACTAATTTCCAAAATTCTCTACTATGATCAAAATGTATAAAATGTGATAATTCATGTACTATTACATAATCCAAATATTTTCTATCCATATGTATTAAATTATAATTTAATGTTACTTTTTCTAAATTTTTATTACATACTCCCCATCTTGTAGACATTTTCCTAATTACAAGTTTAGGATATGGTACTACTAAAGTAAAATTATTATATATAACATCTAGTCTTTCTTTAAATACTTTTTTTGTCATTTTATCAAACCATTTATCTATATCTTCTTTATTATTTATATATAAATTATCATATTCTAAATATGGTTTTTTTACATTACTTTCAATTATATTTAATTTCATTCCTAAAAAATAATATCCACTATTTTTAATTTGCTTTTTTTCCATTTTATCAATCATTTTATATATACTATCTTTATTGTCTTCTATTAAAGATTTAATTGTAAATTTAGGTGTTAAGTATGATGTTGAAACATATATTTTCAAATCGTCTTTTACTCTTATATAAGTATTTTTATTATTCTTTTTTTCTATAATAATTTCATATTTTTTCCCATTATATTCAAAATACATATTACTTCACCATATATATTTTAACATAATTAGTCCCTTTTAGCCATCTTCAATATATAATTATCAAAGACTTTATGTCCTGTACTTAATGTATTTAAATATTTTGACGCAGCATAAGATAATGCATACCAATTATCTTCTATATCACTATCTTTTTCTATAAAACCCGTTTTATCTTTTAAATCTTCTGATTTTACATGTTTATTATATAAATATATACATTCTTCAGTTGATAATTGACTTGCAAGTTCTGATACTGACTTACCACCCATCAATCTTTCATAATATACATTTGATAATAATAAAAATCCTTTTATATTTTTTGATACTTTTTTCATAATAAATTTCTCCATTTCAAATTAATATATATTATATATATTGCAAAAATTTTGTCAAAAAAAAGAAACTACATTGTTTCTAAACTATAAACTGATTAAAATATCTTTCAAATTCTTTTTGAATATATGTTAGTGAATCATTAAATTTTCTAGATGCTTTAATATAATTCTTATATTCTTCAAATGTATCTAATTTTTTATATAAGCTTTGAATTTCTATTTCTTCTTTATCAGTTTCTTCTTTCTTATCTTCTTTATTTATTATTATTTTTTGCAATTTTTTTATTTTACTTATTATTCCTTTTATTTTATTATTTTCATCTAATATTTTTTCACATCTTTTATATTCTTTATATTCGGCTGAATCTAATATAATTTGTTTTAAATTTTCAACTTCTTTTATTACATTATCCATTTACCTTTTCTCCATTTAAACTCCAGGTTTTTGCATCTGTAATTTTTACATTTATTATATTTCCAATATCACTTTCATCACACTTAACATTAACAAGTTTCATTGTATCAGTATATCCAGAATATAAATCATTTCCTTTTTCTGATTTACCTTCTATTAATACTGGAACTATAGTTTCAACAAGTTTTTCATTATTAATAAGTGCATATTTATTTACTACTTCATTTAATCTTTGAAGTCTTTTTTGTTTTTCTTTTTGTGATATACTATCTTCCATCTTAGAAGCGGGAGTGTTTTCTCTAGGAGAATAAATAAATGTAAATGCACTGTCATATTTGCATTTTTCTACTACATCTAACGTTTCCTTAAAATCATCTTCTGTTTCATTCGGAAATCCTACAATTATATCTGTTGTAAGACTTGCATTTGGAATTTCTTTTTTTATTTTATTTGCTAAATTTAAATATTCTTCTTTTGTATAACGCCTTCCCATTAATTTTAATATTTTATTACTTCCTGATTGAAGTGGAAGATGTATATATGGCATAACATTTGGGTAATCTCTTATTATATCTATCATTTTATCTGTAAAATCCCATGGATGAGATGTAACAAATCTTACTCTCTCAATATTTGTTTTAGCAACTTCTTCTAATAATTTATCAAATGTTATATTATCATCTAAATCTTTCCCATATGCATTAACATTTTGTCCCAATAAAGTTACTTCTTTATAACCATCTTTAATAAGTTTATTAACTTCACATAATATATCTTCTACTTTTCTACTTCTTTGTTTTCCCCTTGTATAAGGTACTATACAATAAGTACAAAATTTATCACAACCATACATTATATTAACATAAGCTTTGTACTTATTTTCTCTTTTTACAGGTAAATTCTCAACTACATCCCCCTCTTTAGAAAAAACTTCAATAATAAGTTCATTATTATTTATCGCGTCACTTATAAGAAGAGGTAAATTTTGAATATTATGTGTACCAAATATTACATCTATCCATTTATATTTACTTTCTATTTCATTTACTACAGATTCTTCTTGAGCCATGCATCCACATAAACATGTGATTATATTTGGTTTAGATTCTTTTAAATGTTTAATTCTTCCAAGCATACCAAATACTTTATTATGTGCATTTTCTCTAATTGCACATGTATTTAATAAAATAAGATCAGATTCTTCCATATTATTACTTCTTGTAAAAGACATATCTTCTAATATTGCTCTTATTGTTTCAGAATCTCTTTCGTTTGCTTGACAACCATAAGTAATTACATAATATTTTTTATTTGTACCTATTTTGCTTAATTCATTATTCATTATATATTCATCAGTTAAAATCTTTACTTTACTATTAGTTCTTTTTTTTGCTTCTAAATAAGAAGGCTTTATACTTATATGTTTTATCATAATTACACCTCTAAATCTAAATAATTATAGCATTTAAATATAAAAATGTAAATTAAATTATTTTAAGCATATAATATAATGGTGATTATATATGTTTGATATAGAAGATGCGATATATGCATCAGAAGTTTTAAATATTAAATTTGATAAATTTACTTTAGAAGATTTTTTAAATGGTATAAATATTGAGCTTGAACATGGGCTTATGAATATTAAAACTAATGTAACTAATAACGATTTAATTAAGACATCAAAAATAGCACTTGCTCATTTAAATGAATTTCCTAATTATTATAATAAGGAATATGGACTTCCTAAATTTGAAGATATGTTAAAAGAAAAATTAATCAATAAAAACAATTAATTTTATGAAAATAATATTGCTATTAAAACCATTACTACTGTAACTATAACTATAATTTTTAGTGATAACATAAGTGCACCTAATCCTGGTGTTTTTTCATTTTTTTCTGAAAAATAATACTTACCTTTATATTTTTTTATTATTAACATATTTTTTACTTGTTTAAATGTTTTTTCATCATCATCTTTAAAATATTCTTTTACTTCTGAATAATCTACTGCATTTTCTTTACCAAATGCATTTAGCTTTTTAAAGATTTCTTTCATTCTTGATATATTATTTTGCATTTGTTTTAAATTTGTTTCCGATTTTACTTCAATACCAACTTCTTTTTTTAAATCATTTATAACTGGAATGATACCTATTATAGTAAATACTATTGATATAAATAAGTCATGAATTATTGCATCTTTAAAATCATTGTTTTTATATAATAATTCAAAAGTATAACTATTTAATGAATATCCTTCTTTGACAATAAGCATACAAGGTATTACTAGTAGTGTTGCCAAAGATACAACAATAATAGATAATATTCCTACTATAATAGGTGTTTTTTTATCTAGTACTCCTCCAAGTTTTTTATATCCATAACTTGCACCTACTCCAATAAAAATAGCAAGCAATGAAAACATATATTCCCCATACACATAAACAAGTATCCAAGGAATAACCCCTATTATTCCTCCAATTAATGCTCCTAAAATTCCTTTTAATTTATTCATAAAATTCTCCCTCCTATAGTCATATAACTACTTTCTCTTTACTTTCTTTTAATAATCTTTCCATTACGACTTCTTTAGGCGTCCAGTAACTAAACCTTAATATATCTTTTTGTTTAGTTGTAAAAAAATATTTAGTAAGAACAAAATCATTTATATTCTGCGTAATACCCATCTTTTTTAATGTATGACAAGTAAATAATTTACAAGCCATACATGTTTTCATGGTGCATACCCCATCAATTAAATATTTACATCTTCCTCTCCCTTTACATTCGCAACAGCCATTTTCATGATTAGATCCTTTTTTTCTATATTTTATACATATATTATCTTTAAACTGACAATAATTTGTCTTAATTCTCTCATCTAAATAAGTACATACTGTATCATATATATAATTATATCTTTCTTCTATATTTTTTATATTTACTGCATGCATTATAGTGATTATATCTCTTAAATTATTTTTTATATCTTTTTTTAAATAATCTTCATCTATTTTTTTATTATTATAGATAAGTTCTATAAATAAATTCCTTTTGTCGCAAAATTTAATAATAAATCTTGTTTTTTTTATTATATCATCTATATTATCCTCATTTATTTGAAGTATTAATTTGCCTTTATAAATCATTCTTTTTAAGTTCATTTTTACACCTACTTATTTTCTATTAATTTATCCATTACATATTTCTTATCTTTAAAAAAACTATATTTTATGTAGTATTTTTGTTTAATATTAAAGAAATATTTTATTAAAGGAATATATTTCATTTTAAAATTAATTTTATTTTTCCTTAAATATTCACATGAATATAATTTACACGATATAGACCTTATCTTACAAGAATTATTTACTAAATTTTCACAAAGGCCTCCCCTTGCATCACTAAAACAACATCCATTTTTATGTTCTAACATATTATGATATCTAAAATAAATACATACATTATCTTTAAAACCACAATAATTACATTTAGCATATTTATCGTCAATGTAATTACATACTACATCATATATATAACTATATCTATTTTTTATATTCTTTATATTTACTGCTTTTTCTATATTTTTAATCCAAAATAAATCATCTTCATTACTAATTTTTTCCAAATAATTAAACTTTAATTTATAATTATTTTCATCACATAATTTCAATATATTTTTAGTATCTTTTATTACTCTATTTAAATTTTTATTATTTACATCAATAATAACAATATTATCTTTTATATTCATACTTTTCACAATCTATAAATTAATTATAAAAAGGCCTAAATTTTTATTAAGCTTTTTCTATTTTTTCTTTTCCTCCCATATACGGTCTTAAAGGAACTGGAATATTAACAGAACCATCTTCATTATAATTATTTTCTAAGAATGCAATTAACATTCTAGGAGGAGTAATTACTGTATTATTAAGTGTATGAGCAAATACTTTTTCTCCATTTTTATCTTTGTATTTTATACCTAATCTTCTTGCTTGTGCGTCAGTTAAATTAGAGCATGATCCAACTTCAAAATATGCTTTTTGTCTTGGACTCCATGCTTCTACATCACATGATCTATATTTAAGATCTGCAAGATCTCCTGTACAACATACAAGTTTTCTAACAGGTATATCTAAGCTTCTAAACAATTCTACTGTATAATTAAGCATTTTTTCATACCAAGAATCACTATCTTCTGGTTTACATATAACAATCATTTCTTGTTTTTCAAATTGATGAACCCTATATACTCCTCTTTCTTCAATACCATGAGCCCCTACTTCTTTTCTAAAACATGGTGAATAACTCGTCATAGTTATAGGAAGTTCACTTTCCTTTAACATTTGACCTTTAAATTTAGCAATCATAGAATGTTCAGAAGTACCAATTAAATATAAATCCTCACCTTCAATCTTATACATCATTGCTTCTTTTTCTTCAAAACTCATAACACCATCAACTGCATCACTTCTAATCATATATGGTGGAATACAGTATGTAAATCCTTTATCAATCATAAAGTCCCTAGCATAACTAAGTACTGCTGAATGAAGTCTTGCAATATCCCCCATTAGATAATAAAAACCATTCCCTGAAACTTTAGCAGCTGATTCTTTATCAATTCCATTAAAACTAGCCATTATATCTGCATGATATGGAATTTCATAATCAGGTACTTTGGGATCTCCTATTTTTTCTATTTCTACATTTTTACTATCATCTTCACCAACAGGAACATCATCTGCGACCATATTAGGAATTAGATACATTATCTTTTTTATTTCAGCTTCATAATTTTTTTCTTTTTTTTCTAAAGTACTCAATTTTTCATTTATTTTTACTACTTCTTCTTTTAAAGCAAGACCTTCTTCTTTTTTTCCTTCTCTCATAAGTAGTCCTATATTATTACTTATAGTATTTCTTTCATTTCTAAGTGTATCTGTTTTTACTTTTGTTTTTCTATATTCTTTATCTAAAGTAATAACCTTATCAACAAGTTCTAATTTATTATTTTGAAACTTTTTCTTAATATTTTCTTTTACTTTTTCAGGATTTTCTCTTACAAACTTAATATCTAACATTTTTATTTCTCCTCTATTAATTCAAATCTGTATTTTTGTTTAACATCAGGATATTTTTCGTGATCTACTTCACTTAAAAACATATTTATAGGTCTTGCATAAATTCCATCTACATGATTAGTATTATCATTATCAATACATAAATATACCACAAGATCTTCTCCTGTTTCACTATGTTTCGCAATTGTTAATACAAATGCCTTTGATCCTTTAAAATGTTTATACATTTTATTAATTTTAACTTCTCTCATAATTCCTCCTTCTATAAAATAAAAAAAAATGGTAATATTTAAGGAGTGCATATGCACGGTACCATCCTTTATTTAACTTAATTTAGATAACGGTTTTTACCCGGGAACTATTAATTCCACTAGAAAGTAGATTCATAAAAATATTTATATCAGTTTTCACCAAATACTGACTCTCTAAAATAAATAAATTTTATTACTAATCTTTCATCAATGCTTTATAGTTATATTTTACTTTTTTTAATTTATATTGTCAATAATAGATTTAAATTTCTTACTTTCACTTGTGGTAAATTAATAATTTTTAGTTCTTCTTTTGTTATATTTTCAAACTTTTTAAAAAGTACAAATAATCTTTCATCATTAGATTTTTTTATTTATAAATTAATTCCCACTATATTTTTTCAATTGATATTTTTTATTAAATTCATCATTTTGTTTAATTACCTCTTTATCTTTTATAATATTGTCATTTAAATAAGTTTTATATGAAATTCCGTCTTCCTTATATCTTTTTTTATATTCTTCAATATTTTCAAGAGATTTCTCTGGATTGTCTGTATAAACAGCGAGTTTTTTTGTATATTTTAATTTTCTAAGTTTTTTTAATGCCTGAGCTTCTATTTGTCTTGCTCTTTCTCTTGTTATTCCAAATATAGCTCCAACTTCTTCTAAAGTCATTTGAATTTCATTATTAAGTCCAAATCTTAACGATAACACTCCAAGTTCACGCTCAGTTAAATTGCATTTTTCAATTAATATTTTTATTTGGGTTTTTAATGTATCTTTTATTGCGACATCTTCAGGAGGTTCATCAGAAGCAGGAATAAAATCTCCAAATTCTGTATCTTCTTCTTCTTTTTTTAGAGGAGTGTTTATACTTATTGGCTCATTTTGCAGTTCTTGTAACTTAATAATTTCTGAAACTGGTAATCCCATTTCATCTGCGATTTCACTTGCTGTAGGTAATCTATTTAATTTTAAATTTAAGATTGCAAAAACTTTTTTATATTTCCCAATTTTTTCGTATAAATGCACAGGCACTCTAATATTTCTTCCTTTATTAGCAAGTGCTCTTATAATTGCTTGTTTAATCCAGTGTATTGCATATGTAGAAAATTTATATCCTTTTTCTACATCAAATTTATCAACTGCTCTTATAAGACCTAAACTTCCCTCTTGTATTAAATCTGAAAATGATAATCCTTTTCCCTGATATCTCTTGGCTATACTTACAACTAATCTTAAATTGCTTTTTATAAACAAATTTTTTGCATCATTATCTCCTTTTTTTATTTTTTCAAACAATTCTTTTTCTTGATTAGCTGTTAATAAAGGATATTTACCAATTTCTCTCATATATAATTTTAAACTATCAGTTGCATCTATATCTTCATCTACAAAATCATATTTTTCTTCATTTAAATCTAATTCTTTTATCTCAATATCATTTAGCATACAATAAGTTTCAATAGTTAAAATTAAAGAACTATTATCAAATATTTTTTCTGAATTTCCAGCCATTATTTGTGTAGAATACTTACTAAATATTAGTTCAATCATTTTATTAAATATAGAATTATTATTTATTAATTGAATTAATAAATCTAAATCTAATGTATAATTATATGTTTCGAAAAAAACATCTAAATTTTTAAAATATTTTATAGAATCTTTATAATTTGAAACTGTATAAAAATTTTGATCTATATAATTATTTATTATCTTTATTGAATTTGAAGAAAATAATAAATTTTCTGCTTTTTCAAATAATATTTTTTGAATTTTTTTCTTTATAAATTTAGTATATGATATATTCCCTTTATATGTTTTTTTAGAATCTTTAATTACATTTAAAACTAATTTTTTATATTCTTCTTCAGATATTTCAATATATTTAAATGAATTATATATACTATTAGTTTCTGGTAATAATTGTTCAAATATTTTCATAGAATCCATTTTTTTTATATTTAATTCCATACGCTACCTCCAAATCTTAATTTTGTAAAACTTTTTTAAAATTTAAATTTAGTTTCTATTTTAGCATTTTTATTTTTTTTAGTAAATAGCTTTTATACTATTTTTTATATAATAAAAAAAGAAAAATATTTGAACTAATAAAATAAAAGTAGATACAAAAAAAGAATGTAATCTACTTTTATTTTGTTATAATTAAATTAAGGAGAAGATAGTATGAGAAGACCTAAAGGTGGAAGCAATAAATTTTGGACAACTGAAGAAAAATATAAAATTATAAAGCCAATACTGGATTTTGAAAAAAGTTCCATGCAAATAACTCGAGATACTGGATTAAGTAATGGGATGATATGTAATTGGATTAAGACTTATAATGAAAGAGGTTTTGAAGGATTAACTCCGAAAAAGAAACCAGGTAATCCATTATCGAAATATTCACAGAAGAAAAATCTTACAGATATGGAAAAACTTCAATATGAAAATATGAAGTTAAAAATTAAGAATGAACGATTAAAAAAAGGATACCTAGTGAAAGGAGATGGTTCAGTTGTAGTATTCAGGAAATAAAACAAAGGGAATTTGAAATCGTAGAAATTTTAAGTAAGGAATATTCTGCTAAATCGTTATGTGAAGTGATGAACATATCTAGAAGTGGATATTACAAATGGTTAAAAACAAAGAATATCTTAAATAGATATGAAATTAATCGTAAGAACTTAGAACCATTAATAAGAGATATTCATAAAAGAAAACCTAGTTATGGATATAGAAGAATAAATGCTCTAATAAGACGAGAAACAGATTGGATTGTATCAGATAATTTAGTTCACCAAGTATGTAAAAAACTTAAAATAAGAAGTAAAGCAAAACATTATTCAGTTTATAAAAAACCGGGTGAAGAATCTATTAAATATCCAAATTTAATTAATGGCAATT
>CALVQR010000013.1 GCA_944358265.1 uncultured Bacilli bacterium | reverse complement strand
AGATTTTAATGATATGATAAATAAGTCCATTAATATAATTAAAAATGATGGTTATATAAAAAATTATAAATATATAATAATTGATGAATATCAAGATACTTCCTATACAAAGTATCAATTTATAAAAGCAATAAAAAATGTAACTAATGCTAAATTATTTGCGGTAGGAGATGATTTTCAATCTATTTATAGATTTACTGGATGTAATTTAGATATATTTTTAAAATTTGATGAATATTATGGAAATTCAAAGATAATGAAAATAGAAAATACATATAGAAATTCAAAAGAACTTATTAAAATTTCTGGTAATTTTATAATGAAAAATAAAAAACAAATAAAAAAGAAACTAAGTTCCAATAAAAGTATTAAAAGGCCAATAAAAATAATATATTATAAAGATATTAAGGAATCTTTTGTAAATCTAGTAAATAACATAAATACAGACATATTAGTATTAGGAAGAAATAATAGAGATATTTATAAAGTACTTACTTCTGATTTTGAACTATTAGATATGGGGAATGTTATATATAAAAAGAATTTAAATAAAAAAATACGTTTCTTAACTGTACATAAATCAAAGGGTCTTGAAGAAGAGAATGTTGTTATAATAAATTTAGAAGATAATATACTTGGATTTCCTAGTAAAATGAAAAATAATAATATACTTAGATTTGTTTTAAGTGATAAGGATACATATCCATATGAAGAAGAAAGAAGATTATTCTATGTTGCCTTAACTAGAACTAAGAATAATGTATATTTACTTGTAAATAAAAATAAAAAATCTATATTTGTAAAGGAATTAATAAAAAGATATAGATTTAATATACAAATTATTAATGAATTGATATAATTATTAATAGAGGTGGTAATATGAATAACATGCCTAATCATGTTGCAATTATAATGGATGGAAATGGTAGATGGGCAACAAAAAGAGGATTAAAAAGAAGTGAAGGACATAAAGAAGGTATTAAAATATTAGAAAAAATTGCAATATATGCGATAAATAAAGGAGTTAAATATTTAAGTGTATATGCATTTTCAACAGATAATTTTAAAAGAACACAAGAAGAAGTGGATTACTTAATGGAATTATTTATAACAATGTTTAAAACAAAATTTAATAAAATAAATAAAGAAAATATAAAAGTAGTATTTTCAGGTAGAAAAACACCTCTTAGGGAAGATGTTTTAAAAGCTATGGATAATATTACAAAAAAGACAAAAAATAATACTAAAGGTGTTCTTAATATATGTCTAAATTATGGAGGGCAGGAAGAAATAGTTGATGCTTGTAAAAAAATTATAGAAGATGAAAAAGATGGTAAAGTAAATATTGAAGAAATAAATAAAAAATTATTATATAAATATATGTATCAAGATTTACCACCAATTGATTTACTTATAAGAACTAGTGGAGAGTATAGAGTAAGTAATTATATGTTGTATCAGATGAGTTATAGTGAATTTTATTTTACTGATGTTTTATTTCCAGATTTTAATGAAAAAGAATTCGATAAAGCAATAGATTCTTTTAATAATAGGGATAGAAGATTTGGTAAAGTCAAATGATAGATGTAAGAAAAGAATTATTTTTACTTAAGGATGATAAATATAAAGAATTTCAAGGTAAATTACTTCCTAATATAAATAATCTGATTGGAGTAAAAGTACCATTAGTCAGGGATTTATTAAAAAAGATGTCTAATGAAGATCAATTACAATATATAAATAATTATAATTGTGTATATTTAGAAGAAAAATTGTTAAAGAGTCTAATTATTGCTAATTTAAAAGATGTTAATGATGTTATTAAATATATTGATAAATTTATTCCTAGTATAGATAACTGGGAAGTATGTGATATATTTATATCTTCATTAAAAATAATAAAAAATAATAAAGATTTATTTTATGATTACATAATAAAATATTTAAAAAGTAATAAAGAATATGAAAAAAGATTTGTTTTTGTAGTTTTATTAAATTATTATGTTAGCGATCAATATATAGATAATATAATAAATATATTACGAAGTGTAAAATGTAATTATTATTATGATAAAATGGCAGAAGCGTGGCTTATTCAAGTATGTTATATAAAATATAAAGATAAGATATTAGATATTTTAAATTCAATAGATGTAGATGTTTATAATATGAGTAAAAGAAAAATATTAGATTCAAATAAAATATCAAAAAATGATAAAAAGCTATTTAATAAAAAGGAAATGTAGTTTTCATTTATTATTTATATAAATTAAATACTTTTTATTTATTTAAATTTTATATTAAATGAGTTATAATAATATTACATGTTAAGGAGTAGTGAAGATGAAGAAATGCGTCATGATTTATAATTCAAAAAGTGGTAAGAAAAAATCTAATGAATTACTTCCAACATTTGAAAAGATAATAAATGAAAAAGGTTATGATTTACAAATAATATATACAAAAAAGAAAGGACATGCAGTTAAAATAGTTAAAGAACTTCCTAATGATATTGATTTAGTCATTGCCGCTGGAGGAGATGGAACATTTAATGAAGTTGTTTCTGGAGATCTTAGAAGAGAGAAAAAATTATTGATTGCTAATTTTCCTCTTGGAACTACAAATGATGTTGGGACAATGTATGGATATCATAAAGATTATATTGAAAATTTAAAAATATTATTAGATGGAGATATTAAAAATATAGATGTTTGTAAAATAAATAATAAAGCTTTTATATATTTTTCAGGTATTGGGAGTTTTGTTAATGTATCTTATGAAACGCCCAGAAAACTTAAGGAAAAATATGGAAGAACTGCATATATTATATATGCATTAAAACAATTTTCAGGTAGATTAAAATCTTATAATATAAAATATGAAATAGATGGTAAAGAAAATTTTGGTAAATTTTCGTTTATATTTGTAACTAATTCATCGTCTGTCGCAGGGGTGAATAATATTTATCCTGATGTTAAATTAGATGATAATAAATTTGAAGTTTTATTATGCGATATTAGATCTAAAATTGGACTTTTAAAAGCTTTATCTATGTTAAAGAGAAAAGATATTAGATTAATACCAAATTTTGAGTATCATAAAACAGATAATTTGAAAATTGTATTTGATAGTGTACCAAGTGATTCTTGGTGTTTAGATGGTGAGGAAATGAAACATAATCAAAGAAGTTTTACTTTTAGTATTTCTAAAGAAATAAGTGTTTTGGTTCCAAAAGTAAATAAAGTAAATATAGATAAATTATTTATGTAGTAGGAGTTTTTATGAAGTATGATTTAAGAGTATTATTTTTATTATTTATTATATATTCTTTTATAGGTTGGTCAATTGAAGTAGTTGAAGGACTAATAAAGGAAAGAAAATTTTCAAATAGAGGGTTTTTACTTGGTCCATATTGTCCAGTATACGGATGCGGAGTTATATCTATGATTTTATTTTTAACAAAGTATACGAATGATATAGTTACATTATTTATAATGTGTATAATATTATTTTCTGTATGGGAATATACTACAAGTTTTTTAATGGAAAAATTATTTAATGCAAGATGGTGGGATTATACAAGATATAAATTTAATATAAATGGTAGAATATGTTTGGAAACAATGATACCTTTTGGTCTTGCGGGACTTCTTGTTATGTATATTGTAAATCCATTTATTATGCAGATAATTAATAATATACCAAGTTTATTATTAACAATAATATCGTT
Organism: uncultured Bacilli bacterium; assembly: GCA_944358265.1. GTDB lineage: Bacteria > Bacillota_I > Bacilli_A > RF39 > UBA660 > CAG-433. The sequence continues at coordinate 21,605 of CALVQR010000013.1, read as the reverse complement.
TACATTATTCATATTATTTATGATAGATATTTTTATATCAACAGAAGCGATGATAAAAATTAAAGGAACAATTAAGAAAGTAAAAAAAGATAATACAGAAGAAATAACTAAAAGAGTTAAGGAATTAATTATGGAAAAGAGTTATCTTAGAAAGAGAATTATTAAAGCGTTTCCTAAATTAAAAATAAAGTAGATTAGTATATAATCTATTTTTTTTTACAAAATAATAAGGGTGATTATATTGAAAAAATCGATATGGGAAAAGTATATAAAAAAATTAGATAAAAGTAAAATTAATGAAAATGTAGATGTATTAATAATTGGTGGAGGACTATCCGGAATAAGTACTGCTTTTGAACTTAAAGATTCAAGTTTAAATATTTCTCTTATAGAAAGTAATAAAATAGGAAGTGGGGCATCTTCTTTGACTACTGGTAAATTAACTTATCTTCAAGATACAATATATAGTGATTTAGAAAGTATGTATGATATAAATACATCTAAGGAATATTTAAAATCACAAGTTTATGCATTAAATAGAATAAAAAATATAATAAATAAGTATAAAATTGATTGCGATTATATAAATAATGATTCATATATTTTTTCATTAAAAGATGAAGATAAGATTAAAATTGATAAAGAATATAATATTTTAAAAAAATTTGGAATAAATACAGAAATAGTAAATAAGTTACCAATTAAATTTCCTTGTAGTTATGCATTAAAAGTAAAAGATACAGCAGTATTTAATCCAGTAAAATATATAAATTCTCTAGTAAATTTAATGAAAGATAAGGTTAATATTTGTGAACATGTACGTGCGCTTGGCATAACAAAAGAAAGTGATCATTATATAGTTGATACTACAAAAGGGAAGATAAATGCCAAATATGTAGTAGTATGTACTCAGTATCCATTTTTTGTTATACCTTCTTTAATACCATTTAAAACTCATATAGAAAAATCACATGTTATTGCTTCTAAAGTGGATGATATAAAAAACTTTAATGCAATGAGTGTAGGAAAACAAAAATATTCAATAAGATACTATAAAGATAAAGATTCATATATAATTTTTGCAGGTGAAAGTTATAAAATGTCTAATCATATAAATTATAAAAAAAGGCAAGAAGAATTAGAAATAAAATTCAAAGAGTTTTTTAATTTAGATATTAATTATAGATGGTCAACTCACGATATAACTTCAAATGATTTTCTTCCTATTATTGGAAAAATATCTGATAATTTACTTGTTTCTACTGCGTTTAATAAATGGGGAATGACAAATAGTGTTTTATCAGGGAAAATACTAAGTGATATTGTTTTAAATAATGAAAATGAGTATATTAGTTTATTTAATCCAAAGAGAAAGATAACTATAAAAAGAACAATGAATTTTTTTATAGATACATTTAATACAGGTAAAATATTTATATCTACAAAATTAAATAAAAATAAAGTCTTCTATAACAATAATGTTAAATTTGAAAATATAAATGGTAAAAGTTATGGTATATATATAGATGAAAATCAAAATAAACATATAGTTAGAAATTTATGCCCACATATGAAGTGTTCTTTAATATTTAATTATATGGATAAAACATGGGATTGTCCTTGTCATGGATCTAGATATGATATAGATGGAAATATAATAAAAGGTCCAAGTACTTTTAGCATAAAAGTATAAAGATAAAATAAACTTAATTAGGAGGATTTCATGAAAAATATAAATTTCAAAAAATTATTTATTTATATATTTATTACTTTATTAATCGGAGTAATTCCAAGTATATTTGTATATAACAATATTGATAAATATGAATTATTAAATAAACCATTATTATCGCCACCATCAATTATTTTTCCTATAGTTTGGACTATAATTTACATAATATTAGGGATATCTATTTATAGAATAATGGGGACAGATAATAATAGAAAAAATGAAGCAAAACTAATATATTTTATACAACTTATAATAAATGCACTTTGGACACCAATATTTTTTGGACTTAATGAATATTTTCTAGCTTTTTTATGGATAATTATGTTAATATTACTAGTAATAACAATGATAATAATTTTCTTTAAAATTGATAAAATAAGTGCTTATTTGAATATACCATATCTATTTTGGTTATTATTTGCGTCATATTTAAATTTTGGGATATTTGTATTAAATTAATTAAAAAATCCATAATAAAATTAGGTGATAATTATGGATTTTATTAATAATGATATTGTAGAAATAATACTTAGATGTATAATTTCTTTTATGGTTTTATTTGTGGTAACTAAATTACTTGGGAAAAGACAAATGTCAGAACTTAGTCTTTTTGATTATGTTGTTGGGATTTCGTTAGGTAATTTTGCATCAGAAATGGCCATTAATTTACAGGCAAATTGGGTTAATGCTATGACTGCGATAATTGTTTTTGGATTATGTGCTCTTTTGGTATCTATTTCAACAGTAAAAAGTATTGCTTTTAGAAGATTTTTCACAGGGAAACCCGCAGTTCTTATTCAAAATGGTAAATTAATGTATGAAAATATGAAGAAAAATAAGTACGATATAAATGATTTGACTGAAGAAGCAAGAAGTAATGGGTATTTTGATTTAAGTGAAATAGAATATGCAATTTTAGAAGCAAATGGTAAAGTTAGTTTTCTTCCTAAAGGAGAATATAAAAATATTACTATTAAGGACATGGGATTAAAATCTCAAAAACAGGGATTATGTGCAAATGTAATAATAGATGGTAATATTATGGTAAAACATCTAGAAAGTATAGGAAAAGACGAAAAATGGCTTATGCATGAACTCGATGTTAAAGGTAAAGATGTATTAAATATTTTGTTAGCAACCATAGATGTAAATGGGAACCTTACAATATATGATAAGTTTCATAATGAAAAAGCTTTAGAAATTTTTGAATAATTTGACAAATTAGAATTTAATAGGTAGAATAAATTTACATTTTTTTGAGGGGGGTATTGTAATGAAAACAATTAATTATTCTGACATAGATTTAAGTAAACTTGATAAACTAGATATCAGTAGTAGTGAAAGTGATGTATATGTTGGTATAGATGAAGATAAAAAAATAAAAATATATAAAATGTTTAAATCAGATTTAGGAATTTATGAATTAACTTTGAAAAATGAAAAATTGAAATTATTAGAACAGAAAAATTTAATCAATAGTATAATCGTGCCAGATGCGAAAATTGTTAATCCTAATTTACTAGGAACAAGAGAAGAATATGTAGATGGGATTGATTTATGTTATGCAAATTTAAAGTATCAAAATGAAGAAATTATGAATATTTTATTAAATGTATCTAAAGATTTAAAGCAGATGCATGATGATGAAATTATAATGTCAGATTTAAATTTTGGTAATATAAGAATAGATAGAAATAAGGGACATCATTTTTTAGATGTACTTTCTTATTCAATAGATAGAATTCCAGCTAATACAATTTCAAGAATAAGTTTAGATTATCTAAAGAAAAATAAAAAGAAAATTAAAGCATCAAAAAACAATGATAAAATAGCTTTTTTACTTCTTACAATACAGTTTTTCATAAATAAATATTTTTATGATATTACAGATTATGATTTTTATGAAACTAAAGAGAAGATAAAACAATTAAAAGATTTAGAAGAAATATATTATGATTTAAAAGATGGATATGTTAAAGATGTTCCTTATTTACATGAATTAGTTAGATAAAAAGCACATTTTAAATGTGCTTTTTAAGTGGAGAGTAAGTAATTAATTAGAACATCTATTTCCGCTACGATTAAATCCCCAGAATAATAAGAAAATTATAAAAATTACTATTAGGATGCCCCATATAAAATCATAATTATTGTTGTTATTTTGATATCCATAAACAGGATATACATATCCGTACATATAAACCTCTCCTTTCTAATATATTATATTTAAAACTTTAAAATAATGTCACAATATATGTTATAATAAAATTGGTGATATCATGGATATAAAAAGCTTTATAAAGGATAATATTATTTTAGTAATACCAGATAATTTAAAAAAAAGAATATTACTAATGTTAAATAATATGGATAAAATTTATAATATAAAAATAATAAATTTAAATGAACTTGTAAATAAATTAACATTTACTTATGATGAAAAAACAATATATTATTTAATAAAAAAATATAATATTAAATACGAAGTAGCTAAAGTATATTTAGATAATATAAAATATGTTTCTTTAAATAAAATTTATAATATTAAAAAATTAGATAAATTATGTGAGATAAAAAAAGATTTAATAGATAATAATTTACTTATATTTGATAATAACGTTGATAACTTTTTAAATAAAAAAGAAATAATTATATATGGATACGATTATATACCTAAATTTGATAAAAAAATAATTGATAAAATAAATTCAAAAATAGTTGAAAAAAAGATAAAAAATTATAACCATGATATATATGAATTTAAAACTATAAAAGAAGAGATAGAGTTTATAGTTATTAAAATTATAGAGCTTATAAATAAAGGAATAGATATAAATGATATAAAACTATCTAATGTTACTTCTGAATATTATAATGAAATAGAAAGAATTTTTAATTTTTATAATATTCCTGTACAATTACCAAATCAATCGAATATATATGATACGTTATTAATTTCAGATTTTATTAATTTAATAAAAAACCATGATATTAATGAAACTTTAGAATTATTAAAACAAAAATATAACTTGAAATTAGAAGAAAATAATTATATTTATAATAAGTTAATAGATATACTTAATAAATACACATTTTGTGATAGTTATATAGATGTTATAGATATGCTTATTTATGATTTTAAGCATACTAAAAATTATAATAAAAAGATAATTAATAAAGTTGAAGTAATAGATTTAAAAAACAATATAATAAATGATAATAACTATATATTTTTAATTGGATTTAATCAAGGAAATATTCCTTTGATACATAAAGATGAAGATTATATTACAGATTCAATTAAATTTACTTTGGATATTGAAACTACTGAAGAGAAAAATAAACAAGAAAAGGTAAGAATTATAAATATAATTAAATCTATAAAAAATTTAACTATAACATATAAATTACAAACACCCTTTGATACATATTATAGAAGTACTCTTCTTGATGAATTAAAGTTTAATGTAATAAAAAATATAGAAATAAATAATAAATATTCAAATAAAATGAATTATATATATTTATCAGAAAAATTAGATGATTTAATTAAATATGGTGAAAAAGATAAAAAATTAGATATTTTATATAATAATTATTCTGATATAGATTATTTAAAATTTAATAATAAATTTAAAGGGATAAAAAAAGATGATTTATATGAGTATTTAGATAATAAATTATTATTATCGTATTCTTCTTTAGATAATTATTTTAGATGTTCATTTAGATATTATTTAAATAATATATTAAAATTAACAGACTATGAAGTAACTTTTGCACAAGAGATAGGAAATATATTTCATTATGTACTTTCTAAATGTTTTAATGAAAATTCTGATTTTGAAAATGAATTTAATATAGCTATTAAAGATATAGAATTAACAAATAAAGATAAATTTTTCTTAAAAAAATTAAAACAAGAATTACTATTTATAATTGATACAATAAAAAATCAAAATAAGTTTTCTACAATAAAAAATGGATTGTATGAAAATAAAATATATATAAATAAAGAAGGTAATATTAAGTTAACTTTTATGGGTATTATTGATAAGTTACTTTACAAAGAAGAAGATAATAAAACATATTTAGTAATAATTGATTATAAGACAGGGAATCCTCATATAAATTTAAATAATACTATTTATGGAATTGATATGCAGCTTCCAGTTTATCTTTATTTAGCAAAAAATAATAATAAAATTAAAAATGCTGAAGTAATAGGTTTTTATCTTCAAAAAATATTAAATAATGAAATAGTAAAAGAAAAGGGAAAGACATATGAAAATCAAAAAAAAGATAATTTAAAACTTCAAGGATATTCAATAAATGATGAAAACTTACTTAAAAAATTTGATTCTACATATAAAGATAGTGAAGTAATAAAATCTATGAAAATAGGAAGTAATGGTTTTTATTCATATTCTAAAACTATAACCAAAGAAGAAATAAATAAATTAATAGAAATTACTGAGAAAAATATTAATAAAGCATTTAATGATATTTTAAATGCTAAATTTGATATTAATCCTAAAAGAATAGGTAAAAATAATGTAGGATGTAAATTTTGTAAATATAAAGATATTTGTTATATGAAAGAAGAAGATATAGTTAATTTAGAAGAATATAAAAATTTAGAGTTTTTAAATTGAAAGAGGTAATAAAAATTAAAGAAACAATTCATAATTATGATTATTTAAAAGAAAAAGATATAGTTGAAATCGCTGTAAGAATGAAAGTGATAATGATTAATAATAGAAGTATAATACATAGAATTGATTTCTTTAAATAAATCGATAAATATTATTGAAAATAATATTCAAAAGAATGAAATAAATAAAATTATATCATTTAATATGATTTTGGCAATTGAAGAATAGATAAAGCAAAGTAAATAAATTTATATAATAAGAAGGAGAAATAAAAAATGAAAGATGAAATTTTATTTAGGGATTATCCTAAATTAAAAATAACTAAAAAAACAAAAGAGGATGTATTAGCTAATCCTGATAAATATATGAACAGTGAAGTAAGAATTTTTAAAGGCAATTTTTATACAGATGAAGAATATGAAAAACATTTTAAAGAAATTTTGAATAAGCCTTTGCCAGGAGAAGAAAAATCTAGAAAAAGATTAATAAAAAAACGATATTAATATTTTAAATCTATTTGACCCACATAAAAAAATATGATATTATGTAAATGAAGAAAACTTCATAAAATAATAAAGGAACATTCAATGTTCGCATGTTGAGTGTTGCCCATAAATTGGTCATCACCTAACTCAGCAATGATTTAGGTGATTTTCTTTTATATTAAAAATATAAGAAGAATAAAATCATTAATACATCTTTCTTTTTAATTATATTGTCATTTTTTTATGAAGTTTAAAAAGCTATTAAATGTTTTAAAAGCGAGGTGGTAAAATGCCAAAATGGACTGATGAGCAATTAAATGCAATAAATGAAGAAGGAAAAAATATAATTGTGTCAGCAGGCGCAGGGTCTGGTAAAACTGCAGTTTTATCTGAAAGAGTGATTAGAAAATTAAAACAAGGCGTTAATATAAATGAACTTTTAATATTAACATTTACAAATGCTGCGGCTAAAGAAATGAAAGAGAGGATTAGAAAAAAAATAAAATCTGATGAATCACTAATAGAACAATTAGATTTAATTGAATCAGCATATATTACTACATTTGATAGTTTTGCTTTATCCACAGTAAGAAAATACCATTATTTATTAAATTTATCACCTAATATTTCTATAATAGATTCATCGTTAGTAAGACTTGAAAAGGAAAAAATATTAGATCAAATATTTGATGAAAAATATGAAAAAGAAGACCCTTTATTTGAAAAGTTAATTTCTGATTTTTGTATTAAAGATGACAAAGATATAAAAAGCTATATATTATCTATTAATGATAAATTAGATTTAAAATCAAATAAAAAGGATTACTTAAAAAATTATTTAAATGTTAATTTTGATAAAAGAAAAATAGATTCTGATATAACTAAATTTGAATCACTTTTAGAAGAAAAAATAAATGAAATTGAAGATATTTTAAACGAGTTATCATTTTTATTAGATGGAGAGTATTTTTATAAATTAAAAAACTCATTTTTGCCTCTTTTAGAAGCTAAAACATATGATGAAATCCTTTATAATTTAAATGTTGATATGCCAAAGCTTCCACGTGGTTCAGAAGTTGAAGTTAAAAATTTAAAAGAAGCTGTTTCAAATATATTAAAAGATTTAAAAAAGCTATGTAAGTATCAAAATAAAAGAGAGATTTATAATCAAATATTAAGTACATATGATTATGTAAAAATTATTATTGAAATAATACTTGATTTAGATGAAAAAATTATGCAGTATAAATTTCAAAATGATATGTTTGAATTTAATGATATTGAGCTTTTATCTATAAAAATATTAAAAGAAAATGAAGATGTTAAATTAGAAATGAAAAATTATTTTAATGAAATAATGATAGATGAATATCAAGATACTAATGATATTCAAGAAGAATTTATTTCACTTATTTCTAACAATAATGTTTACATGGTTGGAGATATAAAGCAATCTATTTATAGATTTAGGAATGCTAATCCATATATATTTAAAAATAAATACGATAATTACAAAAATAATAATGGTGGAATAAAAATAGATTTAAATAAAAATTTTAGATCTAGAAAAGAAGTGCTTAATAATATTAATATAATGTTTGAACTATTAATGGATGATTCAATTGGAGGCGCAGAATATAAAGAATCACATGAAATGATATTTGGAAATACTTCTTATGATGAAAAAGGTAATACTAATCAAAATAATAATTTAGAAATATATAATTATGAATATGATAAAAAAGGATTATTTTCTAAAGATGAAATAGAAGCTTTTATTATCGCAAATGATATAAAAAATAAAGTAGAGTTTAAATATAAAATATTTGATAAAGATGAAATGATAATAAGAGATGCTTGTTATGATGATTTTGTTATACTTATGGATAAATCTACTAACTTTGTATTGTATAAAAAAATATTTGAATATTTAGAAATTCCTCTTACTATCCATAAAGATGAAAAAATAACAGAAGATATAATTCTTTCTATTATAAAAAATTTATTATTATTAATAATAAAGATTCGAGATAATGAATATGATACTGAATTTAAATACTTATTTACAGCTATATCAAGAAGTCCTTTATTAGAAACAAGTGATAATGAATTATTTAATTATTTTAAACAAAATAGTTTTCAAGATAGTAACTTATATAATATGTGTTTAGATATATCAAAATATTTAGATAATAAATCTGTTAAAGACTTTATCAAATTAGTAATTGATAAATTTAATATATATGAAAATATAATAAAGATAGGCAGTACAAAATCAAATATTGTGAAATTGGATTACATATTAAATCTTACAGATAATTTCTCATCTATTGGATATACTATAAAAGATTTTGCTAATTATTTAAGCAAAATAATAGATAAAGAATATGATATAAAATTTGATGAAAATATTGATAATACTAATTCAGTAAAAATCATGACTATTCATAAATCCAAAGGTCTCGAATACCATATATGTTATTATTCAGGACTTTCATCTAACTTTAACATTAGTGATTTAAATGATAGATTTATATTTGATAATAAATATGGAATAATATCTCCATCATTTAATGAGGGTATTGACTTTACTATATATAAAGAACTTTTAAAAAATGATTATATGAAAGAAGAAATATCTGAAAAGATAAGATTATTTTATGTTGCACTTACAAGAGCAAAAGAAAAAATGATACTTGTGTGCGATTTAAATGAAGATAAAAATTATAGTAAAAAAGAAAATGGTGCGATTAATGATTCATATAGAATAAAATATAGATCATTTAAAGATATGATTTTAACTGTAAAGGAACTTTTTAATAATTATATAACTAATATTGATATAAAAACGTTAAATATAACTAAAGATTATAATATGATAAAAAATAATAATTATTTAGATTATATAGATAAAACAGATGAAAAAATAATAGTAAATGAAATACATATTGAAAATGATTTTCTAGAAGATAAATCTTTTTCTAAAAAAGAACATACTTTTATAGATAAAAAAATAAATGAAAATATAAAATTAGGAACTAAAATGCATTATTTACTTGAGATAATTGATTTAAAAAATCCTGATTTGGATAAAATATATGGGAATAATTATTTAAAAAATAAGATAAAGAAATTTTTAGAAAATGATTTATTTAAAAATATAAATGATGCGAAAATTTATAAAGAATATGAATTTATGTATGAAGAAGATAATATTTTATATCATGGGATAATAGATTTAATGTTAGTTTATGATACTTACATAAATATTATAGATTATAAATTAAAAAATATAACAGATGAAAATTATATTAATCAATTAAATGGGTATAAAAAATATATTGAAGAAAGATTAAATAAACCTGTAAGTATATATTTATATTCTATAATTAGTGAAGAAATCCTTGAAATTTAGTATATAATATGTTAAAATGACTTTGTAAAAAGCGTTTGAAAAAGAAAAGTAAAATATGAATTATTAAGAGAGAGTCTATGTGTGGTGGAAATAGATATAATGAATATTTGAAAGAAACTTTGGAGCTTGAATCCGCGTATCTGGCGTTAATAGTTTAAAGTGCATAGAAAGTCTATGAAGTAAGGTGGTACCGCGCATATATGCGTCCTTACATATAGACTTTTTTTGTATTTAGGAGAAAATACTACGAATATAGAATATGAAGTTAGAATCCTTGAAATTGTTGTTAAAAAAGTAGAAAAATTAGGCGAAGTTTATAAATAAAGGGATATCTAATGCAAAAGCGCTAGAAATAAAAGTCTATGATTTTGAAAAAATTAATTTACTTCTTGAACAATTAGGTTATATAAACAAAGGATATTCGGAGAACAAAAGAAAATGGTGTATTTTAGATGAAGAAGAAGTGTTGTTGATATTTATAGAAAATATGGATATGAATTAGATAATAAAAGAATTAAAATTTTAGGAGGATAAATATGACAAATAAAGAATATGCAGAATTTTTATTACCAGGAGTTGAACATACATGGGAAGAATATGAAAAAATGTATCCAGAAAGGAATTTAAAAGAAGGTGCAATTGTTACAAGATATGCACCAAGTCCAACAGGACTTCCACATATGGGAAACTTATTTCAAAATTTTATGGCTATGGTTTTTGCAAAACAAACGGGAGGTATATTTTATCTTAGAATTGAAGATACAGATACTGAAAGAACTGTAGAAAATGGAATAAAAAAAATTTTGAAAGCATTAAAACCATTTAATATAGATTTTGATGAAGGAGTTATATCTCAGACTGAAGAAAAAGGTATTTATGGACCATATATTCAAAGTAAAAGAAAAGATATATATAAAGCATATGCTAAAAAATTAATAGAAGAAGATTTAGCTTATGCATCATTCGCATCAAAAGAAGATTTAGATGAAATAAGAAGAGAACAAGAAATATCAAAACAAAGATTAGGATATTATGGAAGATGGGCTAAAGATAGATTTATATCACATGAGGAAACAGTAGAAAGAATAAAAAATGGTGAAAAATATGTTATTAGATTAAAATCACCGGGAGATTTTTATAATACTGTAGAACTTAATGATTTAATAAAAGGAAAAATAACAATGCCTGAAAATGATATTGATGAAGTAATAATTAAAAGTGATGGACTTCCAACATATCATTTTGCGCATGCAATAGATGATCATTTAATGCATACAACACATGTAATAAGAGGAGATGAATGGGTATCTTCAACAGCAAAACATCTTCAGTTTTTCAAAGTGTTGGGATTTAAACCTCCAAAGTATGCACATTTAGCACCTCTTACTAAAAATGATGAGGGAACAGTTAGAAAACTAAGTAAAAGAAAAGATCCAGAAGCATCTCTTATGTATTATATTGAAAATGGAATACCTACACAGGCAGTTATGCTTTATCTTGCAACTATTACAAATTCTAATTTTGAAGCATGGCTTGATGCCAATCCAAATGGAAAAATATCAGAATTTAAATTTGATTTTAAAAAAGCAAATTCAAGTAATGGAACACTATTTGATTTGCCAAAATTATTAAATATATCTAAAAATTATATAAGTAAGCTTACTAAAGATGAGGTTTATGATAAAGTACTTGAATATTCTAAAAATTATGATAATGAATTTTATGATTTACTTGTTAAATATGAAGATTATTCAAAGTCTATATTTAATATAGAAAGAGAGCAAAAAAAGCCAAGAAAAGATTATTCAAAATTTAGTGATATAAAAAATCAAGTATGGTATATGTATGATGAACTTTGGAATAATGCTTACAAAGATTATGAATGGCAAAAAATAACAGATATAAATGAAATTAAAGTAATATTAAATACTTATATAAATGATTTATATGATGAAAATGATGATAAAGATACATGGTTCAATAAAATTAAAAGTTTATGTGATAAATTAGGTTATGCATCAGATATGAAAGTATATAAAGCAAATCCAGAATCATTTAAAGGTAGTGTTGCAGATATTTCAACTGTAATTAGAGTAGCACTTACAACAAAAAGTATGACTCCGGATTTATATGAACTTTTGAGATTAATTGGAAAAGATAGAATTAAGAAAAGATTTAATGAAATAAACTAATTGTAAAAAATATGTAAAAAGATACTATTATTGTTAATAATATAAATGGATGATGATATAATATTTTTGAATGAATAGGTGGTGACTTATGAAAGAAATAATTATAAATAAGGGCAAACTAAAAGATTATGAAATAACAGAAGTATTAGATAAAGCAAGAATAGTACTAAGAAACGATAATAATGAATTTATATTAAGTCATTTTGAAAGAGTTTATTTTTTACCCGGAGGTAAAATAGAATTTGGAGAAAATCCTGTTGATACTATTAAAAGAGAGATTAAGGAAGAAACTAACATTGATGTACTTTTAGATGATATTGAACCTTTTGTACTAATTAAACATTATTTGAGAGATTATGAATCAAATGATGGAACTATTGTTAATAGGCTTGTTAATACGTATTATTTTACTGGCTTTACATCTAAAGATGATATAGAATACTTTAATTTAACAATTCCTGAAAAAAGGGATGATTTAAGAGCTTTTTATATAGATATGGGAGAAGCTAGAGAACTTTTAAAAGAATATAACAAAGAAAATCCTAAAGCAACATATTTAGCAGTAGAAACGTTAAAAGTATTAGATGAATATGAGAATATGAATATTTACTAATCATATTGTAAATATTCTTTTTTTATTATATAATATTATTTGAAAAGAGGTATAATATGAGTAAAAAAATGAAAATGATATTATTAATATTAGGGTGCGTTATATTCGTGGCACTTGTAATAATAATTTCTAAAAATCAATACGAACGAACAAAAGCTGAAGAAGAAGAAAATGAAAAAATATTAGCAGAATCTATTAGTAATTTAAATCAAGTAAATGTTGACGAATTTATTGAACTATTAGGATCAGAAGATACTAGAATAATATTAGTTGCAAGTTTAACTTGTCCACATTGTACTGCGATTAAACCAAAAATTAATGAAATCGCAGGAAATTTGAATGTTGAAATAAATTATTTGGAATTATCTACTTTAACTGAAGAAGAACAAAGTAAATTCTATAGTTCAAATGAATTTTTAAATGATGGGACAGCAATTCCTCTTGTAATGGCTGTAAAAAATAATGAGGTAGTTGATAGCTTTGTTGGAAATATTGAACAAAGTGAAATAGAGTCATTTGTTAAGAGGAATCTAAATATAGAATAAGGTGAATATATGAATAGTAATTTATATCAAAAAGTAAATGAATTTTTAAAGAAATATCCACTTACAATAGTGTTTAGAATAAAAAAACATGTAAAAGTTTTAGAAAAACATTTAAATGATGGTGAAGAGGTTTTTTATATATTCCCAGGTCAAAAAAATAGTAGCGTCTTTGACATATTTTCTACTTGTGTAATTGCATTTACAAATAAAAGAATATTAATTGCACAAAAAAGAGTATTACCAGGTTATAGATTAAATTCGATTACTCCGGATTTATTTAATGATTTTCAAGTATTTAAAGGTTTGATATTTGGTAAATTAAATATTGATACAGCTAAAGAAGTAGTTCAATTAACTAATTTAGATCCAAGATGTTTAGACGAAGTCGAAACAAATCTTTCAGAGTACTTATTAAAAGAAAAATCAAAAATGTTGAAATCAAAAACAAGTAATTAAAACTTGTTTTTTTTAATATAATATTGTAAAAGATAAAAAAATTTGTTATAATTATTTTGCAATTTGATTTGGGTCTATAGCCAAGTGGTAAGGCACGGGACTGCAACTCCCTGATCGTTGGTTCAAATCCGACTAGGCCCTCCAATAAATGCAGGTGTAGTACAATGGTTAGTACACGGCCTTGCCAAGGCTGGGATGGGAGTTCGATTCTCCTCACTTGCTCCATTTGAATACAATTTACGGACTATAAAAAGTTCGTAAGTTTTTATTTTATATAAAAGCAATGTTCCCTTTCTGGCATTATTACACCATCTGAAACAGAATAACAAAGCACTTTATACTACTTTTTTAATGAAAAATGAACTAACTAATTATCTTGTTTCAGTTAGTGATGAATGTGAAAATAGATTGAATAATTTAATGAAACAATTTAAAAAATTAAATAAATTATTGTTTGAAAAAGGTAATGAAACTAATCAGCTAGAATGAGCAAAACTAATGAATAACTACAAAATATTGCTGAAGAAATTATTTTAAATGAATTAATTTATAATAAAAATGTGTGAGTATAAATTAGAATATATGTACTAGCCAGCACTGAATTTGTACTCCCGCACAAATTCTATTATGGGAATTTCCCCAGACTGTGTCAAAACTCAATTTTGACACACCCCAATTTATAATAAAATTTGGAAAATAAAAAAGAAATGAAATTAAAAATTGATATAGAGTGATAAAAAAGAAAAAAGCTAGCCCTATGCTAGCGATATTTGCCTTATTAATTCTTTTACTCCAATTATATTTATCACTCGCTTTAAATTGAAAGCAAGAAAAGCAAATGACATTTCTGCAATAGCACCAGAAAAGTGTTTTAATAATAAATAGTCTGCAGCAAGGCAACGTTTAACTATCCCAAAAGGATGCTCTGATAAACACTTTCTCTTTTTGAGTAATTGTTTATCTGAAATATAATGAATTTGTTTTAATTTTAAATTTTTATCATTATATTCTTTTTAAAAGTTTCTTTTGGAATTGTAATTTCAGCAACATAAAAAATTGTTGTTGAACATTTACATTTCCAATTTTTACAAGCTTTAGAGTTACAAAATTTAGCAACTCCTCTATCTTTTCAATAACTAGAAGGATAAAGAACATTACCCATTGGGCAGACACAAGCATTACGATTTCTAAGGTATACACTTTTTCCATTTGTATGTGAAGTTGGAAGTTCACAATCTTCGTTAGTTTCTATACAAAAATCTGCGTTTTCATCATCCATACAGACATTAGCAGTAATGTTGTCCGAAATACATTCAGATATATCATGAAATGAAATATAACCTTTATCAGCTAGAGTTGTTAGTCTTTCCACTTCTAAAGTTGATTTACATTTTGAAGCAGTATCATACATCTGACCTCTATTTGGTTTGTGACTTTCATCAATGGAAACAAGCTCACGATCATATAAATTCATTTTTAAGCATAATTTAACAAAAGTATCAAAGACCTTTTTGATTTCATTTAAATTACTTTACAAAAACGAGAAATAGTCTTGTGGTCTGGTTTTAGATTTTATAAAAGCCAGATTACCTCAACATTTCTATATGTTTCTGTTTCTAGTTTTCGGCTAGAACGAATTTTATTAAAATAACCATAAATATATAATTTAAGTAAAGCATAAGGGGAATATGGTGGGCGACCAATTTGTGGTAATTCGGCTTTATTAAATCCCATTTCTGCAAGGTCAAGAATATCAACAAAAGTATCAATTATACGAGTTGGATTATTTTCATCAACATAATCGTCTTTGGTTGATAACGATTATTACCTTTAATATATTTCATAGATCAACACCTCTTTACTAGTGTTATCATATCAATAAAATATAGTATTTTCAATTGTTTGAGGATAATTTTATATTGTTTTTTGGTTAGAGTTTTGACACAGTTTGTCCCATACCATTATTTTTAAAGAATAAAGTTAATTATGAGAAAAAGAAATATCAAAATTAATATATTTTTAAATGAAATGGAAAAGAAAATGTTAGTGGAAAATCTAATAAAGCCAGACTATCGCAGTCTGACTTTATTAGAAAATTAATTAATGATTTCCTTAATTATGCTGATTATTCAAATTTTATTACAAACAAATTAGAGATAAACAATATAATTAACCAACTCAAAAACAATTTATAAAAAGACAATATAAATTTATACATTGCCTTTATATACTTGTTTTCTAGAATTTATATTTCCCATTTCATCAACCTTATAATTTATCTTAAAAAATATACTTACCGTGATAAATTGATATATTGATGAGCAAACTTGTCCAATTCCTGTACAATATGGAGTTTTAAGTAACGACATTATCATTCTTAAAACAGAAGCAATAATTTTATTTGAGGTTGTTTTAAGAGCAGACCATTCTAGTTGAAGATAGCAAGTTTTAATTCTATATATTGGATAAATAATAAAATTAACTATTTCAAAGGAAAAGAAAATCATAGTTATTTTAAAATCCAAATTATAAAAATTATATAACAATCCAAACATCACCAAGCTAGTTAAAAATAATATACCTAAAAATTTATAAGCATTATTTCTATGAATTTTATAATTAAAATTATTTTTGCTAATATCAATAGTGGCAACTGTAACCATGGCATTAGCTGTATCCCACTGTGTATCAGTAATAAGTGCAACAAAAGTTAAAGCAGTAGCATATTTTTCACCAAATTCCAAAGCATTACTTAAACCAAATAAAAATATCAGAAAAAATGCAATATTATTAAATAGTTCTACTGAGTCATATTTAATGCACTTTAATATATCTAATTTTAGCTTAAATTTATTACTATTTTTTATAATCACATAAATAGTAAATAATGCTAGAGGAATTAAAGTAACACATATAATAATACTCTGATTTTTTGTTATGAGAGACGTTCCAATTAATAAAATAAAGTTTAATAAATTGTAGATTATTGAATACTTGTTAGCCAATTTATTTTTTTCTTCATAATACAGTTTATCTAATATCATTGCAAATTCTAAGCATATATATAAATTTATAACTGAATATATTGCAAATGTTTTATATGTAGTGATATTCATATTCATAAAACTAATATATTTTTCTATATTAAGTATAACGATAGCAAATATAATAGTCGAAACAATACTTCCTATCAGGAGACCGGACATTACGGCATTTTCATTTTTATCTTTTTCTTTACTTATATTTGCACCTGTTGAGAATACTGATTTAAGTATATAATATATAAATTGTAGCGGGTATGTTAGTGTAAATATATTTATTAAATTTTTATCTACTGTTATTCTTAATAAGAACCAGGATAAAATAGGAATAAATGATAATAATGATAAATCAAATCCAATTCTCAATAATCTTTTCATTATTTTAGTATCCTATTCTGTAAATGAACTAGGATGGTATGAAGTAATTCCTGATTCTTCTGCTTTTCTTAAAACATCTAATCTGTCATCTACAAAAACCATTTTAGATAGTGGAATATTAAAATGTTTTGAATATTCTATAATAACTTCAGGTTTTAGCATTGTAGAACAAATAAAAAATATATTTTCTCTTTTTATATTTGGATAATTTTCTTGTAGCCATTTATACTTTTGTTCTATTTCATTATTAGTAGTTACCGTTCCTAATATAAAAACTTTATCACTATCTAAATTTTTAATTATATTTTGCATGGTTTTAAGAGGTCTTGCCGTATAAAATAAATCTCCAAATAGTAAATCTTCTAAGGATTGACAACCAAACTCATTACATCTACCTCCATACAATATATCTTTATATCTATATTCTGATAAGGTCCCATCAACATCAAAAAATACATATTTGTCTTTTAATTTTTGTATCATATTTATTACTCCTAACTTTTAAAATCTTTATAGATTATACTATAATTATATAATTTTTTCCATACTCCCGTTGAAATTTAATAATAATTCATATATAATAATTTTAGAAAAAGAACAAGGTTCGTAACTTGTATGTGATTCAATCCATTTGAATTTTGGTCGAACTAGGAATAGTTCGTTTTTTAATAGGTTTTAAATTGCGTGTTTGAAAAGTGCTCGAATGCGTATAACTACGTCGCTCGCTCTATTGATGAATCTGTTTAAACTTGTATGTTTGAACTTAACATATAATCAATCCGTTCGGGGTGATTTTTTTAATTTCTAAACAATCATCATAAAATAAATGTTTTCCTTTTTAATATTTGTTTATTATAATTAGTATGTGTAATTAAATCAGAACCTTTCAATGTTTGTTTTCCCAATTACATTGCATCATAGGCTTCTGATATGACTTATTATTAACAAAAATAGTGTCAATGATTTACTTACTAACACTATTTATTAAAGAACCAAACAAAACTAATTTAGTTTCTGTTTTTTATGGTATAATTATCTAAAGTAAACAACAAATAATTTGAAAGGGGACATTATCATGAAAATTGAATGTGATGGCATAGTTCATAACCCACTTGGTGGAGCTTCTTATATGTTTGAAAAGGAAATAATACCATATATATTGAAGCAATATACAAAAAATACAATTAAAATTAGTGTTGGAGCTCAGCCTAATTCCTCACCACATTTTGGAACATTGGAAACAATTGCTTTATCCTTTTGCCTAGCCTCAAGCATTATGAAATATGATAAAAATAAAAAAGTCATAATTTTATATGAGGTAATTGATTCTGCACCAAGTGAAACCTCAGTAATTAATAGAATAAAATATCAAAAAAGTTTAAAATATACAGGAAAAATGAATGTGTCCCTTGGTGAGTATTTAGAAATTTTAGAATATTACAAAAATTTAACTGGTATCACTTATGAAATAAGATTTCAAAAGGAATTTAACAGTCAACCTGAAATCTCTGGTATTATTAAAAAAATTATCAATAATAGAGAATATATAAATTCAAGACTTGATCCGAAATATGGTAAAATTAGAATTAGAATGTCCTGTCCTAAATGTGGATTAACTGATAAAAATAGTATTTTAAATAAATACAATGATAATAAAATTATATTTTATTGTCCAGTACATGGAGAATATTCTGCAAATTTAGATATAGATACATCACTGTTAGAGTATAATTCACCATATAGAAATTTAATTAGATGTCTTTATTATACTTTAGTTAACAATAATTCTGATTATGACTATCAAATTCTTAGAGTAACAGGAAGTGATTATGCAGGTTTTTATCAAGAAGAAATGCGATATAAAATTGCATCTTATCTAGGTTATCCAGCTCATACATTATCAATGATATTTTATGCACCACTAGTTTTAGATTGGTCTGGTGCCAAAATGTCAAAATCTTTATATGTTAAAGAAGGTGCATACTCTGATATACCTGTCGCTTTTATTAATTATAAATATTTAAAAGAAAAATATGGGTTAAATGGTTTAAAAAAATTATACAATATTGTTTCTAATTGGTTTGAAAATCCATATATGCTTTTTAGACACTATACTATTTATTATTTTATAAAGGAGTTTGAAAAAAATGAATAATGCAATTTTTGTTAGTATTAATCCGATGGCAACAGATAAAATCGAAAAAAGAATTAAAACATACGAATTTAGAAATTATATTCCTAAAAAATCATTTAATAAGCTCTATGTATATGTTACCGCCCCAATTTGCGAATTAAAATATATTATGGAAATTTCTAATGTAGTTCATACTCCTCAAAAAATAGAAGACGAAGGAGATGGAAATAATCTTTTTAATGAAGGAAAAAAAGCAAAATATGCATATAGAATTAGTAAAGTGTACAAATTAAACAAGCCAATTGAATTATCATTGCTAAAAGAAAAATTTAATTTTACTCCACCACAAAGTTATGCTTATCAAGAAAGATATCAAGATCTCTCAAAAGTTATTGATGAAGGAGAAAAAAAATTAATATGGAAAAGATAATATATTTAGATATAAATGATCGAGCATTTAAAGCCATAAATGATGGCACTAAAAGAGTAGAAATAAGAGTGTCTACTAATAAAGTAAAAAAAGATTACGGAGTGATAAATCCAAATGATATTATTGTTTTTTCGAATTCTAAAAACGAAAAGCTAGAATGTAAGGTAATAGAAAATATATGGTATAAAAATGAACGAGAATTATTAATGGTTGAAGGTACAAAATATACTCTATCATCGACTAATGATTTAGAAGAAGGTATAAAATCAATAAATTCATTTCAAAATTACACACAAGGAATAAAAGAAAATGGTATATATGCAATACATATTAAACCACTAAAAATAAATAATTTTGATATGAAACTAACAGAAGATAATTTTAATGCAATTGTTAAAGGAACTAAAAGGGTAGAGCTTAGATTAAATGATGAAAAAAGGCAAAAATTACAATTAGGCGATATTATAACGTTTCATCTAATTAATGATTATAATAAAAGCTTTAAAGTTATGGTTGTTGGATTGTCTAATTATAAAAATTTACAAGATTTAATAAATGATTACAAAATTGAGAATTTAATTTCCAAGAGTACCACGCCAAAAGAGCTAATAAAAATTTTTAACAGCATTTATACCTTAGAGAAACAAGAAAAATATGGTATTTTAGGCATTAGTTTTATTATAATTTAACTTTAAAATAAACAGTAATTTTTATAGTAAATGGTAGAAATGAGATTTTTAATCATTGAAAGGTACTATATAATACGAATGAGGTCAAAGTTACCAGAAAAATTACAACATATTATAAAATTAAATAAATATATTCCATAAATATTAAAATCATGGTATATTATTAATAGCAACGGAAGATTATATGTACTCTTTCGTTATTGGAAAAAAAGTTGTAGATAACTACGACACTCGCTCCATTTGAATACAACTTACGGACTGATGAATGTTCGTAATTTTTTATTTTATATAAAAACAATGTTCTCTTTCTAGGGAGGAGGACATTTTTATGCTTGAATTTAAGACTATTCAGACTTTAAAGCCGAATACGGGAATACTTGAAGTGATTAAAGATTACAAGTATAAAGTAAAAAATGGTAAAGTTAAAAATCTACTACATACCAATTTACAAGTTATAGAGCCTACTGAATACTTAATTACATATCCAACAACTCTTACAATTCTTGAGTATAAAATAAATGAAATATCTAGTAAGCCATTTTATATAAAAAATCAAACAAATTACTGTCTGAAAAAAGTAAAAAAATTAATCCATTAGAATGGACAAAACTAATGAACAATTACAAAAATATAGCAGAAGAAATTATTTTAAATGAATTAATTTATAATAAAAATGTGTGAGTACAAGCTATAATATTTGTACTAGCCAGCACTGAATTTGTACTCCCGCACAAATTCTATTATGGAAATTCCCATCCCCTTATTTGAAAGGATAAAATTGATTATGAGAAAAAGAAATATTAAAATTAATGTATTTTTAAATGAAGATGAAAAACGAAT
>CALVQR010000012.1 GCA_944358265.1 uncultured Bacilli bacterium | reverse complement strand
AAAAAACCTAAAAATAAATTTTCTAAAAAAACCAAGCCTTTAATTGATTATTATACTTATGTTTTAGTATCTGATGGGGATTTAATGGAAGGTATTTCGTATGAGGCAGCATCTCTCGCAGGAAATTTAAAATTAAATAAATTAATCGTGCTTTATGATTCAAATAAATCTACCATGGATGGGCCTTTGAATAAATCATTTAACGAAAGTGTTTCAGCACGTTTTTCATCTCAAGGATGGAATACTTTAATTGTTAAAAATGGTAATTCTGTTTCCGAAATAGATAAAGCAATAACAAAAGCTAAAAAAAGTGAATTACCTAGTATTATAATTATAAATACAAAAATTGGGGATGGTTCTAAATTAGAAGGGACAAATAAAATTCATTCTGGAGAACTTACTCAAGAAGATTATGCACAGATAAAAACTAAATTAGGTGTAGAAGGATTACCATTTACAATACTAAAAGAACCTGCAGAAAACATAAGAGATCAAGTTGTTAAAAGAGGTATAGCATACGCAGAAGAATGGGAAAAAATATATACTGAATATAAAAAAGAAATGATTCCTGAAAATATAATTCAATTTGAAAATATTATATATAATAATATTGGACTTGATTTAACAAAAATTAATTTGGAAATAAATTATGATGTAAAAGAATCTTTAAGAGATACTAATTCAAAAATCATGAATATTATATCTGATAATTTACCTAATTTTATTGGAGGATCAGCTGATGTATCAACATCTACAAAAACATACTTAAATAATAAAGGAGATATAACTTATAATAATTTTTCTTCTAAAAATATATTTTATGGTGTTAGAGAAAATGCGATGGGTGCAATAACAAATGGACTTGCAATATCAGGATTTAGACCTTTTGCATCAACATTTTTGGCTTTTTCAGATTTTATGAAACCCTCAATTAGAATGAGTGCGCTTATGAATTTACCTGTAACTTATATATTTACACATGATTCAATAACTGTAGGACAAGATGGACCTACACATCAACCTATTGAACAGCTTTCAAATTTACGAGCAATTCCTAATTTATATGTATATAGGCCTGCGGATATAAAAGAATTAATGGGAACATGGCATTGTATAATTAATGAAAGAAAGCCTAGCGTTATATCACTTGCAAAAACAGAAGTTAAACCTCAAACAGGAACAAATATATTAAATGTATCAAAAGGAGCATATATTGAGTCAGATTCAGAAGGTGATATAGACGTAGTTATAATAGCAACAGGAGCAGAAGTACAAGTTGCAAATTCTCTCAAAGAGAGATTAAAAACGCAAGGAATTGGAGCTAGAATAATTAGTATGCCTTGTATGGAAAAATTTTTAGAACAAACTGATGAATATAAACTTAGTTTATTTCCAGAAGGTGCAAAAATATTTGTAGTAGAATATGGAAGTTCAGTTGGTTGGGAAAAGTTTGTTATAAGTTCAGATTATTTACTTACAGTAGATGAATTTGGAAAGAGTGCGTCGAAAGACGAAATACTAAAATATTGTAAAGTAGACATAGATTCTATGTTAGAAAGAATTAAATCAATGATTTAATTTTTTTTGACAAATTATTTATTATTTATTCATTATAATGAAAATGGTGAATAATATGAGAACTTTCTATATATTTAAAATTAATAATATGTTTCAAACTTTTTATAATGATAAATCTAATATTTTATATAAAATGTTTAATGATATATATAATTCGAAAGAGGATGATATTATAAATAGTTTTAGACTTTTTGAACAAATAACACTTCCTTTTAATAAAAAAATATTCAATAATTATATATTATTAAAACATAAAGATGATTTGTATTATAGTAAGAAAGATAATAAACATACAATAAATAGTTCAAGTGAATTATCTAGATTAACCATAAATACTACACATTTAAAAATAAAAACAAATAAAAATATTAATTCTTTTATTAAAGATATAATTGATGCTAAAGAAAGTGTGTTTGTAATTGATTTTAAAAATCAAGATTATTTTTGGATAAATGAAATTATATCTGAAAGTATTGTATAATATAAATAAATTTATTATAATGTTAAATAAGGAGGAATAAAAATGTTACAAGATATATTATTAGTAGTAATTGGTTTAATAGTAGGTGCAGTAATAGGTTTTTTTGTATCTAGAAAATATATGGAAAAATATTTAAAGAAAAATCCACCAATTAATGAACAAATGATAAAAATAATGATGAGTCAAATGGGGAGAACCCCAACTCAAAAACAAATAAATCAAATGATGAAAGCACTAAATAACGCTAATAAATAAATTTAAGAACATTTAACAATTGTTCTTTTTTTCTTGTAAATAATTATAAAATATTTTATAATAGGGGTAGATTAATGGAGGCGTTTTGTATGAAAGTAGTAAGTATTTTACCCGCAGATACATATGTAGTAGTTAATAAAACAATACTTCAAGAAAATGATAGTAAAATACTTACTATGCTTTATCAACCAATTATAGGGATAACTGCAGTTAGTTTATATTTAACTTTATGTTTGGATTTAGATAAAAACGAATTTATGAGTGATGAAGAATCACATCATCACTTAATGACTAATATGAGAATGAAATTAGAAGATATAATAGTAGCTAGAGAAAAATTAGAAGCTATAGGCTTACTTAAAACATATTATAAAAAATCAGAAGAAGTTAATAATTATATATATGAAATTTTTTCACCGCTTTCTGCAAGTGAAATTTTTTCTCATCCAATACTTAATATAGTTTTATATAATAATGTAGGTAAAAAAGAATATGAAAGATTAGTTTCAAGATTTAAGGTACCAAGAATTAATTATAGTAATTATGATGATATTACTAGAAGTTTTGAAGATGTATTTGATAGTGTTTCTGGAAGCATGTTTGAAAATGCATTAAAAGATATTAAAAGTAGTCATAAATTAAATATTAATGTAGAAAATGAATTTGATTTTGAACTTCTTGATTCATTACTTCCAACTGGACTTTTAAATAAAAGAGCATTTACAAGGGATGTTAAAAATCTTATTCAAAATTTATCTTTTGTATATAATATTGATGTAGAGCCTATGAAAAATTTAATTATAAATTCAGTAAACGAAAAACATAACATAGATAAAACTTTACTTAGAAAAAATGCTAGGAATTATTATCAATTTGAACATAATGGTAAGCTTCCATCTTTAATATATAGAAAACAACCAGAATATTTAAGAAGTCCAGAAGGAAGAGATAGTAAAAGAGCTAAAATGATTTATACATTTGAAACAATAACTCCTTATAATTTCTTAAAAAGTAAATATAATGGAGCAGAACCAACATCTAGAGATTTAAATATGTTAGAAAGTTTAATGAATGATTTAGAATTGAAACCTGCGGTAGTTAATGTACTTATAGATTATGTAATGAGAATAAATAATAAAAAATTAACTAAAAATTTTGTTGAAGCAATCGCAGGGCAATGGAAAAGGTTAAATATTGAAACTGCAGAAGATGCGATGATTCAAGCAGAAAAAGAAAGTAAAAAGAAATTTAATACTAAAACTTATAAAACGCACAAAAAAGAAGAGGTATTAGTTCCTGACTGGTTTAATAAAGATATTAAAAAAACAGAATCTACTATAGAAGAAGAAAGAGAAGTTAAAGATATGTTAAAAGATTTTATGTGAGGTAAATTATGGTAAGTACAAAAAAAATAATAAGTAGTAAAAGTAATGAAAATTTGACTGATATAAAACTTGAATATTTTAAAGAAAACAAAGATGAAAAATTTAAAGAATTTACTGATAGTATTAATTTAAAAGATGAATATTTAATGAAATATACATATTCATTAAAACAGTGCTTTAATGAAAGAGAAAATTGCAAAAAATGTAAAGGATTAGATTATTGTAAAAATGAAATAAAAGGGTGTATATATATACCATTTGTTGTAGATAAGAATCTTTTATTTAAATATAAAACATGTAAATATGAAAATAAATTACTTAGTGACATAGAATACGTAAAAGAAGGATATATTTTTAGTGTATCTAAAGAAGTAAGAAATGCTAAAATGAAAGATATATATACTGATGATAAAAATAGATATGAAGTAATAAAATGGTTAACTAATTTTATAAAAGAATATGAAAAAAAAGAAAAAGTAAAAGGATTATATTTAAATGGTAATTTTGGATGTGGGAAATCGTATTTAGTTTCTGCATGTATTAATGAACTTATAAGAAAAGGTTATAAAGGTGCGCTTGTTTATTATCCAGAATTTTTAAGAAGTTTAAAAGCGTCTTTTGGAAAAGATTTTGATGAACAGTTTAACTATGCTAAAAAAGCAGATTTACTTCTTATAGATGATATAGGCGCAGAAAATATTACATCATGGTCAAGAGATGAAATATTAGGTCCAATCTTGCAATATAGAATGGATGAAAAGTTACCAACATTTTTTACATCTAATCTAAGTTTAGAAGAACTTGAAGTACATTTAAGTTGTACAAATGGTAAAGTAGATAAAGTAAAAGCAAAAAGAATAATTGAAAGAATAAAATTCATGACAGATGAAATAAAATTAATAAGTAAAAATAATAGAAATTAAATTGTTTAAAATATAGGAGTTTTTTATGTCAAATATAGTAGTAGATTTATTAAAAAAAGGTAATTTAACCCAAAAAAAATTATATACTAAATATACTGAAAATCAAGTTGGTGAGATTTTATCTTATAAAACTTTTAAAAGAGAAAATATAGAGCTTTTAGAATTTAAAAAATATGTTAACGATATGAACGAATATAATTATTTAACAAAAGGAGAAGTTAATAAAATATTTAAATATTTAGTAAATAATTTAAAGTATAGTAAGTATTCAAATATAAAAAAATTAGTAGAAATTATAAATGAATTTAGAAGAGAAATATTATATAAAATAAGTGTACTAAACGACTATGAAAAAAATACATTTAATAGTTTAAAACATATATTTTTTCATTTAGATTTAATAAAAGATTTAATAGGTAAAAAAAATAATATAAGTTTTGAATTACTTGATAAAATTATTAAATTTGAAGATTTAATTAAAAAAATAATAAATAAAAATAACATCGATTCTCCTAACAAAACAATTGCTTTAATAATAGAAAATATGGATTTACTTAATTATCATGATCATAAAGGTAGAACTTTTAATGATTTACTTTATGCTGCAATATTAAATGCAAAAATAAATAATCATAAAAAAGCATTAAAATATTATAAAGAAATTTTAAAATTTATCGTAAATATAAAAACTTTGAATATAGATAAAAAAAGTTTATCTGCTCTTTTTAAATCAGATGACTTTAATATAGAATATGGTAGTGCTTTAGATAATAAGATACTTGGCTTAAAGTATGATAAAAAAATAGATAGATATTTGCTTACTAATGAATTTATTGTATCAATTGATAATAAAGATACAAAGAGATTTGATGATGCATTATCTATTGAACAAACTCCATATTATTCATACATTCTTGGAATACATATAACTGATTTACCATCACTTGGGATATATGTTAACGAAATGTTAAATTATAAATGTAATATTACTTCAAGTAAAATGAAGGCATCTTTAGTTGAATTCCAAAAAAAGAATGCACTATCAATTTTTGTTGAAATAAGTAATGATGGATTTATAATAAATTATAAACTTCTTAAAACAAAGATTGAAGTGGATAGAAATTTATTATACGATGATTTTTCTAAAATAATTACAGGTGAAAGTTCTAGACCAGAACTTGAAGAAACTGCGATGAACTTAATAAATTTATATAGTAAACTTAAAAATGAGAAACTCCCTAAAAAACCAAATATTAATAATATTGCAAAAGTATTAGTAGAAAAATACATGTTATTATACGGATGTATAATAGGAGATATGTTTGCAAATAAAAATATTACAGGATTATATTTAAATGGAAAAAATAATTTATTTTCTTTAGATAAATCAAATTATGATGCTGGTTTTGATAATTTTGATATATATTCAAGATCAACTTCTCCAATATATGATAATCCATCATTATTAAATCAGTATTTAATTCATAAATGTATTTTAGAAAACATGTCAGAAGAAGAAAATGAAAATTTGAAAAAAGTATTGACACCTGTTGTAGATAATATTAATAAAAAACGAAAGTAATAATATTTACATAAGTTTAAATTTGTGTTATTATTTATCTGTAAATCAATGATGAAGACATGATTGTTTAAAAGTATTTTATAGAGAGTTAGGATTATGGTGGAACCTAATAAATACATTAAATAATTACTACTTCTAAGAGGAGTTAATAACTCACGGTAAAAGCCGTTATCTAATTTAAGTAAAACAAAGGATGGTACCGCCCTTAAACAAGGCTCCTTACATAGGATAAGTATCATTCTTTTTATTTTATGGGAGGATTTATGATAAAAGAAGAATTTAGAAAAAAATTGACTCAATTATTACTTAATAAAAAAATTACAACAATGAAAAAAGAAGATACAAGTTTAATTGACCTTGAAATTGAAAAATTACGTAAAGAATATGGAAAAAGTTTATATAAGGAGATAGAAGAAAATGGAAAATATAAAAGAAAATGAAAAATTAAATATTTTAAATCATAGTTGTGCACATTTACTTGCTCATGCAGTTAAAGGACTATATCCAAATGCTAAATTTTGGGTAGGCCCTGTAATTAACGAAGGGTTTTATTATGATATTGATTTAGGTGATGATGTAATTAAAGAAGAAGATTTACCTAAAATTGAAAAAGAAATGAAAAAAATATCTAAAAGCGATAAAAGAATTACTAGAATTGAACTAAGTAAAAAAGATGCATTTGATATGTTTAAAGATGATCCATATAAAGTAGATTTAATAAATAATATGAGTGAAGATGAAGTAATTAGTGCATATAAACAAGATGATTTTATTGATCTATGTAGAGGACCACATATGCCTACAACTAAATCTATGAAATATTTTAAATTATTAAAAGTTTCAGGTTCATATTATAAAGGTGATTCAAAAAATAAAATGCTTCAAAGAATATATGGTGTATGTTTTGAAAAAGAGGAAGATTTAGCTGCATATATAAAAGAATTAGAAGAAGCCAAAATGAGAGATCATAGAAAGATAGGAAAAGAACAAAAATTATTTATGATTTCAGACCTTGTTGGCAAAGGACTTCCTATGTATTTACCAAATGGATATATTTTATGGGAAAATTTAGAAAATTATATAAAAACAAAAGAAAAAAAATTAGGTTATAAACATGTTATGACTCCACCACTTGGTAATGTTGACCTTTATAAAACAAGTGGACATTTAGATCATTATAAAGAAAATATGTTCCCTATAATGGAAGTGGATGGGGAAGAATTTGTACTTAGACCTATGAATTGTCCTCATCATATGGTAATTTATTCAAATAGTATTCATTCATATAAAGATTTACCAATTAGAATTGGTGAAATTGCACGTGATTGTAGATATGAATCTAGTGGTGCATTAAAAGGAATAGAAAGAGCTAGAACATTTTGTCAAAATGATGCTCACTTATTTTGTACGCTAGAGCAGGTAGAATCAGAATTTAAAACTGTAGTTAATTTAATTATGGAATGTTACAAAGAACTTAATATAACTAACTATAGATTTGAATTATCTTTACGCGATAAAGAAGATAAAGAAAAATATTATCAAGATGATGAAATGTGGGATAAAGCTGAAAATATGCTTAGAAAAGTTATGGATGATATGAATATGCCATATGTTGAAAAAACAGGGGAAGCAGCATTTTATGGTCCAAAACTTGATGTACAAGTAAAACCTGCGGTTGGTAATGAAATTACAGTCTCAACTTGTCAAATAGATTTTTGTCTTCCAATGAAATTTAATTTAACATATGTTGATAAAGATGGCTCTAAAAAAACACCAGTTGTACTTCATCGTGCCGTATTTGGATCAATTGATAGGTTTATGGCATATTATTTGGAAGAAACAAAAGGAGTATTACCTCTTTTCTTATCTCCAGTTCAAGTAAATATAGTTCCAGTAAATATGGAATATCATTCACATTATGCAAAAGAAGTATATGATTATTTACTAGATAATGATATAAGAGCAGAATATGATGATAGAGATGAAAAGATGAATTATAAAATAAGAGAATCAGTAATTAGAAAAATACCTATTACTGTAATACTTGGCGATAAAGAAAAAGATAATGACAATATTTCATATAAAAAATATGGAAAAGAAGAAACTATTACTGTTTCTAAAGAAGATTTTTTAGTGCTTTTGAAAAATGAAATAAAAAATTATAGATAAAATATATTTTAATTTTTATGGAAAATTCTAATAAAAAAATGGTACTCTTAATATTATCAATGGAATTGATGAAATTAGATAGTGTCTAATCTAGTTTTTCAGTAGGGGAATATTCACTTGTATGGTCGAATGTTCCCTTTTTATATTCGTTTTTTGTTAAATACATAGTATTATCAAATTTATAGTATTGCAAATTAAAATATATTTTTTTCATCTTTTAAAATATTTAATAATATAGTATAATTGAAAAGGTGATATTGATGAAAAAAGTAACTATATTTGGTGGAGGAACGGGAATGTCAACTCTTTTAAGAGGGTTAAAAGAATTTCCAATTGATATTACTTCTGTAGTTTCAGTATGTGATGATGGTAAAAGTACAGGTAAACTTAGAAAAGAATTTAATATACCCGCTATGGGAGACATCAGAAGAGTAATGATAGCACTTTCTGAAACAGAACCACTTATGGAAAAATTACTTAATTATAGATTTGAATCAAATAGTGAACTTAATGAACATACTGTAGGTAATTTACTTTTAACCGCAGGAACGCAAGTTACAGGAAATTTATCAGATGGTATTAAAGCAATTAGTAAAGTACTAAAATTAAAAGGCAAAGTAATTCCTTTTTCAGAAGATAATATAGTATTATCTGCAATTATGGATGATGGTAGCATAGTTGAAGGGGAACATAATATAACTCTTTCTCCAAAGAAAATTAAAAAAGTTTATTATAAAGATAATGTAAATGTATTAGAAGATGTACTAAAATCAATAGATGAATCAGATTTAGTAATACTTAGTATGGGTAGCTTATATACAAGTATAATTCCTAATTTGTTAAGTAAAAAAGTAATAAAAAGGTTAAATAGTTCAAAAGCAAAAATAATGTATGTGTGTAATATGGTTACACAACCTGGAGAGACAGATGATTTTACTGTAAGTGATCATATAAATGTATTAAATGAATATTTAGGTAATCATAAAATAGATGTAGTTGTATCAAATATAGGTAAAATAGATAAAACAGTCGCAGAAAAATATTCAACACTTGAACAAAAAGATCCAGTATTATATGATGGAGAAAATATTAGATGTGAAAAAATTCTCAATAATTATGTATCTATAGAAGATGGTGTAATAAGACATAATGTTGAAAAATTATCTCTTGATATATATTCTTATTTAGTAAATTAAAAAAGAGGTGTAGTATGCAGAAAATAGAAGTATTTAATAAAGAATATGAGTACATAAAAAATGATAGATATAAAAAATGTGCAAAAAAATTAGTCGAATTACTTCCAGATTATTTTTTTAAAGTTCCTGCATCTTCTACAGGAAAATATCATCCATCTTTTTCTCTTGGTGATGGTGGTCTTGTAAGACATACTAAAGTTGCTATTAGAATTGCAAAAGAACTTTTAGATAATAATAGTTTAGGGCATAAATTTACAAGTGATGAAAAAGATTTACTTATTATATCTATTATGATTCATGATGGTTTAAAGCATGGAAAAGAAGAAAATAAATATACGTTATTCGATCATCCAATAATTATATGTAACTATATAAAAGAAAATAAAAATAAGTTACCTTTAAATGATGAAGAGATAGATTTTGTTACAAATGCAGTATCATCTCATATGGGTGAATGGAATACAAATCCTTATAGTGATGTAACTCTTCCACTACCAAAAGATAAATATCAAAGATTTGTACATATGTGTGATTTTTTATCAAGCAGAAAGTTTTTGGATGTTAAATTTGAAAATAATGATATAATAGATTAAAAAGGAGAAGAAAAATGAAATTTAATTTAAAATGGTTATTTATTATAGTACCAATTGTTGCAATTATAGTTTTTGTAATAATCGCATCAATAATTAGTTCTAACAAAAAAGAAGAAGTTTTAAAGGAAGTAAATTATGTAACAAAAGATAATAGAGTAACATTTACTTTTAATGAGAATTTTACTAAAAAAGATTTAGGGGAATATGATTTATATGTAACTAATAATGATAAACAAATTTTTGGAGCATTTACTTATAATTTAAATGAGTATGAAGAATCAAGTAGTAAAGAAATACTTGATAATCAAATAAATTATTTTTTAAATACTAGAGAAAATATGAAATTATTTAAAAAAGAAACTATATCACAAATGGAAGATAAAGTAATTACTAGAATAGAATATACAGGAAAAAGTAGTGAATCATCTGATTGTGTATATGTATTCGCAGTAATAGATTTTAAGGCAGATCATAATTATGTAGTATATGTTAATGAAGTTATAATCAAAAAGAATTATGAAGGTCAAATAGGAGAAATGATAAATATATTAGAAAGTGCAAAACTAAATTAATTTAGTTTTTTTTAATTTTTAGTGGAATTTAAAAATTTATAGCGAATAATTATATTGAGGTGATAAATTGAGACATAAATACAATAAGCAACAAGGAGAGAAAGATTGTGCTGTATCATGTCTATATAATATTATAAAACACTATAAAGGCTATATTAGTATGGAAAAATTACGATGTATGTTAAATACTGATAAAAGTGGTACAAGCGTTTATGATATTACATTAGTATCCAATAAATTAGGGCTTATATCAGATGCATATAAATGTGAAATAAATGATTTATGTAATTTAAAATTACCTGTAATTGCGCATATAAAAGTAGATAAAAAATATGAACATTATGTTATCATAGATAAAATTAAAGATGATAGATTATTTATTTTTGATCCAATTAGAGGTTATATAAATTATGATTTTGATTTATTTATGGAAGAGTGGTCTAATATAATAATTACCTTTGATAAAGGAGATAATATTGTTTATGAAAAAGAAAATATAAAATTTAAAAAAATATTATTATTGCTAAAAAAGAATTATAAATTTATTATTATTTTTATATCATTGTCTATTTTTTCTAGTTTGTTTTCATTATTAAATTCTTCTTATTTAAAGTATTTATATAATAACTATTCTAAATCATTTAATGTATTAATAATTTTTGTATTAGTTAGTATTTTAAGAGTAATAATTGATTATTTAAGAAATATTACTATATTAAAATATAATAAAAAAATAGATATCTTTCTCACAAAAAAAGTATATAGTAAAATTTTATCACTTCCAATTATATATCACCATAATAGGCCAGTTGGTGATATAGTAGCTAGATTCAATGATTTATCTAGTATTAAAGAATTTATCAGTGCGATGAGTTTTACCTTTATAATTGATCTTATGTATATTTTGAGTATATGTATAATAATATTCTTAGTAAGTAAAACAATATTTTTATTATTATTAATTATGATTATAGTTTATATATTAATTTATTTAATGTTTAGAGATAATATTAAATATAAATCTATGATATGTAAAGAAGATAACTCTATAGTTAATTCACATTTAGTTGAAAGTATAGTAGGTATGGATACAATTAAAAATTTAAATATTGAAGATAATATCAAACATTCTTTTTATAAAAAATATAATAATTTATTAAATAATAATATTAGTTTAAATAAAATAATATTAAATTTTAATATAATTCAAGAATTTATATTTTCTATATCAATCATATTTTCATTATTTTTAGGCGTTAATTTTGTAAAAAAAGGAAATCTTTCAATTTCCGTATTATTCATTATAAACACTCTTATAATATATTTATTCACTTCAATAAAAAACATTATTTCACTCGATAATTTAATAATAGATTCAAAAAATTCATATAACAGGTTAAATTCATTAAACAAAGAAGTATTTAATGATGAATGTAAAACTAATATTAATTTTAATAATAGTATAGAATTTAAAAATTTAAAATATTCATACAATAATC
The DNA here is from genome assembly GCA_944358265.1 of uncultured Bacilli bacterium. Classification (GTDB taxonomy): domain Bacteria; phylum Bacillota_I; class Bacilli_A; order RF39; family UBA660; genus CAG-433. Next base: position 13,811 of record CALVQR010000012.1, on the reverse strand, counting down.
AAAATTATATATTAAAAGATATAAATTTTAGTATTAATAAAAATGATAAAGTATTTATTAAAGGAAAAAGTGGATCAGGTAAATCAACAATATTTAAACTATTAACTAAACAATTATACTTAGAAAACAATATGATAGAATTTGATGGAATAGACATTAATAAAATAAGTGATAAAAATATAAATGATAATATATGTTATGTATCTCAAAACGAATTTATATTTACTGATAGTATTTTAAATAATATTAAGCTATTTAAGAGTGCAAAAAAAGAAGAATTAGACAAAGTTATAAAAGTAACAGGCATTGATAAAATATTAGAAAAAAGAAATATTTCATTAAATTTTCTTTTAGAAGAAGATGGTCATAATTTATCAGGAGGAGAAAGACAAAGGATAATACTTGCAAGATCTTTATTAAGAAATAAAGAAATATTAGTATTAGATGAAACAATGAATGAACTTGATATTAATAGTGAAAGAGAAATAATTAAAAAAATAAATACTGAATACAACAAAACTTTTATTTTGATTTCACATAGATATGATAATTCTGATTTGTTTCAAAAAATTATATTAATAAATGGAGGATTAAATGAAGAAATTAAGCAGTGATGAGATGAAAAGTATAAAAGCAGGAGGAATTTCTGCATTTGGGATTGCATTAATAACATCTATATTATCATTTGCCGCAGGATTATTAGATGGTTATACAAGACCTTATAAATGTAGATAGAAAGGAGAATAAATGAAAAAATTAAATGAAAATGAAATGAAAAGTATAAAAGCAGGAGGAATATCAGGATCATTACTTTCTGCACTATGGAAAGGATTAAATATATTTTTAGACACAGGGAGATATATAGGTTCTTCTATTAGAAGATTAACTACTAAAAATTTATGTAATTTCTAATCTATAAGGAGAGTCAATCTCCTTATTTTATGTAAAAAAATAAAAAAAATGTTGAAATAATGTTTTCCTAGTGTTATAATTTGTTTAGTTGATGCGAAGGGAGGGACAAAGAGTGACAAAAGTAGTGGTAAAAAACGGAAACATTGATGGTGCTTTAAAAAGATTTAAACAACAAGTAGCTAAAAGCGGTATCCCTTCTGAATGCAAAAAAAGAGAACATTATTCTAAACCTGGTATTCAAAGAAGAGAAGCTAAAAAAGCAGGTATAAAGAATTCAAGAAAAAGACAAAATAGAGATAGAGATTAAGCAGTTAAACTGCTTTTTTTTGGAGGATATAAAATGAAAGAAAGAATACAAAAAGATATGATTGAAGCTATGAAAGCTCATGATAAAAAGAAAACTGATACTATAAAATCAGTAAAAGCTGCGATTCAAATGGAAGAAATAAAAGCTAAAAGAGATTTAACCGATGAAGAAATAATGAATATTATAGTAAAACAAGTAAAAATGAGAAAAGATGCACTTTCTGATTTTGAAAAAGCAGGAAGAAATGATTTAGTAGATTCATATAATGAAGAAATAAATATATTAAATGAATATTTGCCAAAACAATTAACAGATGAAGAAGTTAACGTTATAATTGATGAAGCATTTGAATTAATAAAACCAACATCACAAAGTGATATGGGTAAGATTATGAAAGAGGTATTACCAAAATTAAAAGCGCGTGCTTATGCTGATATGGGAAAAGTAAATCAAATTATAAAAAATAAATTATCAAAAATATAAGATGTCTTAAGTCTTATATTTTTTCATATAATTTACCATGGTGATATATATGAAAAATCATATTAAAGATTATATTAGACAAATAGAATTTAAAATAACACTTAAAAATAGTATTATAGATATAGAAAATTATACTGAACTTGGGAATATTTCTGATAAAGAAATTATAATTTTTAATAATAATAAAAAAATAATAATAAAAGGAAGAAATTTATAAATTGCTAAAATGTATAATGATGAAATTTTAATAAGTGGTAGTTATAATAATATATTATTTGAGGGTTTTAATGAATAGTTATCTAATAATAAAAGTAAATGGAAGAAATATACCAAAGTTTATACATAGATGTAAAGATAATAAAATTAATATATTAAATATTAATGAAATTTCTAATAGAGAAATTATAATAAAAATAAATAATAAAGATTACGATAGATTACTAAAAATAAAAACAACTTATAAATTAGAAATAATAAATAACGAAGGATTTATAAAATTTAAAGAATTAGTAAATAAAAATATAATATTAATAATAATGTCTTTTTTAGGTATAATATTTTTAATTTTTTTATCAAATACTATATTTAATATAGAAATAATAAGTACAAATAATGATTTAAATGAAAAGATAAAAAAAGAACTTGAAGTATATGGAATAAAAAAATATTCATTTAAAAAAAATTATAAAGAAATAAGTAAAATAAAAGAAAAAATAAAAGAAAAATATAACGATTATATAGAATGGATTGAAATAACTAGTATAGGAACTAAATATGAAATAAAAATAGTTGAAAGAAAGAAAAACACTAATACGCAAAACTTAGAATATACTAATGTAGTTGCAAGTAAATCTGGAGTAATAAAGAAAATATATGCAGAAAATGGAATGAAAATGGTAGAAACAAATACTTATGTTAATAAAGGTGATATAATAATAAGTGGTGCGATTATGAAAGATGAATCTGTAAAAGAATATGTACATGCGAAAGGTGAAGTATATGCAGAAGTATGGTATAATGTAAATATAGAGTTTCCTCTTTCATATACAGAAAAAATATATACAAATAATAAATCTAAAGCGTTTTATATAAAAATAGGTAATAAATATATTGAACATAGTAAATACGATAGTTTTGAAAGAAAAAATATAAAATCTTTTAAAAATAGACTTATTCCATTTGAAATAGGTATAGAAACTTTAAGAGAAGTAAAAATAATAAATGATAAATATACAGTAAATGAGGCTAAAAATAAAGCAATTGAAAAGATTAAAGAAAAAGTTTTACAATCACTTGATAAAGATGAATATATATTAGAAGAAAAGACTTTGAATTTTACTGCAAAAGATAGTAAAATAGTATTAGATATGTTTATATCGTGTTTTGAAAAAATAGGGGAAGAAGAAAAACTAATTGAAGAAGAAAATACTGAAGAAATAAAGGAGTAATAATATGATAGAAAAAACAATTCAAAGTGCATTTAGTGAAAACTGGCCAATGATATTTATTTTTACAACTGTAGTAGTTACGATTAGACTTGTATATTTAAATATACATAAACAAAAGTTTACTTTATATAAGGAATTATTTATGCTTGCCTTTTTGTTATATGTAATGATTTTGTTTTATGTGGTTACATTTCAAGATGTTAATTATGGGACAAATAATTTTATTCCATTTAAAGAAATTTTAAGATATGAGCTAGGATCTAGACTATTTGTAAAAAATATACTTGGTAATATTATATTATTTATTCCATATGGATTATTTGTATCTTATATACTAAAAACAAGGAAAACTGTACCAATACTTATAATTACTTTAATTACATCTTTTGTAATTGAATATACTCAAATGCAGATAGGAAGAACATTTGATATAGATGATATAATTCTTAATATAGTTGGAGGGTTTTTAGGATATTTAATATATATTATAATTGATACATTAGAAAGTCATCTTCCAGCTTTTTTTTCAAGTGATACATTTAGAAACATTTTAATAATTGTAATATTTATTTTAATAATATTAGTTTATACTAATTTTAATTTATGGGGGATTTTAAGATGAGAGAAATTGAAGTATTTAATGAAACAAATGAAGATTTAGAAGAAATAAAAGAGTTAAATAAATTAACATTATTTTTAGCAGATTATTTTAATTTGGAAAATGTAATATATAATGTGATAATTGTGGATAATAATAAAATACGTCAAATTAATAAAGATTATAGAAATATAGATAAAGAAACAGATGTTATTAGTTTTGCTTTAGAAGATGATAAAACTATTATTAATAATAATGTAAGAGTATTAGGTGATATTTATATATCAATAGATAAAGCAAAATCTCAATCATTAGAATATTCTCATAGTTTAAAAAGAGAGCTATGTTTTTTAACTACACATGGTTTTTTACATTTAATGGGATATGATCATATTAAAATAGAAGATGAAAAAGTAATGTTTAAACTTCAAGATGAAATATTAGAAAAATATGGAGTAGGTAGATAAATATGAAAGAAAAATTAGAAAAAGTTATGAAAAATGCATATAGTCCTTATTATAAATTTAATGTAGGGGCAATAGTAGAAACAAAAGATAATAAAGAATTTATTGGAGTAAATGTAGAAAATGCGAATGGTACAAGTATATGTGCAGAAAGAAATGCAATCGCATCTGCAGTTGCACATGGATATAAAAAAGGTGATTTTAAAAAAATATATATAATGTTATCAAGTGGAGAATTTGGGACACCTTGTTTTGCATGCAGACAAGTTATTTTAGAATTTTTTAATAAAGATGATAAAGTAATTTCAGTAAATAAAAATGGAGAAGAAAAAGAATATACAGTATCTGAACTTTGTCCATATCCATTTGATAGTGAGGATTTAAAATGAAAGTAGGATTTGTTTCAATAGTAGGTAGACCAAACGCAGGTAAAAGTACTTTAATTAATCAAATAATAGGTAGTAAAGTAGCAATAGTATCAGATAAAGCACACACTACAAGAAATAATATACAAGGTATATATAATGATTATGAATCACAAATTATATTTATAGATACTCCTGGTGTTCATAAACCAGTTCAAACTCTTGGTAAATATATGAATAAACAAGTATATTACTCTTTAGAAGATGCAGATGTAATATTATTTATGGTAGATGTAACAGAGAAAATAGGTAAAGGTGATAAATTTATATTAGAAAAATTAAAAGAAGTAAAAATACCTGTATTTTTAATATTAAATAAAGTAGATAAAATAAAAAAAGAGTTATTATTTCCTATGATAGAAGAATATAACAAATTATTTAATTTTAAAGAAATTATACCTATTTCTGCACTTAAAAATGATAATATTAAAGATTTAATTAATACTATAAAAAAATATTTAAAAGAAGGAAATAAATATTATCCAGATGAATATTATACTGATAAGAGTATTAATTTTATGATATCAGAACTAGTAAGAGAAAAAGTACTTAGACTTACTAATGAAGAAGTTCCTCATGCGGTAACATGTTTAGTTGAAGATTATCAAGATAATGGTTTAAGTGTACATATTAATGTACTTATAATTGTTGAAAGAGAAGGAATTAAAAAGATACTTGTTGGACATAATGGTTCAATGATTAAACAAATAGGAACACAAGCAAGAAGTGAAATAGAAGATTTAATAGGGAAAAAAGTATATCTAGAATTATTTGTAAAAGTTATAAATAACTGGAGAGATAAAGAAAAGTATTTAATTGAATTTGGTTTTAAAGAAGAAAATGAAAATTAATTTTGAATAAATTTAATTATGCGCACCATTATATTAATGGATGGTGAATATAATGAATAGAAATGACTTATGGAATTTATTTAAAATGACAGGTAAAGTAGAATATTACTTAAAATATAAAGAAATGTGTAGTAAGGCAGTGATGATTCTTGGAGATAACGAAAGTAAAAGGAATAATAATTAGTGAAAGTAGTTATAGTGAAACAAGTAAACTACTTAATATATTTACTAAAGAATATGGAGTAATTGGAGTACTTGCTAAAGGTGCAAAAAGAATAAAGAGTAATTTAAGAAGTGTTTCATCAAAACTTACATATGCAGATTTTCAAATAAATTATAAAGAAGGTAAATTGTCTAATTTAATTTGTGCCGATGTAATAAATCCATTTAATGAAATAAAAAAAGATTTACTTAAAATAAGTTATGCTTCATTTTTACTTGAATTAACAAGTCAGGTAATGAAACAAACAAATTCAAAAGATATATTTTCCCTTTTAGAATCAACTTTACTAAAAATAGAAGAAGGTTTTGATCCAGTAATTATTACAAGTATATTAGAACTTAAATATTTAGATTATTTAGGAATTAAACCAGTCCTTGATTCGTGTGCAGTATGTGGAAGTACTAGAGTCCTTACTGTATCAACAAATAAAGGGGGATTTGTATGCGAAAATTGCCATACAAATGAAAAAATAGTTGATAAAAAAACAATTCAAATACTTAGAATGCTTTATTTTGTTGATATATCAAAAATAAGTAAAATAAATTTATCAGAAATGATAAAAAAAGAAATAGATGATTTTATAAATGAGTATTACGATAAATATACAGGATTATATTTAAAAAGTAAAAAGTTTTTAAAAACAATAAAAAATGTATACATTTAAAAATAACTTATGTTATAATATTCATATATAAAAAGCGATGACTAGGATTGGAACCCTAAACAGCTATATATAATGAGATGATTCTTTAATGAATAAGTAAGGTGGAACCGCGCATATATGCGTCCTTACATTTTTATAAGAATCATTTTTTAATTAGAAAGGATTTGGTTTTATGGAAAAATTAACAATGGAAAAACTTACAAACATATGTAAACAATATGGATTTATATTTCAAGGAAGTGAAATATATGGAGGACTTGCAAATACTTGGGATTATGGTCCATTAGGAGTTGAGCTTAAAAATAATATTAAAAAAGCATGGTGGAAGAGATTTATTGAAGAAAATAAAAATAGTTATGGACTTGATGCTGCAATTTTGATGAATCCAGAAGTATGGGTTGCATCAGGGCATGTATCATCTTTCTCAGATCCTTTAATTGACTGTAAGAAATGTAAGTCACGAGCAAGAGCAGATAAACTTATCGAAGAATTTACAGGCGGAAAAGAAAGTGGTGATGGATGGTCAAATGAAAAATTAGAAAAGTTTATTAAAGATAATAATATTAAATGCCCTAAATGTGGTGAAAGTAATTTTACTAATATTAGACAATTTAATTTACTTTTTGAAACACATATGGGAGTTACAGAAGACACTAAAAATAAAGTATACTTAAGAGGAGAAACTGCACAAGGAATATTTGTCAATTTTTTAAATGTACAAAGGACTATGAGAGCAAAAATTCCATTTGGTATTGGCCAAATAGGGAAAGCATTTAGAAATGAAATAACTCCAGGTAATTTTATTTTTAGAACAAGAGAATTTGAACAAATGGAATATGAATTCTTTTGTAAACCAGGTGATGATTTAAAATGGTTTGAATTTTATCAAGATTATTGTATGAATTTCTTAAAAGATTTAGGTTTAAAAGAAGAAAATCTAAAACTTAGAAAACATAAAAAAGAAGAATTAGTATTTTATAGTAAAGGAACAACTGATATAGAATATAATTATCCTCATGGATGGGGAGAACTTTGGGGAATTGCTGATAGAACAGATTATGATTTAACTGTACATTCAAACCATTCAAATACTGATTTAGTATATCTAGATCCAGATACAAATGAAAAGTATACTCCTTATGTAATTGAGCCATCTGTAGGATGTGATAGACTTGCTCTTGCAGTACTTTCTGATGCCTATGACGAAGAAGTTTTAGAAGATGGAAGCATAAGAGAAATTATGCGATTTTCTCCTTCGATCGCACCATATAAAGTTGCTGTTCTTCCACTTGTAAAAAAATTTCATAAAGAAAAAGCAGAAGAAGTTTATACTATGTTAAGTAAATATTTTATGTGTACTTATGATGAAACAGGAAATATTGGTAAAAGATATAGAAGAGAAGATATAATTGGTACTCCATACTGCATTACGATTGATGATGAAACAATAAATAATAATACTGTAACAATAAGAGATAGAGATACTATGGAACAAGTAAGAGTATATATTTCTGAAATAGAAAAATCAGATTTTAATTATAATATATTTATGTTTATAAAAAATACATAATTAAGTACAAAAAATATAAAACGCACAATAATTTTAAAATATTGTGCATTTTATTTATTTTATAGGTTATTTTACCATAATTTTAAAAAAATATATTTAACTTTTAATATTTTTATGCTAAAATATATTATAGTTATAATAATTGGAGGAATAAAATATGGGAATATTTGATAAGATATTTGGAAAAGATATTAGTGGTGGAGAAATTTCAGAAGATGAATATTATTCATTAGGAATAGATGAAGCATATAAAGATTCAAATAGTGAAGGGAATAAAATGATTCTTTTAGAACCAAGAGCGTATTCTGAAAGTCAACAAATCGCAGATCATTTAAAGAAAAGAAATACAGTTGTTGTTAATTTAAAAAGAGTAACTAATGAGCAAGCAAAAAGAATAGTAGATTTTTTAAGTGGAACACTATATGCGATTGGTGGAGATATGCAAAAACTAGGACCTGGAATATTTTTGTGTACACCAAAAAATATTAATGTACAAGGTAAAATTACTGAAGAAGAAGAAAAGGTAAGAAAAACAAAAAATGATAGTGTAGAATTTTAATTTAACTATGGACAAATAAAATAGAAGGTGTTATTATATAACACATAGCTTAAGAGGTGATTTGATGCAAAAATTTAGTAGAACACTTCATGGCTATAATCCAGATGAGGTTAATGATTTCTTAGACGAAGTTATTTCAAAAGTAGAAAAAATGGTTGAATCAAATAGGCAAAAAAATGAAGAAATTCTTCTTTTGAAAAATGAACTTGCTAAAAGAAAAAATAATAAAGATATTGAAGAAAAAGCAAGAAAGTTTGATGAATTAGAAACCACATTAAATAAAGCTATTGTTATGGCGGAAGATACTGGAGAACATATTAGGAGAGTTGCCAAACAAGAACGTGATTTAATATTGGAAGAAGCTAGGAAAAATGCAAGTATAATTATTAATGATGCGCTTGTTAGATCTGAAAAGATTGAATATGAAGCATCTCTACTAAGAAAAAATATAATTATGTTTAAAAGAAAACTTAGAAGTAATTTAGAAGAACAACTTAAAATGGTAGATGAAATAGAAGTTATTGAAGAATTAGAATAAATGATAGAGACGGATATTTATCAAAATATTTACAGAGAAATGTCATATTGCTGAGAGACATAATATTTATAAATATCAGATCACTCTTGATATTTTTAACTGAAAATAAGTAAGTTAAAACGTAATTTATGCGTTAAATAATTAAAGAGCATAGAAATATCTATGAAATAAGGTGGTACCGCGCATACCTGCGTCCTTATATTCATAGATATTTTTTATTTTATAGGAGGTATTTAATATGGAGAATATAGATAAAAAATTTTCAAAGTTACATGAAGCGTGTAAAAAATATTCACCTGTTCAACTCGCAAATGGGCCTAAAAAAAGTGGTGTTTGTGAAAAGTATAGTCAAGAATACTTAGAACATATAACAAAAATAAGCGCAAGAAATGGTTTTATTGAAACTTTTTGTTTAGATGATGAACAAAAAGCAGTTGTTAAATCTTTAAGGTATAAAAAAAATTAAAATCAATAGGAGAAAGTATAATGAAAATATTTGAAAGTTTAGAAAAAGTTACAAATTCACAGTTAGAAAATAAAATAAGTGAAAAATGGAAAAGTGAAGATATACTAAATAAAACAATAGAAAATAGAAATGGAAAAGAAAATTTTGTTTTTTATGATGGACCAATATATGCGAATGCTAAACCTGGGATTCATCACGTATTTGCTAAAACAATAAAAGATGCTTTTTGTAAATACAAAACAATGAAAGGATATAGAGTACTTAGAAAAATAGGCCTTGATACTCATGGGCTTCCAATTGAAGTTAATGTTGAAAAAAAATTAGGATTTAAATCAAAAGCAGATATAGAAAAGTTTGGCATTGAAAATTTTTGTAAGGAATGTAACAAAGAAACTGCTACTAATATAGACATAGTAAAAAAAATAACTGATCAAATGGGACAATTCATTGATATGGATAATCCATATATTACTTGTAGTAATGAATTTATTGAAACAGAATGGTGGCTTATAAAAAATATATTTGATCAAGGTCTTATATACCATGGAAATAAAGTGCTTCCATATTGTCCAAGATGTGGGACTGAACTTTCTGCAAATGAAGTGTCTCAAGGATATAAAAATGTATCAGTAAATACAGTTATTGTTCCATTTAAATTAAAAGATGAAGATACTTATGTTCTTGTATGGACAACAACTCCATGGACTTTAATTGATAATGTTGCGTTGTGTGTAAACCCTAATTATAAATATTTAAAAGTACAGTCAAAAGGCTATAATTTTATAGTGGGTAAAACACTTGTAGAAAAAGTGTTAGGAGAAGATTATAAAGTTTTAGAAGAAATTGATGGGAAAGATCTTGCAGGAAAAGAATATGAAAGATTACTTCCATTTGCTAATATAGAAGGTAATGCATTTAAGATTCTATCAGATGATTATGTAACTGATGCTGATGGGACTGGTATAGTACATTTAGCGTCTGCGTATGGTGAAGATGATAATAGAGTTTGTAAATTAAACAATATTGCATTCTCACAATCAGTTGATAAGGATGGGAAATATATAGTTGGTCCTTGGAAAGGGACAGTAGTTACTGATAGTAATTTAGAAATAGAAATTATAAAATATTTAAAAGAAAATGACAAATTATTTAAGAAAATAAAATTAACTCATGCCTCTCCACACTGCTGGAGATGTAAAAATCCACTTATATATTACGCTAAACCAGCTTGGTATATTGAAACAACAAAAAGAAAAAAAGAAATAATTGAAGCAAATAAAAAAATTAGTTGGCATCCTAGTTTTGTTGGAGAAAAAAGATTTGCAAATTGGCTTGAAAATATGGTAGACTGGGGTATTTCTAGAAATAGATATTGGGGTTGTCCTATGCCTATTTGGACTTGCGAATGTGGATACGTAGAATGCATTGGTTCTATTAAAGAATTAAAAGAAAAAAAAGTAGATGATATAGATGTTGAAACAATGGAACTTCATAGACCTTATATAGATAATGTTCATATTAAATGTCCAAAATGTTCAAAAATAATGAATAGAGTAACAGATGTAATGGATGTATGGTTTGATTCAGGAGCGATGCCATATGGTCAATATCATTATCCATTTGAAAATAAAGAATTATTTGAAAGTCAATTTCCTGCAGATTTTATCGCAGAAGGGGTAGATCAGACAAGAGGTTGGTTTAATTCACTTATTTGCATATCAACTTTAGTTTCTGGTGTATCTAGTTATAAAAATGTAGTTGTAAATGATATGATGCTTGATGCAGAAGGTAAAAAGATGAGTAAATCTGTTGGAAATATAATTGACCCTGAAGAAATAATGACTAAGTATGGCGCAGATTCAATAAGATTTTATATGCTTTATACATCTCCTGTATGGACTCCTCTTAGATTTGATGAAAATGGTGTAAAGGAAATTAATTCTAAGATATTAAGTACATTAAAAAATACATATACATTCTTTGAAATGTATGCGAATACTGATAATGTAGATCCAAGAAAGTTTGATGTACCATATGAAACTTTGGAAGAAATAGATAAATGGCTTTTATCTAAGTATAAAAAACTTGTAAAAAATGTTACAGATGCATTTGAAGAATATGATTTAAATAAAGTTACTAAATATGTATTTGTATTCTTAAATGATGATTTATCTAATTGGTATATAAGACGTAATAGAAGAAGATTTTGGGCATCAGAATTAGATGATTCTAAAAAAGCAGTTTATAAAACTACTTATGATGTACTTGTAAATCTATGTAAGTTACTCGCACCAATAATGCCATTTATTACTGAAGATATATATATAAAACTTACAGGTAAAGAATCTGTTCATCTAGAAGATTATCCAGTTTATGATGAAAAAATGATTAATGATGAAATAGAAAATAAAATGGATTTAGTAAGAGATTTAATATCTCTAGGTAGAAATGCAAGAGAGGAAGCTAAAATAAAGGTTCGTCAGCCTTTAAGTGAAATAATAATAGATGGTAAAAATAAAAAGATAATATCTGATTTAACTGATTTAATTAAGGAAGAATTAAATGTAAAAAATGTAATTTATGAAAAAGAATTAACTAAATATATGAATTTAGAAGTTAAACCTAATTTTAAAGTATGTGGACCAATATTTGGTAAAGATATAAAAGATTTAACAAATGAACTTACAAAACTTTCTAATGAAGAAATATCTGAACTTGAAAAAGGTCATACTATTGAACTTACTATAAATGATAAAGATTATGGTATTACAAGAGAAATGATTGAAGTTAGAGTTAAAGCTAAAGAAGGTTTCGATGCAGCGATGGAAAACAATAATTTCATAATATTAAATACTACATTAACAGATGAACTTTTAAATGAAGGTATTGCTAGAGAACTTGTTTCTAAAGTACAAAACTTAAGAAAATCTAAAGACTTTGATGTAGCAGATAGAATTATATTATATTATAACGGTGATATAAAAGAAGTAATAGATAGTTTTAAAGATTATATTATGAAAGAAACTTTATCAGAAGAAATAATAAAAAAAGATGATATAAAAGAAGAATTTGAATTAAACGGTAAAATAGTTAAATTAGATGTAAAAAAAGTTGCTTAATAAGTAACTTTTTTAATTTCTATTGATAATAATACTTGTAAATATTATAATATTCATATAAACAAATAAAAAGTAGTATTTAAATATTTTTAAAAAAAATAAACACTCAAAGAAAGGAATAAAAATATGAGTTTTATGATTAATGAAGAGGAAGCATTAAAAGGATTTAATTCAATTTTAGTACAAGATGAAAAAATATTATATTTTGGAAACCAAAAAAAACACTGGAGATTTTTAGATAAATTTTTATGCATGTTACTAGCATTATTTATTATCATTTATATTTTTGTAGTAATATTATTTATGGTTAATAAATTGATGTATGAAACAATATTTGGGCTTATTATATTTGCATTAATATTTATAATATTACAAAAATGTAAACCATTTAAAAAAATATTAGTTAAAACGCCAACCCACTATTATGCTATAACTAATTTTAGAATATTATATGCTAGAACAACGTTAAGTATAAAAAAATATTTTTATTTTCTAGAAACAGAAAATTTATCTGTATCAACTTTTTTGATAAAAAAACAACCCACATATAGATATTATAAAAAGTATATAGATAATTACGATGTATTATTGAAATTTTCACATATAAATAATGATAGCTTTGAAAAAGGTATTACGTGGCCTTATATGATATTTGTAAAAACCGAACAAGAAGCAAACAAAATAAAAGAAATTATTAAAGAACATCCTTCTAAAGAAGAAAAAACTAAATTAATGAAAGATTATATAAAAAAATATAGTTTATTTCAAAGAATTTTATCAATTATAATTAAAGAAATAATTTTAATAGCAGTTTTTTATGTATATGAATTTATAATTGTAAAAAAAGAATCTGATGTTAAATTATTAATAATAACATTTATTATTTTAAGTATTATTTTTATAACTAAAGAAATTTTTATAGAAATAAAATATAGAAAAAAAGAGTGATATTGAGATTGTTAATCAAAAAATTATATTTAGTATAAATTTATTAGGGTATATCTTTGGACAACAACTCTCTTTATGTCAACAATATATAAAATTAATTTAGAGAACATAAGTTTAAATAAGATATATGCTTCATATTGATTAGCAAATAGTAGTTATTGCTCAAATAACTGTACTTTAAATGACGAAAAAGAAACAACTGGATTTTGTTCAATATATATGATATAAATTATTAT
>CALVQR010000011.1 GCA_944358265.1 uncultured Bacilli bacterium | reverse complement strand
ATTGGATTTATTTCTTCTATTGGAATTGCATATCCAATATTATTATATAGATATTCCATCATTTCATTATAACTTCCTGGATCTTCTTGTTCAGCTATTGTAGCTATTGTTTTTGCATCTCCAATTATTGGCTTACCGAATCTAATTTTAGCTACTATGCTTTTTTTTGTTTTTGAAATATAAATATATGCATCGCTAACTTCTTTTAAATACCTTGTTCTATATTCATAATGTTTTCTACCATCTATCATAGCATCATAGTATTCTTCTCTTAAGCTCATTAAAACACATTTTGGTTCACTTTCAAAAAGCGACAATTGCCCTTTCATTTTCCTACTTCCTTTCTTTCAATAGCTTTTTAGATTTCATTAGTTCTATATTTTGTATTACAATATTGGCCTCTTCTTCTGGAGATAAATATTCTGTATCAATTACTATATAATTAAAATCAAAATTTTGTAAAAATTCCTCCATTTTATCATAACCATCATCATACATTGCACAGTTAGATAAATCTTTATCTTGATGATCACGTATATAAATTCTATTCATTCTTGTGGATACACTTGCTTTTAGTAAAACAGTTAAATCAGGTTTCCCGCATAATCTTATTAACTCTTTATGTAATGGTGTTGTTTCCTCATCTCCATGCCAATAATAATTTGACACAAAATGCCTATCATAAATAATATTTTGATTATGATTACATCTTGTTCCATATAATAGTCCCATTCCATAGAATAAAGTTAAAAGAGCCTCATCTTCAGTTTCATAAAGTTTCCATTCTAAATCTTTCAACTGCGATTCGTCAATATTTAAATTTTCAAATAAAAACTTAAATGGCTTATCAACATATTGATATCCTAATCTCTCAACCAAAATTTTTGAAACAGTTGTTTTTCCACATCCGTCCATTCCCTCAATTGCGATTCTCATATACTCCCCCTAAATTAGTTTTAATATAATATTAAATCCCATCTTAATTTTTCATCTAAATTTCCATTGTCTTCATATACCATTTCGTTAATTTCTTCTTTTTTAAAAACTTCTAATAATTTATCAAAGTCATCGGCGAGTTTGGCTGCTTTTAATTCAGTCTCACTTATCCAATAGACTTTACCTTCAGAAGTTTCTGGAATAATTTCCCCACTATAATCATCTGATGTAAATAGAATTATTAATTGTCTTTCTTTCTCTTTTTTGTCATACCAATCTTTCACTCCGCATATTTTAACAGTATTTAATTTTAATCCTGTTTCTTCATATACTTCTCTTTTAATTGAAGGAACAATACTTTCACCTATCTCGATTTTTCCTCCTGGAAAAGCTATTCCTTGCCAACTTTTCACTCTTTCTTGTACCAATACTTTTTTTGTATTAGGGTCGACTATTCTGCACATGTTCATTAATTTTACATTTTCCATATTTTCACTCCTCCTATATTTTAATATAAAAAAGGGGGCCTTAAAAAATGGGCCTCCTCCTCCACAATTAAAATAAAATTACACAATAAAATCAATTGCGTTTTATTTTAGCATTCTTAATTAATAATGTCAACATTATTAATTATATTTATTATACCATATAAATCACGACATTTAACTTATTCTACTTATATTTAATTATTTTAATAATTTTTTTGAGTAATTCGTTACTTTACAAAAAAATTCAATTATGTTAAATAAAAAATTAGCAAATTAATGCTAACTTTTTATTTTAAAAGATTTTTTTATTATTTTGTTTCCATTTTCCTAATTTTGGAAACAAAATGGAAACAATTCAACTTTTTTTAGTTACTTTTTTAATTTTCAAAACCTTAGCAAGGCCTTATTTTTCAAGGCTTTTACGCATTTCTGCCGTGACAGTTTTTATATTTTTTACCTGAGCCACAAGGACATGGCTGATTTCTACCTATTTTTTCATGTCTTACTGTTTTTTTTACTTTATCTTTACTATCATTTGTTCCTGTTGCTTTCACTACTTCTTTTCTTTCTAAATTTTGTTTAATTTCGGCCTTTAATAAATATTTAGTAGTTTCTTTGTTAATTGTATCCAACATTTCATCAAATAATTCAAAACCTTCATTTGTATAGGCTACAAGTGGGTTTGTTTGAGCATAACTTCTAAGTCCAATACCTTCTTTTAAATGATCCATAGTATTTATATGTTCCATCCAATGTGTATCTATTACTCTAAGCGCTATAACTTTTTCAAAGTCATTTACTATCTCTTTTGGTAAGTCTTTTATTTTTTCTTCATATTCTCCTATTATTTTAGTTTCAAGTATATTAATAACATCTTCTTTCGATTTATTAATTATTTCAGATATATTCACATGTTCCTTTCTAAGTAAATTTTCATTAACATATTCACATATTTCTGAGCAATCAAATTCAAGTAATTCTGGTTGATCTACTAAATGTGATGAAACTAAATTATATATATGATCTTTTATTAAATTTATTATTGAATCATGTATTGATTCTTTATCTAATATTTCATTTCTTCTTTCATATATAATTTCTCTTTGTTTACCCATTACATCGTCATATTGAAGTAAACTTTTTCTTATATCAAAATTATTTCCTTCAACTTTCTTTTGAGCAGATTCTACATTTCTAGTCATTGTTTTACTTCTTAGGTTAATAGTAGTTCCAAGTCCTGCAGCTTGTAGTATGTTTTTAAATCTATCTGTCCCAAATCTTACCATTAAGTCATCTTCGAAGCTTACATAAAATTGTGAATATCCAGGATCTCCCTGACGTCCAGCACGACCTCTAAGCTGATTATCAATACGTCTTGATTCATGCCTTTCTGTACCAATTACACATAATCCTCCAAGTTCTCTTACGCCTTCTCCAAGTTTAATATCTGTTCCACGTCCAGCCATATTTGTTGCGATTGTAACAGCACCTTTTTCACCTGCTTTTGCGATTATTTCAGCTTCTCTTGCATGATTTTTAGCATTTAATACTTCATGTTTTATTCTTTCTTTTCTAAGCATATTACTTATAAGTTCACTTGTTTCAATAGCAATTGTACCTACTAATATTGGTTGCCCTGTAGCATGTCTTTCTTTTATTTCTTTTATTATTGCTTTATATTTGTCTTCCTTAGTTGCAAATATTAAATCTGCCATATCTTTTCTTATTATTGGTTTATTTGTAGGTATTTGAATTACATACATATTATATATATTTCTAAATTCTTCTTCTTCTGTTTTTGCAGTACCTGTCATACCAGATAATTTTTTATACATTCTAAATAAATTTTGGAAAGTAATTGTTGCAAGCGTTTTTGTTTCTTCTTGAATTTTTACTCCTTCTTTCGCTTCTATTGCTTGATGAAGTCCCTCAGAGAATGCCCTTCCTTTCATAAGTCTTCCTGTAAAAGGATCAACAATTACTATTTGTCCATCTTGTACTACATAATCTACTTCATTTTTCATAGTGTAATTAGCACGTAAAGCTTGATTAATATGATGTACTAATGCAGAATATTTTATATCATACATATTATCTATCCCATAAAATGATTCACATTTTCTACTTCCTTCATCTGTCAAACTTATACTATTTGTTTTTTCATCAATTGTATAATCTTCATTTTCTTTTAAATTAGATACAAAACGTTGTGCGTCTATATATTGATTAGAAGAATGCATTGATCCACCAGAAATTATAAGTGGAGTTCTTGCTTCATCTATTAAAACAGAGTCTACTTCATCTACTATTGCAAAATTAAGTGGTCTTTGTACTCTATCTTCTTTTCTTACAACCATATTATCTCTCAAGTAATCAAAACCAATTTCATTATTTGTTGAATACAATATGTCACAGTTATATTGTTCTCTTTTTTCTTTAGGTGATAAGTCTCTTAAATTTATACCAACAGTTAAACCTAAATATTCAAATATTTGTCCCATCCAGTTAGCATCCCTTTGTGCTAGATACTCATTAACTGTAACTATATGTACTCCTTCTCCTGGGAGTGCATTTAGATATGCAGGCATTACTGATGTTAATGTTTTACCTTCACCTGTTTTCATTTCTGCTATATTACCATAATGTATAGCAAGAGCTCCAAGTATTTGCGTATAATATGGTCTTTCTCCTATCACTCTACTTGCTGCTTCTCTAACAGTTGCAAAAGCATCTACAATTATATCATCTAATGTACTTCCATTTTTTAATTTATCTTTTAATTCGTTTGTTTTATTTTTTAAATCTTTTTCTGTTAATTTTTTATATTCTTCAGATTTTAATTCTATTTGATCTGCTATTTTCATAAATCTTTTTAGTTCTTTGTATTCAAAATCAAATAAACTTTTTAATATACTCATCTAATCATCTCCCTATTTAATTATAACAAAATTGTTTAGTTAATACAATAAAAGCACCAATAATTAGTGCTTAAACTTTTTGACTATTTTTATATTTTTTTAAAATATTTATAATTATAATAGCAAAACAAATTACTATTATTAATCCTACTATTACCTCTCTATATGGAAATACATCTAATTTAGGTGTAAATTGCATTTGTAATTTTTTTTGTGTATCATTTTTTGTAATAGTCCAAGTATATACATTTTCATTTACTATATCTGCATTTGAAAAATTTACTTCGAATGGATTAGTTATATTTATTTGTATTACATCAAAATCTATTAAATTTGATCCATTTATTTCTGTATATTCATTCTTATTATTTATAGTTTCATTTACATATAAATCAACATAATCTTTAGATTTATTAAATTCTATATTATCAAACAATTGATGATATATTTTACTTTCTAACAAATAAATTTCTATTGTATCAAAACTTTCGTTATATGTGATTTCTACGTTATCATCCTTAATTGTGACATTATAATTATCTCTTGGAATATTATTTTTTTGAAAAATATTTAATGTTTTTTCGTATATCCCTTCTTCATTTTCAATTGTTAAATATAGTTCTTCGTCAATAGACATATCTTCATTTATTTTTAGATTATTATTATCAGAATATTCTTTTAATATAATTATTAAAAATAATAATATTTTTTTTTTTATATTTTTTTTCATTTTTATCCCTTCTTAACTAAATAATATTTTACTGTTTCATTATTTATTTCATCTATTGACCATGTTTTTTCCATATTGTCACTTTCTATTATATTTCCATAAGCAGGACTTGAATAAGAACATATATAATCATAATCTGCTTGATTAGGAATAGCAATTTTATAATTACCATCTAATGATATATTATATATTACTATATAGTTACTATCACACGTTATTTTAGAATTTTCATTTGCAGAAAGTTCTGCGATTACAAGCCCACCATTTTTTACTGAACTATATATTTCATTACTACTTATTTCGCTTAATGTTATTCCCCCATATCTTTCAATTAAATAATTATACATGCTTTGAATATCAAATTTTACATTGCACAGATTTTCATTTTTTGCTCTATAATAATAAAACATTGTTACTGGATTTATATTTTTATCATATAATGTTGATACAGCCATTGAAAATGCACTTAAACCTGATCCGAAAGAATCAATATATATATTATTTCCACCACATTCATAATATGCATCAGTCAGAGACAAAAGATTTTGATTATAGTAATAAAATTTTTCATTTTTTGCAGTAGTATAATTTGTATTAGCATTTACATAATAAGAATTATAGTTACTAGGTTTTATTGGATGGAGTTCATTATATAAAGTAATTTGATTTTTATTTTTTGCTCTTTCTATACCTTTAATATTTGAATTATAAATACATTTATTTATAGTAAATACATTACATATTACAATAATAAGTAAGGCCAATATTTCAATTAATAACAATATATTAAATATTTTCTTTTTTCTTTTTATTATTATAATTATTGGTAAAATAACTAAAAATATAAATTTTAATATCATGAATACGTATAAAACAATAATATTATCACACATAATTATTCTACCTCCAATACCTGATTAAAAGATGTGCCATTATATTTATAAAAAAGGAATTCTTCTCTAGAATCATCTCCTTTGACGGTAGACAATATTATTTCATAATTATTATCTAAGTCAATATCTGCTGCCCATCTAAATTCATTTCTTTCATAAATACCTGGAGTTTCTTCATTATTTTGTACATAATTTATATCTATTATTGTTCCATTTGATTCGACCAAAAATACATAATTAAAAAATTTATCATCTTCTATATTTGAATAATTATTTATTGTATAAATTGATTCATTAACACCATCTTCATCAATATCTAAAGTACTTTTATTAAAATAAGATGCAGTCCCTGAAATATTTTTTGTTTGTAATGCTTGATTTATTAGTGTGTAATCAGAATTATTCATAACACTTGTTTGTCTATTTTTTGCAACATTAATATTTATATCCCCATGGTAAGCAAGAGATGAATCTAATTCTACTTCCTCATAACAATCTTTATAATATTTAGAGTTTATAAGGCCTTCAAAATTGAAAAAACTTATACAATATTTTTCAAAATCTTCGCCGTTATGCATTTTTATTTCTTCATAATCTAATCTTTTATTTATTTTATTAATATAACTAATTTCTTTAATTTCATTATTTTTGTATGTAATAATTGTTGTATTTCCAAGAAGTACAAAATTCATATTACTCTTATAAAAAATAAAATATATAATTAAAATTGCATATAAAATAACTATTAAAGATATGCATAAAAATTTTTTCACAAAATCAACTCCTTTATAAATTATCGTCTCATGGCAGTTATAAATCTTGATTGAACATAGCTATCCGTTTGTACATAAGGATTTGCTCTTGTTATTGCTGATGTTGACCCAGCATTATACCAAAGTGGAGAACCATTAGAATTTCTCCCTGCAAAAATTTGAACGTGTCCTATATTATTTTTATTTCTTGCTTTACCAGATCTTGATGTCATAAACACAATATCTCCTGGTTGTAATTGACTATAATTACTTATTTCTATCCAGCCTTTACTTTTTAAAAAATTATATGTTGATGTTGAACTATTGTAATTATAACTATTCATTTCTTCTTCACTAAAAATACCTGCTTTATATAAAGAACTTGCAACAAAGGTTGCACAACAAGTTCCTTTTTTAGGATTATTTGTTGAACGTTCTATATCGCGCCAATATAATTTACTACTTAAATTATAAGTCCATCTTTCGTTTTCCATACGCTGGTGAACAAGATCTGCTGCAGTTAAAAGATCTCCACTAATAGTATTTAATGTTGTACTACTATTATTAGATGGTACATATCTTATATTATATTCTTTACCATATGTTAAGTATTCGTAATCACATGAATAAGCATTCCCAGATAAATATTTATCTGTTACATTAAAACTAATTATAATATTAACAACTGTTGGTGCTAGGAATAATAATATTGTTGCAGCTAATCTTTTTGAAAAATTTTTCCACGCTTTTTTTAAAGACTCCTGATCTGATGAAACCATTGCTTTAGTAAAATCTAAAGATCCAAAAAATATTAATAATATTGGTGCTACAATGTAGAAAAAAATCATAAAGCCATTTACAAAATCACTAAAAGAATCATCAAATATTTTTCCACATTTATCACTATTTTCCTCTATTATTGAGTTTACTTCCGTTTCTTGGGATTCACATATTTCATTATTTTCTTGTAATTTCATTAATTCAGTAACTATTATATTTTTTCTTACATTACTATTATTACATGTTGCTACAATAGTTTGATTATTTGTTTGAGTGCAATCTAAACCGCTCAATTGTAGTTGTAAAGAATTATATGTGTCTATTTTTTCCTGTATTTTACTGCAATTATCTGCACTTACTGTACTCATATAAAAAAAAGAAATAAAAATAGTAAATAAAATATATAAAATTCTTTTTTTCATTAATACCAACCTCTATGATAATTATATAATAATATAATTTCTTTGACAAGAAAAAAGAATAGAAAATCTATTCTATTCAGTTTCAATAACACCATAGTTACCATTTTTTCTTTTATATATAATACATACTTTGTTTGAATCAACATCTTTATATACAAAGAATGAATGTCCAAGCATTTCCATTTGAACTATTGCTTCTTCTTCATCTATTGGTTTTAGTTCAACTTTCTTTCTTTTAACTATTTTTTCTTCTTCTACATATTCATCTTCTAAGTCATATTCAAAATCTTGTATAAAAGTTTTGTTTATTCTTGAATTTATTTTCTCTTTATTTTTCCTAATTTGACGTTCCAATTTATCAACTATCTTATCAATTGCTGCATATAAATCTTCATTAGATTCTTCATTTCTAAGTAAGAAATGTTTTGTAGGTATAGTCACTTCAATGATTTGATTTCTACCAGCTATTTTTGTTAATACAGTAGCTTCTATTTCGTCAGAATTTTCAAAATATTTATCAAGTTTACTTAACTTGCTTTCAATATACTCTTTAATTGCATCTGTATTATCAATTTTTTGGCTTCTAATAATATATTTCAAAATACCATCTCCTTTTAATAATTATATCAGAAAATTAAAAAAACTACTATATAATAGCAGTTAAATTTTCTTCATTTACAGTTTTTACATCAACAGCCTGTAAACCTTTATCTGTTTTTATTAAGTTAAACTCAACAAGTTCACCCTCTGATAACGTTCTATAACCATCTTTTTTTATAGCTGTATAATGAACAAAAATATCTTCATCTACAGAACCATTTATGAAACCATATCCTTTCTCATTATTAAACCACTTTATTATTCCTTTTGACATTTTATATTCCTCCTTCTTATGTCTATATTTATGATACCTCTTGTTTAACACTATATTCAAGAAAAACAGTACCCAAAATTTCGACATATTTTTCGGAGTGACATATTTGTATTATATCATAAAAGAATCTTATTTTGTAAAAAAACATATTTTTTGACTGTTTTTTTCACTTTTTTAGAAATATTTGTCGTTAATTTAATTTTTTATTCATAAAACTCTCAAAACATAACCTTTTTTTTAATTTTTTTAAAATCGGAAAATATACATGATAATATTATAATGTCAAAAGGAGATAATATGAAAAAAGCTTTTATAAATTGGTGTATGAAAATAATTACTGATTATAATAAGAATTTATCAAGAAAAGAACTTGACAAAATGCGATACGGATTGGAAGGATTATATTTAACAATTACAAAATTAATTATAATATTTGTAATTGCTTTATTACTTGGAATATTTAAAGAAGTAATATTATTAATTTTAATATTTAATGGAATTAGATTAACTTCTTTCGGAGTACATGCTAAAAAAAGTATTGATTGTTTAATATCTTCTATTTTATTCTTTTTAATATTTCCAATATTATGTATAAAATTAACTATTCCAACATTAATAAAACAAATAATATTTATTCCGTTAGTTTTATTAATTAGTATACTTGCTCCTGCTGATACGGAAAAAAGACCATTAAAAAATAAAAAGAAAAGAACAATTTATAAAATTTGTTCAATTGTAATATCAATAATATACATGTCATTATCATTAATAATTAAAGATAATACTTTAAGTAATTGCTTTATATTTGCTTTAATAATTCAAATAATTGTTATGCTTCCAATTACATATAAAATTTTTGGTGTTTCGTATAACAATTATAAAAATTATGAGGTTAATAATTAATCATAGATATGAAAGGAGTGAATTCAATGAAAAAAATTTTTGCTGCTGCATTAACTTCAATAGCTGCGGTTATAGGTACTGTTGCAACAGGTGCTTGTGTTATTGTAATTTTAGATGAACCAGAAATGCCAGAATCATTAAATTAATATTAGCTCTCATTTTTAGGAGAGTTTTTTATATGAAAATAAGATTAACTAATAATTAATCTTATTTATTTTTTATAATAAATCATTATTGTTTGTTTAAATTTATTTTTACTTATATCACTAAATGTTTCTATATTACTATTATTTTTAGCAATATCATTAACTATTGATAATCCAAAACCATGACCAATTCCTTTTGTTGAGAATCCCCTCTTACCTACTTGACTTACGTCTGTATTATTATTAAAAGTATTAGAAATAGTAATTAAAATATATGTATCTTTATTTTTTATTTCTAATTCTACTTCTTTAGGTTCCGCATCTTTTGCTGCGTCTATTGCATTATCTAAAAATACTCCTAGTAATTTTGTAATGTCCCTATAAGTATTAATGTCAAACTTCTTTTCAAAGATATCTTTTATGTTTTGATCAATATATAAATATGGTTTTATTTCATTTTCATCCATTTTACTTAATTTATGATATATAAGACCTTTAATTCCTCCATCAGGAAAATAACCAAGTTGTTTTATTGTATAATTTTGTCCACCTTTGTGTTCAGATATTATCAAATCTAAATATTCACTTAATTTTTCTGGTTTATTAATATAACCTTTTAATACCATTAATTGATTATTATATTCATGATTTTTCTTTCCTTGTTCATTAATAATTTTTTCATACTTTGATACATAATCCATCATTTGATTATATTTATCTTCTAACTTTTCTTTTTGAAATATATTATAAATGAAATAAATTAATGTTATTAATACAAAGGCTACCATACCAATATTTATATAAAATGATAAACTATTTTCTAATGTAGAACCATTGTATACAAGCATAAGCATCATTAAAATTATTATAATAATTATATAAATCATTTCTTTGTTGTTTTTTGAAATTGTATCTGCAAATTTTTTTATAACTTTATTAATAAATTCAATTTTTGATAACATATATATTATTAAACAATTTATTATTGAGAATATTGTTAGAGAAAACGAAAATGTTTCATAAATGTTTAAATTAAATTCAAAAATAGAAACTAAAATAATAGATATTAATATTTCAGCTACAAATGCAAATATTTCATAAACAAAAGCATAATATACTGACTTTGAAATATCTTTATAGAATATTGAAAAATATAATGAAATAATTATTATCAATATATTAAATATTAATCTTGTAATTCCTTCAAAAAAACTACAAACTAATAATAACGTAGGAAATGATATAAAGAAAAATTTAAGAAATAATTTAACATTCAATTTTTCATTTATTATATTTGATATAGTTATTATTATAGCTATAGACGTTACCATAACGCTAACAACTAGATTTATCCAATTCATTTTTTCACACTCCTTTCTTTTTTTAATTTTTGACTAAAATTAGTATTGTTAATTGATTTACTTGATGTATTTAAGTAATAATTGATATTCTTTTTTTTAAATGTATTATCTAAATTTTTAACTATTTTTTCAAAAGTATCTTGTGTTTGATAGTATTTATCTTTTGTTTTAATGATTGTACACTTTTTTTCTATATCATATTTTATAAATATTATGTCTCTCATCAAAATTTGTTTAATTTTATTATTATATTTAAATTTAATATATTTATTTAATGAATAAAAATCAAGTGCTCTCTTTATAACATTAGATAAATTTTGTTCATAATCTTCAAACTTTGAAACATAATCAAACAACATTAATTTTGATTTTAAGGTATAAGGAAGATATTCTGTATGTGTAGTAGATATTATAATTAAACTTTTTAAATCGATATCACGTATATTTCTTGCAATATCAATTCCTGATACATCATCAAGTTCTATATCTAATATATATATTTTATTTTCCTTGTTATCTTTTATTATATTTTTTAGCGAATCTGTATAATTTGAAAAAGGATATATTCTATAATCTATATTATTTTCAAACATTGTTCTATTAATTATTTCTACATTTTTTTGAAGTATCACTTTATTATCTTCGCATACAATAAAATTTACCATTTAAACACTCCTATTTTCTTTAGTCAACAATCTGATTATATCACAAAATTTCCAAATTTTTACAAATTATGACATTTTGCATAAAAAAAGAAAAAAATTAATTGTTTTTTCCTTTAATTTTATTTTTTATATCTTTTTTTAACGTTTTTTTGTCAAATAATATATCCGTAGTCAATACTAGCCATAATACCAATATAAGTAAAATTGCATATATTATTTGTCCTAATTTTGCATTTTTTATTACATATACTATTGAAGCAAATGAAAATAATATGTTTATTAAATATATTATTAATACTGTTTTCACTTGACTTGAAGTCATTTGAAGTAATTGGTGATGTAAGTGTTTTCTATCTCCTTTTATTGGAGATTCTCCTTTTAATATTCTTCTTACTATTGCAAAAAATGTATCAAGTATTGGTATAGCTAAAATTAATATTGGTATAATGAATGATGTTATTGTTACATTTTTAAATCCTAATAAAGAAATTACAGCAATCATATATCCCAAAAACATAGATCCGCTATTACCTAAAAATATTTTTGCAGGATGAAAATTATGAACTAAAAAGCCTAAAGTAGCTCCAATCATTATTAATGATAATGATGCATCTAATCCATTATAAATTCCTGTATAATTTATTATTATTGAAATTGTTACAAAAAATATTGTTGCTATTCCTCCAGCAAGGCCATCTAATCCGTCAATAAAATTTAAACAATTCATTAATGCTACAATAAAAATTATAGTAAGTATAGGAGCAAATACTCCAAAATTTATATATATTCCATATGCTGAAATATCTTGCATAACTATATTTCCATAAAATACAACTACACAAGCAGATGCAATTTGACCAATAAATTGTACTGATGGTGGCATTCTTTTTATATCATCAAATATTCCAAATACTAATATTATTATACCTCCAATTAATATTGATATCATCTGTGGAGTTTGATTACAAAAAAGCATATATCCAAGTAAAAATCCAAAAAATATTGCAAGTCCTCCAAGTTTTGGCATTACATTATTATGAATATGTCTTCCGCCTGGAATATCTACTGCATTTATTTCAATCGCTAATTTTTTTATAAAAGGAATTATGGCTGCAACAAAAGCAAATACTATAACTATTATTTTTAAATTGCTTAATAAATTACTACTCATTTTATCACCATTTTAATTATAACATATTATTAAAAAAAAATAAGTATTTTAACTTATTTTTCAAGTAACTTTATATTTTCAAGCATTATAGCAGTTCCTTCTGCAACACATGTTAAAGGTGATTCTGCAATCATTATTGGAACTTTTAATTCTTGTTTTAATAATTCTGATATTCCTGATAAAAGAGCTCCTCCACCTGTTACAACTATTCCATTATTCACTATATCTGCAGAAAGTTCTGGCATTGTTTCTTCTAAAACTAACTTAGCTGTATGTACTATCTTATATACAGAATCCTTTAAAGCTTCTTCTACTTCTTTTGATGAAATAGTAATTGAATTAGGAAGTCCTGTAACTAAATCTCTACCTCTTATTGTCATTTTTTCTTTTTTTAAGTCTGGATAAACTGTTCCTATTTTTATCTTTACATCTTCTGCGGTTCTTTCTCCAATTAATAATTTATATTTATTTTTAACATATTTTATTATTTCCTGATCAAATAAATCTCCCGCAACTCTTATTGATCTACTAGTAACAATATCCCCTAGCGATAATATTGCAATATCAGTTGTTCCTCCTCCTATATCTATTACCATAGACGCTGATGGTTTTGATATATCAAGTCCTGCACCTATTGCGGCTACTTTTGGTTCTTCTTCTACAAATACTTTTTTTGCACCCGCAGACTCTGCTGCTTCTCTTATTGCAGTTCTTTCAACTTGTGTTATATTTGAAGGACAACAGATTAATATTCTTGGTCTTGTAAAAATTCCTTTTGCTTTTATTTTTTTTATAAAGTGATTAAGCATTGCTTCTGTTAATTCAAAATCTGCAATTACACCATCTTTTAACGGCCTAATTGAATTAACTTTACCTGGAGTTCTTCCAAGCATTTGGTATGCTTCTTCTCCTACTGCTAAAACTTCTTTTGTTTCTGAACTAATAGCTACTACACTTGGCTCATTAAGAACAATACCTTGTCCTTTTACATATATTAAGACATTTGCTGTTCCTAAATCTATTCCAATATCTTTTCCAAACAAGATATCATCCCTTTCTTATTTTTTCATATTTTTTCTTAGTCGCATTACCACCATTTATATGTCTTGTTTCGATATGTTTTTTTAATACTTTATCTACTTTATTATGTTTTGTTTCATCAATATAAAATAATCTTTCGTGTAAATCTTTATGAACAGTACTTTTACTTACCTTAATAATTTTTGCTATTTCTCTAATAGTCATATTATTATTTAATATGTAATCTACTTCTCTCAACACTCTTTTATATATTTTATTATTCAAAGAAAACACCTCTATAATAAAATATATAGTTTATTTAAATTTTTATGATTGTTTTATATTTCACTTACTTTTTTATCAAAATAATTTAATGGATTTACGTATTTTCCATCTTTTATAAGTTCAAATAATAGTGCATTCTCAAGTGATTCTCCAAGTTCAAGTTTTCCACTTTTACCTATAATATCTCCTTGTTTTAGTAATTGTCCTTTTTTTACATTGACACTACTTAATCCTTCATATGTACTTATTAAATTATTTGAATGTTTTACCTCTACTACATTTCCAAGTAATTCATCTGTTTTCACATTTAAAACTGTACCATCTAATATATTTAAAATATCAAAACTTTCTCCTGATTTATATAGTATACCTGAATTTTGAATATAAGTATCATTATAATATATTATTGCATTTTGTTTTTCTTCATCAGATGCTGTTTCATCATAGAATTTTTTTGATATTTCTACTTTTTCAGAAGAATATGGTTTTAAAATTACCGTTTCTTCTTTTACTACAGGAATATTACTTGTGATTATACTATTATTAACATAGGTATAATTACTATCAGTAGTCGATGCTTTTTTACTTTGCATATTATCAATCATAATTAAAGACATTAATAACGTTGCAAAAGCTATACCATATACAACTGGCATTACAAATGGTTTTAATTTTCTTTTTTCCATAATTTTCACCTCATTTTAAGTTTGGTGAATTATTAAAATTTTATACATTATTTTTATAATTTTTGTATTTCAGTGCCTTGATAATAATATTTTATTATTTCATCATATGTCTTATTTTGCTTTGCAAGTGCATTTGCACCATATTGGCTAAGTCCTACTCCATGACCATATCCTTTTGTAGTTATTTTTATAGTTTCTCCTATTTTTTCAATAGTAAAATCATTTGATCTTAAAGATAATTTACTCTGAAAATTTCTTCCAGAAAATTGTACACCATTTATTTTTAAACTTGAAATTCTTCCTGATTCAGTTTTTATTATGTCTGTTATATTTAAATTTTCGTTATAATTTAAATTCAAACTATTATAAAAATCAGATAAACTAAATGTTTTTACTGAGTAAAATCCTGTTGTTTCTTTTTCATCAAAACTACTATCAACTATCTTTAAATATGGTAAATCTTTACCAAAGACATTCTTATTATCTTCTGTTTTTCCATTACTTGTTGAAAAGAAAAAAGCATATATTATTTCATTGTTATAAGTAATATATTCTCCTTCTGTTTCTTTTACACATTTTTTAATTTTATTTATATAAGTATCATACTTATCTTTCCATTTATTTTTTAATTGTTCTTCTGTTTGATATACTTGTGTTCTTGTATCGTTTGTAACATCATAAGATAAATTCTTTTTGGTTTCTATTTGTTTTAGCGCATATGTTCTAGCTGCAACTGTTTGTGCTTTTAATGCTTCTTCTTCAAAAGAAACTGGCATTTCTGCAGATACTACTCCAATTAAATAATCTTCTAAATTTAATACTTCTACTTCATTATTTTCTTTTAATACTCTTATAGTTTGCTGTGATTTGTTTAGATTAAAACCTATTTCTAAATTTTTAAAGTTATAATCATAAAAAAAATTAGTAATTATAAGAGGTACTATTATAATACTCATTAATACTACTAATAATTTTTTCATAATCGTCACCAATAAATTATATGTTAATTTGTTAATTCATATTCACTAATTTTATTAATTCTTCTACTATGTCTTTCATCTTTCGAAAATGGTGTATTTATAAATTCTTCAATCATTCTTTTTACTTTCTTTATATTTATTTCTGCACTAAATGCAATTACATTAGAATTATTATCTTTTCTAGTTACTTTTACATCTTTTATAGTATTTACTTTTGCACATCTAATACCTTTAAC
The DNA here is from genome assembly GCA_944358265.1 of uncultured Bacilli bacterium. GTDB lineage: Bacteria > Bacillota_I > Bacilli_A > RF39 > UBA660 > CAG-433. The sequence continues at coordinate 10,510 of CALVQR010000011.1, read as the reverse complement.
TTTATTACATGCTATACTCATTCCAATACCACTACCACATATTGCAATACCTAAATCTACTTGTTTTTCATTTATTGCCTTTCCTAATTTAAATGCAAAATCTGGATAATCGACACTCTCTTTTGAATCTGTTCCATAATCTATAAAATCTATATTTTTTAATTCTTTTATTATTTTTTTCTTTAATTCGTATCCTCTATGATCTGACACTATTCCTATTTTCATTTTATCACCTACTATACTTAGTATATCATAAAAATAAAAAATTAGACATTTGTCTAATTAATTATTTTCTTTTTTATCAAAACCATATTTTGCATTAAATTTTTCTACATTACCTGCTTTTGAAGTTCTACTTTGTTTTCCAGTATAAAATGGATGACATTTTGAACATACTTCTACTCTCATTTCTGGTTTAGTAGATTTTGTAGTAAATGTTTCACCACATGCACAAGTTACTGTAGAATCAACATATTCTATATTACCTTTTTTTGCCATTTTTATTTCTCCTTCCGCCATAACTAATTTTTAGTCATAGAATTACTAAAATCTATAATATTATAACAATTTAATTTTTTTTATGCAAGTATAAATTATCAATTTTACTATATATTTTATTAAATATTGCTAAATTACCATCATTTGTAATATATACAAAATTTGAATTAGTCAAGTAATCTTCATTTTTATTTAATATATTAAATAAATTAACAAAATATATATCATTTTTTTTCATAATTTTTTCTATTTCTTTATTTATATATTTATAATATTTATCATTATCTTTATTTCCTGTATCATTGTAGTAACTTAAAAATATAATATTATCTATGTCATATTTATTTATTATTTCTATTAAATTTTGTATATCTAATAATATTTGATCTAAGTATTTATAAATAATATTGTCATTATTTTCATTAATGTCTAATTTTGATATTTTATAGCTTATTTCATTATTTCCTATACCTAATATTAATAAATTTGTTCTAGATAATATATTTTGTATTGTAATATTATTTTTTTTCTTATTTTCTTTTATGTTATTAATTAAATCTATTATTCTTATATCGTCACTTATAAAATCTTTACTATAAAAACCAAATTCTTTAATACTGCTTAACTCATCAAATATCAAATCAGAAAAATTTTTAGATATAATATTGTTTGAAAAAATATCTTTATCTCCCAGAATTGTATAATTTATATCTTTTTTTGAATTTTGTATATATGATATAAAAATTAGTAAAGAAAAGAAAATTAGAACTAAAAATATTTTCATTTTCATTATGCCCATCCTTTTATTATACTAATAAATTATATTTGAATGAGTTGTATTTTAGCACCTAATTTTCTTAATTTTTCTATAAGATTTTCATAACCTCTTAATATATAATCAGTATTATTAATAGTTGTTTCACCTTCTGCGATAAGTGCCGCAAACACTAATCCTGCGCCTGCGCGTAAGTCCGTTGCATTTACATTTGCTGAACTTAATCTTGTTGGTCCTATTATATAACCCTTATTCCCTATCACATTTACTTTGGCTCCCATTTTTTGAAGTTCATATAAATTTTGAAATCTATTTTCAAAAATTGTTTCTTCTATTTCTGATTTACCTTCTGCTTGAGTCATCAATGTTGACATTATTTGCTGCATATCAGTTGGGAAACCTGGATATACAACTGTTCTTATCTTAGTTGCTTTTAACTTATTTTTATTTGTAACATATACTTTATCTTCATCTATTTTTAAATCGACACCCATCTCTAACAATTTTTGAGTTAATGCCTCTATATGTTCAGAAATTATATTTTCTACTATTAAATTGTCGGATAAAACAGATCCTATCATTATATATGTTGCAGCTTCTATTCTATCTGGTATTACTTCGTGTGTACAAGATTTTAAATAATCTACACCTTTTATTTTTATAGTACATGTCCCTGCACCCGTTATTTTTGCTCCCATTGAATTTAAAAACATTGCAACATTTACTATTTCTGGTTCTTTTGCGGCATTATCAATAATAGTTACTCCTTTTGCTTTTACTGCAGCAAACATTATATTTATTGTGGCACCTACACTTGCAACATCTAAATATATATTATTACCAATAAGTTCTTTTGCTGTTATTGTGATTATATTATCTTTATATTCAACTTTTGCACCTAAAGATTCAAACCCTTTTAAATGTAAATCTATTGGTCTTGAGCCTATTATACATCCGCCTGGAAAAGAAACTACTGCTTTTTTATATTTTCCTAATAATGCCCCCATAAAATAATATGAAGCTCTTAATTTTTTACTCATTTCTTCTGTTATTTCTTTATTTTCGATATTTTTTAAATTTATATTTAAACTATTTTCAGATATTGTTTTAACATCGGCATTTAAATGTTTTAATATTGATTTTAATGCATCTATATCTGAAATATTTGGTACATTTAATATATTTACTTCTTCATCACATAATATAGATGCAGGTAAAATTGCTACTGCACTATTTTTTGCTCCACCTATTTTTACAGTACCATTTAATTTTCTTCCACCATTTATTTTTAGTATCTTCATATTTACCTCCTGATATATTAATATATGTTTGTCTAATATATTTTACCATACTATTAAAAATAAAAATACTCCTTTTGGAGTATCTTATTAAATTAACATTTTTATTTTTTTATCATTATTTGTTTTATATTCATCTTGATAATCTTCAAGTGCAAACTTAATCTGTTTTAATAAATCTTTTCTTTCTGAACTTAAATTTGATTCTTTTATTATTTCTTCATCTGTTGGTTCAATACGTAATTTTCTATACATTTCTTCTTGTAATGTACAAACACTTTCTTCATATTTTGTAATTATTTGTTTTAATTTTATATTTACATATTCTGTTTGTATTGATTCAGGTATATTATCTCCACTTGATATTAACATATTATATTGAGCAATTACGTTTGTTTCTTCTGCTGTTGTACAAATAGGATAGATATCACCATTAGGATCTTTTATTTCAGTTTCACCTGTTACTTTTGCTGCAAGTGTTACTAAATTTTTCTTTGAAACTGCCTGAAGATATTCTTCTCCTTCACTTATTATGTTACTATTCATATACCCTTTATTTTGATTATATGCACGCTCCATCTCAATTATTGCATTTCTTAGTAATTCTTTATCAGATTCAGTTATTGATCTATTATTAACAGAATCAGTAATTTGATCTCTTATTCTTTCATAATTTTCTAAATCTGCTTTTATATTTTCATTTTTTACATAATTAGATAACTTTGGTGCTTTTTGTACAATAAATGTTTGATTTACATCAGAATCTATATTATCTAAACCTTGATATAAAGTATCAGATAATGTTATTTGTTCAATCATATCTAATGTATCAATAAAATTATCTTCTGTTATATTAGAAAAATCATCATTTATTATTTTTATCATTTTTTCAATTTGAGGAACATTAACACCTATTGAATCATAAAAATCTTTATATTCATTATATGATTGTTCAGCTAAGGAAACATAATTGTTTATATTTGTCATTTCTTCAGTTGCAGTTTCTTCAGTTGTTTGTAATTCTGTAGTTATTTCTTGTGTAGATGGTTTATAAACTTTTACATTATTTTCATTATCTTTTCCACAACCTGAAAGAGATAATGAAGTTGCTAAAGCAGTTAATAATAGCGTTTTTCTATATTTTCTATTCACTTTATTCATTTTATATTCCTCCTTTTAAATTATTTATAAAAACTAAACGTATATGTTTTTCCTAGTTCTGTCTCATTATTTAAAGTATTTAAAATATCTTCATCTTCTAAAACATCTGGATTTTCGTAATAATAAACGTCTTCTTCGTCTTCTTCAATAGGCATATCATCTTCTATTTGTGTATTACTATCAGATGTTGATTCATTTGTTTCTGTTTTTTCATCATAATATATTACATCTTTTTCATCAGATTCTATTTCTACTGGATCATCTAATGGTTGTGGTTCTTCTATTTCAATAATTGTTACTTTTTCTTCGGTATTTTCTGAACTATCTGTTTCCCCAGAATTACCTGGTTTTGTTTCTTCTGTTGGTTCCATTTCATTATTATTTTCTTGATCATCTTCTTCTACTATAGTAGGATTATCTGGTTTTGTTTCTTCTTCTACTATTACTATTTCTTCTTCAGATGAATCATTATCTTTTCCTGGTTCTATTGATGATTCTTGATCTTGTGTTTCTTCTTTTTCTGTGTCATCTACTATATCTGTATCATCTTCAGGCGTTTCTTCTTCTACTATTACTATTTCATTACTATTTTCTTCTGATGGATTATCTTCTTTTCCTGGTTCAATAGAAGGTATATAATCTTGTGAATCTTGTTCTTCTACTTCTTTTTCAGGAATAATTGTTTCTGTTGTTGTTGTTTTTGTATCATCATTTGTTATATTTGGATCTAACTGAATAATAGTTTCACTTGATTCAGGATTAACATCTATAGTTTGACCTTGATTTATTTCTTGTTCTTCATTTATTTCTTGTCCTTCGTTTATATTATTTTCTATATTTACATCAGGGATATTTGTATTAAACATATTATCATAATCTTGTGGATAATCTTCTGTACTATCTATTGTTGATTCTATATTTGTTTTATTATCTTTAATTGAATCATTATTATTTCTTCCTGATAAAAGTTTCCCACCTGATAATAAAGCTACAACTAAAGCCACTCCTAAAGCAAATTTTTTAAAATGACGTCTTACAAAATTTCTCTTTTTATGTGAAGCATTTTCAATATATTCATCGATAGTTTTTGATTTTTCTACCATATCAATATATGATTTATTATTTGCATATTCTTTTTTTTGATTTAATTTAGCGTTTATATTTTTAATTTCTTGATCATCTTCTAATTCATTTTTTTCAGATTTTAATTCTTTTTTCTTTAAATTTTGAAAATAGCTTTCATTACTATATAACAATATTTTTTGATCTTCATACTCTGCTTGTAATTCAATCATTCTATTTTCATCATTATTTTCTTTTGCTTCTTTATATTCTTCTACTATTTTTTCTATATTTTCTTTTATTTTTTTAAATTTCGTTAATTTTCTTGACATATTAATCCCCCTCTTTCGATTCGACGTGCATTATATTAACACAAGTTGCTATATTTGTCAAACAATTTGAAATAAAAAGAAAACCTTATTTAATAAGGTCCTTTTTTAAATATTTATTTATCAACTCCTTTACAAAAAATGTATACTCTGCATCCTGTGTTTCTTCTTCATTTACCTCTACTAAACATAAAGGAGGAAAAAGTACACACCACCAGTTATCTCCTTGTGCTTCACCAAGTGATATTACTAAAGATTCATACTTTCCTTCTTTATATTCTATTCCTTTATATTCTTTTTTTGGAAAATAATTATAACCATAATTTACTGAATAATCTTTATCATAATTTAATTTTTTTAAAGTTTCTTTCACTAAAGAATCTATTTCTTCAATATTTTGTTTTAAAACTTTTCTAGTTTCTTTTAATGAAGATTTACCATTTAAAAGTTCAAATATTTTATTTTGCACAACGTTTCTGATTTGAATTTTTATATTTTGATCATATATTGTATTACTATTTGCGATTACTCTAAATCTAATTGCTTCATCTGGAATTATATCTTCACTTTTATTCGAATTATTATATACAAATATCAATGATAATATTGATAAAAATAAAATTATAAATTTTTTCATAAAAAAATCATCCTTTCAATGTATTTATGGACAATTTCTTTTTATTTATTCAAAATTATATATAAAAATCATTCTATCTCTTTGTTGAAGATCTTTTTTTAAAATTATAGTAGGATTATATAAGTATTTTTTTGCTAAAACCTTTATTTCTTCTGCTTGATTCATTCCTATTTCAAAACATATTAAATATTTATCTTTTAATATGTTCTTTATATTTTTTAATATTTCTTCATAGAAATATAATCCTTTATTATCTGCGAATAATGCTAAATGAGGTTCGTTATTATAAACGATATCCATTATTTTTTCATCTTTAGAAATATATGGGGGATTACTAATAACTAAATCAAATTTCTCATTAATTCCTTCATATAAATTAGTATTTATAAATTTAATTTGTACTGAATTTTCTTTAGCATTTTTTTTAGCAATTTTTATTGCCTTTTTAGATATATCTGTTGCAATTATATCTAAATTTGGATTTTCTTTTTTTAATGCTATACTTATACATCCAGAACCCGTCCCTATTTCTAACATTTTTATTTGATCATTAAAATATTTTTTTATATATTTTAAAGTGTTTTCTACTAATTCTTCTGTTTCAAATCTTGGAATTAAAACATTTTTATTAACATTTATTTTGTAACCATAAAATTCTGTACTACCTACTATATATTGAACGGGAATCCCCTTTTTTAATTTTTTTATTCCTTTAGTTAAATCTTTTTTTGCTAAATATTTTTCCAAATATTCTAAATCTGTCATTATTTTCCCGCGAGTTTTCTTCTTTGATCTTCATTAATAAGAGCTTCTATTATTTCATCTAATTTTCCTTGCATTATTTTATCAAGTTGCATTATAGTTAAATTTATTCTATGATCTGTTACCCTATTTTGAGGATAATTATAAGTTCTTATTTTTTCAGCTCTATCCCCTGTTCCAATCTTACTCCTTCTTTCATCTTCAATTTCAGCATTTTGTTTTCTTTGCATATCATCATATATTTTACTTTTTAATATTTTCATTGCTTTTTCTTTATTTTTTAGTTGACTTCTTTCATCTTGACAAGTTACAACTGTATTTGTAGGTAAATATGTAATTCTAACCGCACTATCAGTTGTGTTTACTCCTTGTCCTCCAGCTCCACTACTTCTATATACATCTACTCTTATATCAGTTTCTTTTATTTCTAAGTCTATATCTTCTACTTCTGGAAGAACTGCAACTGTTGCAGTAGATGTGTGAACTCTTCCTTGTGATTCTGTACTTGGAACTCTTTGTACTCTATGTGTTCCTGATTCATATTTTAATTTAGAATATACATTATCACCTTTTATCATAAATTCTATTTGTGAAAATCCACCACTAGTTCCTTCTACTTTATTTATTATTTCTACTTTCCAGTCCATAGATTCTGCATATTTTGAATACATATCAAATAAGTCTCCTGCGAAAAGATTTGCTTCATCTCCGCCAGCTGCGCCTCTTATTTCTACAATTATATTTTTATCATCATTTGGATCTTTTGGAAGTAATAATACTTCTAAATCTTTTTCTACCTGTTCTTTTCTTAATTCTAAATTAGTCAATTCTTCTTTTGCAAATAAAGCCATTTCCTTATCATTAATCATTTCCTTTGCTTCATCTATATCGCTTATTATTTTCTTATATTCTGTATATTTTTCTATAATTTCTGTTAATGATGATTGTTCTTTAGATAGAGTAGTCATCTTTTTAACATCGCTTAAAATTTCTGGTTTGCTTAATTCTTCTGATAAAAAATTATATCTTTCTAAAGTTGCTTCCAATCTCTCTATCATTATTATCACCTATTCTTCTAATTCTTTCTCATCAACTATTGATAAATCTTCAAATTCATCTTCTGTTAAATCATCCATATCATCGTCATTATATTCATCTTCTAAGTCTTCTAATTCATCTTCTATAGACATTTCTTCTTCATCTTCAATTTCAGATTCTTCTGATTCATCAACAACATCATCTTCGCCCTCATCAACAACAACTTTTACTACATGATTTTCTTTTAAATCCCAATTTACACTATCAATTAATATAAATCTTTTGTCTGTAGAAAGTGCAGTAAAAAAGTCTCCTATTTTTGATTCAAATTCTTCATCATTCATTTCTAATAGTTTACATACTTCTCTAAATAAATTTGGTGTATTATATTGTTTTTTATCTTCTTTTATTATTTCGTATGCTATATCTGTGTAACTCATTAATTCTAAATCTAATTTTTCTTTTTTTCTTATACTCATAAACTTTAATCCTTTCATAAATAAACTTTACTATATGTATATGCATCAAATTTCTTTATGACTTTACATTTTATTTGGCATTTGTATTCCTAGTAATTCACAACCTTTTTTTAGAACACAACCAACTATATTTATTAAATATAATCTAGCTTTTCTTTCTTCTATATCATCTGACAATACTTTATTTTGATTATAAAATACACTATAACTTTTTGATAAATCAATTAAGTATCTAGATAATATATAAGGTTCATTTTTTTCTTTAGCTTGAATTACCGTGTCAGTAAAATTATAAAGTAACTTAACAATACTATATGATTGCTCGTCACTAAGTTTACTATAATTTATATCTTTTAGCAATACATTTTCATCTGATTTTTTAATTATACTATTAATTCTTACATACATGTATTGAATATATGGAGATGTTTCTCCTTGAAATTCAAGCATTTCATCTATATCAAATATTTCATCTTTTATTCTTGAATTATATAAATCACTAAATATAACTGCACCTATTCCTACTTTTTTAGATACTTCTTCTATATCTTCTAAATTTGGATTTTTTTCTAATATTTTACTTTTTGCTTTTTCTATAGATTCATTTAGTATGTCTTCCACTTTTATAAAATTACCTTTTCTTGTTGACATTTTACCTTCTTTTAATCTATACATTCCATATGATATATGTTGTAATCCTTTTACATATTTTTCATTTAAATCTAAATATTTAGCTACTGCAAAAATTTGTTTAAAATGAAGATTTTGTTCACTTCCCGTTACATATAAGCATCTATCGTAGTCATATGTTCTTGCTCTATATAATATTGCTTCTAAATCACGAGTTGCATATATACTAGATCCATTTGATTTTTGAATAATACAAGGAGTATTTATTCCATCTAAAGTTAAATCAACTATTTTAGCACCATCTGATAGTGTTATCTTTTTATTTTTTTCAAGTATTTCTATTACTTCATGCATATCATCTACATATGCTGATTCTCCTCTTATACTATCAAACTTTATATTCAATAAATCATATATCTTATTAAACTCATCCATACTAACATCGCTAATTTTTTTCCATAGACTAACACAATAATCATCTTTTTCTTCAAGTAATTTAAAATTGTTTCTACATCTATTTAGTACGTTTTCATCTTCTTCACATAATTTATTTATTCTTATATACATTTTTGTAAGTTCTTCTATTGGATTTTCTTCAATATTATATTCATCTTTCCATAATTTATATGCTTCTATTAATTTTCCAAATTGTGTACCATAATCTCCTAAATGATTTATACTTATTGTATTATATCCTAAAAACTTATAAATATTATATAAAGCACGACCTATAACTGTTGTTCTTAAATGACCTATATGAAATGGTTTTGCAATATTTGGAGATGAATATTCAATTAGTATTGTTTTTTTGTTACCTATGTCTGATTTACCATAATTTTCTTTTTTTTCATCAAATTCTTTAAAAACTTCTCTTGTTAAAAATTCCTTATTTATAAAAAAGTTTAAATATCCATTAATACTTTCTATTTTTTCTATAAAATCACTATTTTTTATATTTTGTTTTAACTCATCTGCGATTATATTAGGTGTCTTTTTTAGCTCTTTTGACAAAGTAAAACATGGAAAAGTATAATCTCCTTTATCTTTTTCTTTAATTATACTAACATTTTCATATATTTTTGATTTATTTATATTTAATTTTTCACTTATTAAATTAGATATTTCTTTTTTTAAATTTATCATTATTAAACCTCCATAATATCTATTTCATATTTAAAATCTCCTGAATATTCATCTTGAAGCCATAAATCATATTCAATATATATTTTATTATCTTTAATTGATATTTCTTTTGTTAATATATCTGTATCTATGTAAAAATTTAATTCTTTTATAAAATATTTACTTTCAGTTTTTTTATTTTTAATAAAATTAAATGATAAGATTGATTCATTATTTTCTTTTTTCATTACTATATTATCTTTATTTATTTTAATTTCTATACTATCATTATCATACTTGAAAGATAAAATATTATTTTTTTTATTTGCTTCAATATTTTTTTTTAAAATTATTTCATCATTATTTTGTAATTTTAAATTAATTTTATTTTTCATAAAAGGATCACCAAACTTTTTCAAGAGAAATTATAACATATATATAATAAAAATGCACTTATATTTTTCTTTTTTTTAATCATAATAAAAATAGAAAAATGGTGATTTATATGAAAAAAAAGAAAATACTACTTAAATTGTTCGTTTTTTTTAGCTTTTCTATATGCATTTTATTTACATTTATTTATTTTTATGTGAAACTTTCTCCCAAAATAGATTTAAAAAAAACTAATAATATAATTCTTTATGATAAAAATAATGAAGTTTTTTTTAAAGGGAATGGCTCTAAAGAATGGATAAGTCTAAATTTAATTGATAAAGATT
>CALVQR010000010.1 GCA_944358265.1 uncultured Bacilli bacterium | reverse complement strand
TATTTAAGAAAATATCTAGTAGGTTTTATTAGTAATATATTAACTATTATTAGATTCATAGGTACTATTCCTTTGATTATACATATATATAATACTAATTTATCTTTATTTAATTTTATTTTATTTATATTTTTAGGTTTTACTGATTTCTTAGATGGTTATTTAGCAAGAAAATATAATAATTGTACAGAAATTGGTAAAATTTTAGATGGCATTGCAGATAAATTTTTAATGTTTTCAGTAACAATTGTCTTAATTATTAAAAATATAATTCCATACTGGACATTAATAATATTTATAAGAGATATACTATCTTGTATAGTTGCTATAGAATATGCAAAAAAGACCAAAATAGTATTAAAATCTAATATATATGGTAAAATGAAAACTGCATTTCATATACTATCTATTTCAATTGTACTTTTAATAGGTAGATGGAATATTGTATCAGCATTACTTTTTATAATAGCTATTTTACTTTTAATCCCAGAAGTTTTCTTTATATTAAAAATACTTAAAAACAGGAAATAACTCTTGTTTTTTTCTTTATTTTAGAGTAATATAATAAGAAAAATTAGGGAGATTTTGTATGAAAAAATTTAGTTATGCAGTAGAATTTTATAAAAATAATATATTTAGTTTAGATAATACAAATTTATTTAAAACAAAAGTAAAAGAAGCAGAAGAAATAGAAAAATATTTTAGCAAAGTTATTCCTAACACAGAATTTATAAGAAAATATATAATTAGATCTTATAAGTTTAATAAAAGTGTTAGACGATTAAGAAGAATTGCGTATATAAAAGGTTTAATATTAGGAGAAAATTATGTAGATTTTAAAGATTTATTAGAATTTTCAGATTATATAAGTGAAACTTTATTACTCGAGCCAAAAACAACTTTATGGAAATATAAAGAATATGTTCATGATACAGAAAATGAAGATATATTTGAAGGAAAAATACAGCAGGATAATTTATCTGAACTTGTAGTAACAGTATCAAATGAAAATGTTGATTTAGAACAATTAAATGATAATAAAATAGATGAAAATTTAATAGAGCCTACATATATTGAAGAATATTATTTTGATGATTCAGATTATGATTTTTTACCTGTTCATCCAAAAGAAAAATTAATTCAATTTAAAAATTTAGTAAATCAATATATTAAAGAAACTATTCAAGAAAAAAATATAAGTAAAGATGAAGAAAACATGGTAAAAAAGGGTATGAAAGATTGGATTGATTTTATATTGACATCTATGGAAGATGTATATGAAATAAATGAATATACTTTAAGATACAAAGATGAAAATATAAGTAAATATCTATAAAAATGAAAATATATATGATATAATTTATTTAATAAGGAGTGATAAGATGATACAAAAATTAAAAGGTACTTATGATGTTTATGGAGATTTATCTAAAAAACATGATTATGTAAAAAAACTATTCCAAGCTGTTTGTGAAAGTTATAATTATAGTTATATAGAAACACCATTAATTGAAAGAAGTGAACTTTTTCATAGAGGTGTAGGAGAAACAACTGATATTGTTACGAAAGAAACATACGATTTTTTAGATAGAGGTAATAGAGAAAATACAATTAGACCAGAGGGTACCGCAGGTATCGCAAGAGCAATAATAGAAAATAAATTATATAATATGCTTCCTTTAAAATTATGGTATATAGGATCTATGTTTAGATATGAAAGACCACAAAAAGGAAGATATAGAGAACTTAGACAAATGGGAGTAGAATGTTATGGAAGTAATGATCCTATTTCTGATGCAGAAGTAATATCTTTAGGAGCAAATTATTTAAAAGAACTTGGTTTAAAAGGAGTAAAAGTTAAAATAAATTCAATTGGAGGAGTAGAAACAAGACTTAAGTATAAAGAAGCTTTAGTAAATCATTTTAAAGGTGATATTGATAATTTTTGTAGTGATTGCAAAGAACGACTTGAAAAAAATCCTCTTAGAATATTAGATTGTAAAATTGATTCTGATAATGATCTATTAAAAAATGCACCATCAATACTTGATTATTTAAATGAAGAGGAAGTAAAACATTTTGATAAAGTAAAAGAATATTTGGATAATCTTGAAATAGAATATGAAGTTGATTCATCACTTGTTAGAGGACTTGATTATTATACAAATACTGTATTTGAATATGTAACTAAGTCTAATGAGTTTGGTTCAGTTGGAGGCGGTGGAAGATATAACAATTTATTAAAATCACTTGATGGACCTGAAATTCCTGCGGTGGGATTTGCATTTGGACTTGATAGAATAATCGCAGAAATAGAAAGTGAGGAAATAAAATTAAATATAAACGATGAACTTGATTGTTATATTTTAACAATTACTGAAAAAGAAAATGAATATGCATTAGAGCTTGCCCAAAAGCTTAGAATGTGTGGATTTAAAATAGATTTAGATTTATCAGGTAAAAATATGAAATCTAAATTTAAGGAAGCAGATAGATATAAAGCAAAACAGATAATCATAATTGGTTCTGATGAAGTAATTAATGATGAAGTAACTATAAGGGATAATTTAACAAAAGAAGAAAGGAAAGTAAAAATAGACGATATTATAGATTATTTTGATGTGAATTTATAATGAATAGAGTAGAAATAATAGAAGAATATATTGATAATTTAATACCTGATGCTAAATGTGAGTTAAATTATTCTAAAGATTATGAATTATTAATTGCAGTAATGCTTAGTGCACAAACAACAGATAAAAGAGTAAATAAAGTAACTAAAGTTTTATTTAATAAGTACGATTCATTAGAAAAATTAAAAAATGCAGATTTAACTGATTTAAAATCTATTATTCATGAACTTGGTTCATATAATAAAAAAGCATTATATGTAAAAGAAATTGCGCGTATTATCTGTGATAAATATAATGGTATTATGCCAAAAAATAGAAATGAATTAGAAAAACTGCCAGGTGTTGGAAGAAAAACAGTAAATGTAGTGTTTGGTGAACTTGAAATAGAACCTAACATTGCAGTAGATACTCACGTTGAAAGAGTAAGTAAAAGATTAGGACTTGCTAAAGAAAGTGATTCAGTATTAGAAGTAGAAATGAAGCTTAGAAGAAAATTTAAAAAAGATACATGGAATAAAAGGCATAAACAATTAGTACTTTTTGGACGATATTATTGTAAAGCAATTAAACCTGAATGTGATACTTGCAATTTAAAAGGTCTTTGTAAAAGAAAGAATATTTAATATAGATAAAATATTTGCAAGAAAAGATAAGGAAGTTTCGAATAAATTATATAAAAAGAGAATGATAAAATAATACAAAACAAAAATAGTAAATATGTTAATGATAATGCTTTAGTATATGAATTAAAACCAGAAAATAAGAAGGGAAGTAGTAATAATGAAGAAAAATAATAATTGTGATTTTAGTATTAAAAATAATGAAGAAGATGTAGAATTATATGGATGGGCATCAAAGGTAAGAAATTTAGGTGGTATAATATTTATTGATTTAAGAGATAGAAGCGGAATAATTCAGCTTGTAGTTAATCCTGATAGTAGTTGTTATAATATTGCTGAAAATATAAGAAATGAATATGTTCTTAAAGTAAATGGAATAATTAAGGAAAGAATAAATAAAAATCCTAATTTAAAAACAGGAGATATTGAGGTAATAGTAGACTATATTGAAATATTAAATGAAGCAGAAACACCTGTATTTGAAATAGATAAAGATGATGCTTTAGAAGATACTAGACTTAAATATAGATATTTAGATTTAAGAAGAAATAATATTAAAAATAATTTAATAACTAAAAGTAAAATAATGATGTGTGCACGTGATTTCTTTTATAAAAATGATTTTATAGAGGTAGAGACACCTGTCTTATCAAAATCTACTCCAGAAGGAGCAAGAGATTATTTAGTACCGAGTAGAATAAGTAAAGGGAAATTTTATGCACTTCCTCAAAGCCCTCAAATATATAAACAACTTTTAATGATTGGTGGGATGGAAAAATATTTTCAAATTGCAAAATGTTTTAGAGATGAAGATTTAAGAGCGGATCGTCAACCCGAATTTACTCAAATAGATATGGAAATGAGTTTTGTAAATGAAGAAGATATTATGAATATAACTGAAAAATTATTTAAAAAAATATTTAAAACAGTTAAAAATGTAAATATTAAACTTCCACTTATGAGAATGAAATATGATGATGCGATTGAATATTATGGATCTGATAAACCAGATTTAAGATATGACATGAAAATAAATGATGTTACTGTTATTTTAAATGAAGCAGAATTTTCTATATTTAATAACATAGTATCGAATGGTGGAATTATTAATGCAATAGTTGTTAAAAATGCTGCAGATAAATACTCAAGAAAAGATTTAGATATTTTAACTGATTTTGTAAAAAAATATAAAGCAAATGGACTTTTCTTCTTAAAATATAATGATGAATTTTCTGGTAGTATTGCTAAAATACTTACAGATTCAATATCAAAAAAATTGCTTAAGAGTTTAAAAATAAATAATAATGATTTAATATTAATAACCGCAGGAGAAAGAATAATAGTTAAACAAGCTCTAGGAGCACTTAGATGCAAACTTGCGAAAGATCTAAATTTATATAAAAATAATGAATATAAACTTCTTTGGATAGTAGATTTTCCAGCATTTGAATGGAGTGAAGAAGAAAATAGATTTGTTTCATGTCATCATCCATTTACTGCACCTAAAGATGAAGATATAGATAAATTACTTACTGATAAGGCGCATTGTTATTCTAAAGCATATGATATAGTTTGTAATGGTTATGAAGCAGGGGGAGGATCTATTCGTATTCATAAAGCAGATATTCAAGAAAAAATGTTTGAAGCATTAGAACTTACAAAAGATGAAATAAATGAAAAATTTGGTTTCTTTGTAAATGCATTTAAATATGGTACTCCACCTCATGGTGGCCTTGCAATTGGTCTTGATAGATTAACTATGCTTTTATGTGAAACAGATAACATAAAAGATGTTATTGCTTTTCCTAAAACTTCATCTGCAAGTTGCCTTATGAGTGATGCTCCAAGCATAGTAGATGACACTCAGTTAAAAGACCTAGATATAATATTAAAATAATGATATAATATTAAAATAATTTTTCAAGTATATTTTGCTATCATAAAGAATATAAATTAAATAAAAAGTAAAGTTTTGTCAAAAGACTTTATTTTTTTATTACGAGTGTGTTATAATTAAGTTACCTAAAAGGGATAACAGGTGAACATAAAACCGACTAAACGACTAATAAGGGAATCAGAATTAGTAGATGGTGTTGAATACTTAAATTATTTTAAGGATCCTAAAGTCTATTATGGGATGCCCACCTGCACATACGTGTAGGTTTATAGTCCCTGCCCCTTTTAGGTATTTTTAATTTTATGATATAATTTAATTGGTGATATTATGTTTCAAAGATTAGAATTATTAATTGGAAATGAAAATATAAATAAACTTCATTGTAAAACAGTCGCAGTTATTGGCCTTGGTGGAGTAGGAGGTTATACTATTGAAACTCTTATAAGAAATGGTATAGAAAAAATAATAATTGTTGATAATGATAAAATTGATATAACAAATAAAAATAGACAAATAATCGCACTTGATTCTACTATAGATAAATATAAAACAGATATATTTAAAGAAAGAATAAAAGATATAAATAAAAATTGTGAAGTAATTACTCTTAATATGTTTTTAAATGAAGAAAATAAAAAAGAATTATTTAAATATAATATAGATTATTTAGTTGATGCTTGTGATACTGTAAATACTAAAATAATGCTTATAAGAGAATGTTTAAATAGAAATATTAAATTTATATCATCTATGGGAACAGCTAAAAAAATTGATCCTAATAAATTAGTTATTACAGAGCTAAAAAAAACTACATATGATCCACTTGCTAAAGTAATTAGAAAAGAAATAAATAAATTAAATATAACTGATAAAATCATGGTTTTATCTACTACCGAAGAGATTATTAAAACAAAACATTTAGGATCATATAGTGTAGTGCCAAATATCGCAGGTATTTTAATCGCAGATTATATAATTAAAGATATAATAAAATCAGAAGATTAGTCTTCTGATTTATTTATTTTTTCTATTCTCTCATATATTTCATTTAAAAATTTCTCATATTTACTAGTAAGTTTAGCTCTATAATATTTTTTATTTATTAAATTATCAGGCATATATTGTTGTTTTACATATGATCCTTTATAATCGTGAGGGTATTTATATATTTTTGAATCAATTCTAATAGTTTCTGGAATAGGAAAGTTATTACCAGATTCTATATCTTTTATTGCTTCATTTAAAGCTATGTATGCACTATTTGATTTAGGAGATAAAGCCATTTCAGTTACTACTACAGAAAGAGGTATCCTAGCTTCTGGAAGCCCAACTCTCTCACAAGCATTTATGCAAGCATCTACTTTAGGCCCTATAGAAGGATTAGCAAGTCCAATATCTTCGTAAGCAATTACAGTCATACGTCTATAAATACTATCTAAATCTTCAATAACAAGAAGTCTAGCTAAATAATGAAGAGCAGCATTAACATCACTGCCTCTAATTGATTTTTGAAATGCACTAAGTAAATCATAATGACCTGTCTCATTTTTATCGGAAAATAATGCAGGCTTATTATTTATTTTAGTAACTACATCCATAGTTACATTTTTATCACTGGTACTATAATAACAAATTTCAAGAAGATTATATGCACTTCTAAGATCTCCTGATGATAGCTTAGCAATATATTCAATAACATCATCATTTATTTTTATTCCTTTTAAATCATCTGATTCACAGGCTTTTTTAATTCCATATTTAATTTCATCTAATGATAAAGGTTTAAGTTCAAATATTTCGCACCTACTTCTAATCGCAGGATTTATCTTATGATATGGATTTGATGTAGTAAGACCTATTAATGTAATTAACCCTGTTTCTAAATGGGGAAGAAGTATATCTTGTTTATCTTTATTAAGCCTATGTATTTCATCCATTATGAGTATTATTCCATCATACATTTTTGCTTCTTCAATAACTATTTCAATATCTTTTTTATTATTAACACAAGCATTTAATAATCTATATTTCATATTAATACTTTTGCATATCGCAATTGCAATAGATGTTTTACCTATACCTGGTGGGCCATATAAAATCATTGAAAATATTCTATTATTATTAATAAAATTTCTAATTGGACCATCTTTCCCAATTAAATGAGTTTGTCCTATAATTTCATCTATGTTGTTAGGTCTTAATTTAATCGCAATTGGTTTATTCATATATATCACATCCATATAAATATTATACTATATTATAAATATTTAATCATCAAAAAAACTTGATAAAAAATAATAATAGTGATATTATATGTGCCAATGGATGTGTTTTTATGATTAAAAAGGTAGAAAATTATTTTAATGAATTAAGAAAAAATGATAAATATAATTATTTTTTAATGCGAAAATTATATTCAAAACACAAAGATGTACTTAATTATAATACTATTGATAAAATTGAATATGAAGAATTTTTTAAACCTTATTTATCTAATAATAATTTATTAGAATTTTTAGAAGTTGCACTTGATGATTTAGATTTTAGAAATAATTTAGATTATTATGAAATAAGAACACTACAAACTATTATTTATATGTCAAAAAAAGATAATAAAAAAACATATAATTTGAAAGAAGCAGATAATATGATGAAAATGCTTGAATTTTATATTAAAGTAAAAAAACTATTTAAATCAAAATCTACTAATGATAATAAAAATTTTATAGATAAATTAAAAGAAGAGGAAGATCCTTTATATGTTTATGATATTAATGATTATAAAATAATAACTTCTATTGTTTGTGATAATAATTTTTTAAAAAAAATAAATGAGAAGTATCTAAATCAAGATACTCCATATTATATTATAAAAAAAGTAATAGAAGTATTAGAGTTATCAATAAATATACATTATGATTATGAACTTGGAATTAAAATCAATGTTTATTTTGAATATATATCTAAAGAAAAAATAAGAAATTATAATGCATCCGATGCTGAAAAATATTTAAATTTATTATTAAATAAATTAAATAATAAAGTCTTCTACTTAAGTAAATTGTAAAAAAAACTATATTTTAGTATAATTAATATAGGTGATAACTATGAATATAGATAAACAAATAGAAGACTATATGAATTATATAAATATAGAAAGACAACTTAGTAAAAATACATGTGCGAATTACAAAAGAGATTTAACTTTCTTTTTTAAATTTGTAAATAAAGAATATAAAAATATTAAAAGAGATGATATTATAAAATTTATTGAACATTTAAGTAAAAATAAAAATTCAAGAACTGTAAACAGATATATAGTATCTATTAGAAATTATTTTAAATTTTTAGCTAGAAATAATCTAATAAATGATGATCCATGTAATGATATAAAGGGTCTTAAAATGCCGAAAACAGTCCCTCATGTACTTTCTGAAGAAGATATTGACAAGCTTCTTGATATAACTTGCAAAAACGCATTTGACTATAGAAATAAAGCAATGCTTGAACTTATGTATTCATCAGGTCTTAGAGTATCAGAACTTTTAAATTTAGAAGTTAATGATATAGACTTTGATATGAATATAGTTAGATGTTTTGGTAAGGGTAGTAAAGAAAGAATCATTCCAATTAGTGATATGGCTACAATTTTTTTACATGATTACATATATATTTATAGAAATGCTCTTTTAAAACATAAAGTAACAAATACACTATTTTTAAATTCAAGAGGAGATAAATTATCAAGACAAGGTTTTTTTAAAATACTAAAACAATTAGCTCTTGAAAAAGGTATTAATAAAGATATATCTCCACATACAATAAGACATTCATTCGCAACTCATTTAATTAATCATGGCGCGGATTTAAGAAGCGTTCAAATAATGCTTGGACATGAGGATGTTAAAACAACGCAAATATACACACATGTATCAAACAATTATATTATAGAAAACTATAAAAATTCTCATCCTAGAAGTAATAAAGGGTGACAACTAAATGTCTAATTATATTTACTTCTTTTTTTTTAAATAGTATAATTTTAATATGATAGAGGGAGATTTTATGAATAAATATAATGAATGGCTTGAAAGTAAATATATTGAAGAAAAAGATAAAGAAATTTTAAGAAAAATGTCTAAAGAAGAAATAGACGAATCATTTAATGAAGAATTAAAATTTGGCACATCAGGTATAAGAGGAATAATGGGACTTGGTGAAAGTAAAATAAATAAATATACTATAGGTAAAGTTACAGTAGGTCTTGCTAATTATTTAAATAAAAATTATAAAAATCCATCTGTAGTTATCGCATATGATACGAGAAATAATTCTAAAGACTTTGCAAATGAAGTATCTTTAATACTAAATTACTATAAAATTAAAACATATTTATTTAAAGATGTTGCATCTACACCAGAACTTGCATATTCTGTTAAATATTTAAATTGTACAAGTGGAATAGTTATTACATCTAGTCATAATCCTAAAGAATATAATGGATACAAAGTATATAACTCTTTAGGATATCAAATTGTGCCCCCAGAAGATGATTTAATAATAAAAGAGATAAATAGTATTACTAATATGGAAATGATCAAAAAAGCACCTATAAATAATGAATTGTTCAATTATGTAGATGATAAAATACATGATGATTTCTTGCTTGAAAATGAAAAAGTAATAATAAATAAAGAAATATTTAATAACTATGCATCGAAAGTTAATATAACATATACATCTATGCATGGAGTAGGACTTAATATAGCAGAAAAAATATTTAATAAATTTAATTTTAATTATAATATTGTAACTGAACAATGTATAAAAGATGGTAATTTTAAAACAGCACCAGAACCCAATCCAGAATATGAAAAAAATTATGAATTAGCAATTAAGTATGCTAAAGAAAATAATTCAGATATAATACTTGCAACTGATCCAGATGCTGATAGATTAGGTATAATGTATAGAAAAGAAAATGAATACAAATACCTTAATGGTAATATTGTAGGAGCATTATTTCTTTATTACATATTAAATAATTCTAATATTAAAGAAAATTCTTATATAGTAAGAAGTATAGTAACATCACCATTCATAGATAAAATAGCTAATAAATATAATGTTAAAGTATATGAAGTTTTAACTGGATGCAAAAATATTGCAAATAAAATAGTTAATAACAAAAAAGAAAATTATGTATTTGGTTTTGAAGAAAGTATTGGATATATGTTTAATATAGATATACTTGATAAATGTGGATTTTCAAGTATGATTGCGGCATTAGAAATAATGTGTTATTGCAAAAAAAATAGTATAACACTTAATGATTATATTGAATCTATATATAAAGAATTTGGATACATATCACTTGAGACATTAAATTTAGTATATAAGGATAAAAACATAATACAAAAATATATGGATGATTTTAGAAATGATATTATTTCTTTTGATAATAAAAACTATATAAAGAAAGATTATCTAGATGAAGTAGGGGAGAATAATACAAATGCACTTAAATATATTTATGAAGATGGCACAACTATTATGATAAGACCATCTGGAACTGAACCAAAGCTTAAAGTATATATAGTATGTACAGGATTAAATCAAAAAGAAGCAGATAATAAACTAAAAATAATTGTTTCTGAAATATCTGATATATTTGATAAAAATTAACAAAAACAATTGACAAATTCTCTTTTAAATTATATAATATTCTCATTTGTAATTTATTGCGAATGGGGGAGGAGAGAAATATTATGAATAAAAAATTATTCAACAGCCGATTAAATATTACGACAGAAGATAATAATCAATATTTAATAGAGAAAAAACATATATTTATTCATGGCTCTTCAGTAAATTATTCTGTCGCAGATATTATGAAAAAAGGTAATAATGTATATGTCATAAAAGAAATATATTCATTTGATGATAACAGAATAAGATTTTCATATACAGAATTTGAGAATGCAAAAGTTTTTGAAACAATAGAAAAAGAAAATGGAGAAGAATTACCAGTTACAGTAATAGAAAACTATGATAATGAAAAAACATTCATTGGAAGTATAGGAAATATAATAGAATTATCAAGTGATATAGATGAAAAAGGATATAATAAACACAAAGATAAAACTAAAATACTTAAATTACTAAAGAAAAATAAAAATCAAAAGGAGTTATCTACTGTTGCATAAATAGGAATATTTAATTCCTATTTTTTTATATATTATTTTAAGTCATAATAATATGTAAAAACATTCCCCATATCTATTTTGATATTTACAAAATTATAAAATATATATATAATATTTACAGAATATATAAAATATGGGAAAAGAGGTTAGGCAAATGTTTTGTAAAAAATGTGGGAAAGCTTTAAATTCAGGGCAAATATTTTGCTCTAATTGTGGAGAAAAAGTAGAAAATGAAGTAAATCAGACTACAACTGATAATTTAAACGAAAATATTGAAATACAGCAAGATGTTAAAAAAATTAATCAAATTGAATCAAATAATAGTATAAATAAAGATACTCAAAAATTAAGCCAAACAAATATACAACATCAAAATTTAAATAATAAAAATTGGAAATCACTAATTAGCTTAATAGTGGGTATAATTACTGTTTTACTTTCGTTTTTATTTAATATATTTATAATACCTTTTTCAATCGCAGGATTAGTATTTGGTATAATTGATAAAAATAAAAATGGAAAAACAATCGCAGGAATAATACTAAATTCTATTGCTTTTATAGTATCTATTTTAATTTTTATTATATTTTTAATTACTAATACAACTTTATCTGGTCAAAATTATAACAACAATAATGGAAATAATAATGATGAAAATATTAGTGTTTTCTATGGAGACGGATTTACACTACAATATGGTTCTGAATGGCAAAAAACAACATCAAAAAACACTTCAAATAAAGAGGTTGATATACTTGTTTATGGAAATAATGAGGCATATTTCTATAACTTAGGCTCAAGTTCATTAGAAGATAGTGAAGACCAGTTAGATATAGATTTTGAAACAAATAATGGAAAAATGAAGTTATATGAATATTTTTATAATTATTGGAGTGAAAGTGCTACTTTATCTAATGGAAGTAACGGATTCAATAAATTAAATGATGACTATTATTATGCTACTATGGATTACGGAAGAAATGCAAATAATATTAATGGGAAACTATATTTAGTAGTAAGTGAAGATAATAATGCAATACTTTCGTTTATGTCAAATATTATTAATAATTTTGATCAAAATAGTGAAAGAATCTTAACTATTTTAAAAACAATGGAAATAACAAAAACATATGATGATGATACTGCAGATTATTTAGATTCTATGTCTTCTTGGAATCAATATTCAAATTTAAGACAAGGATCTTTAGGAACAAAAAAGACTATTAATGGAGGATGGAGAATATTAAATTCATATGAAACATATTGGGTATTTAAAGATGGAGAATTTTGGTGGTATAAATCACTATATGATTTAAATGATAATTATTGGTATGGAACAACAAAAATCTTAACTGGAGAAAAGGGCTTTAAAGAAGTAGGATTAGATGAAAACAAAATTGATCAAATAATTACAAACTCTAATGGTAAAATAAATTCTAATAATATATATACTATAATACTTACACCAAAAAAAATAATATCAAATAATGAAGACAAAAGTTCAACAAATATTTCAGGAGAAGATTGGCATATGGTATGGATAATTGTTGATCATGGAAGTGAAGGGTTAGAAGCACAAGTATTTAATGTAAAAACAGCAGAAACATCTTATTATGTAAAAATTAATGATTAATAAGGATTTAAATTCTTATTTTTTATATAATGAAATTTAAAAATTGTTGTATATAAAATATACAACTTAATGTTTAAATAATAATTGTAATTATGTAGAAAGAATTAAAGAATAAAAGAGAATAAGGAAAGTAAAATACCGATAAATTAATTTTTATCGGTATTTATTTCATTTTATGCTAGTTTACATAATAATTATTATACGAAATTACAACTATATCTTTCTAGATAGAATCTCAGCCATTTTTTCTAATACTTCTGTAGCATTATCTTCATTAATCTCAGTATATCCTAATTCTTTCAATGCTTGTACTTTAGCAGAATTTAATTCCTGAGTTCTAGATAATTTTTCTTCGTGTTTAGCTTGAATTTCCTGAACAAATTTTTTATGTGATTCAATTAATCTATTTTTAGATGCGCCACCATTATTATATAATACCATTGCTGAATATAATATGCTTTCAAAAGCAAATTGATTGTCCTCTTCAAATGCAAATTCATTTGGATCTATAAAACCTGTTGATTTAGCAACATAACCAAGCATATATTTTATTTCTGGTGTATTTTCAATTGCCTGTAGAAAATAGTATAAATATTTGCATACAATTGATGTAGTAGATGTATCATCTTCTTGCAAATCTTCCTTAAGTAAGAATACAATATCATTAAGTAAAGCTTGATCAGAATTACTTAATCCTTCAAAAGATATGTTACCTTTTTCTACAACTACTGAATTATTATCATTAATTAAACTATTCGCATGTTTTATAAAATCATTTGTAATTTTTAAGTTTTTAATTTCATCGCTTGATTTGATTTGAAGTAAATTAAATAATTTCATTTTCTTTTCAAGTGGCCACATATTTACATCTTCCATCTCTAAATAATTATAAACCATTTGTCTTGAAACTCCTAAATATTTAGCTAATTTAACCTTTGAAATTCCTATTTCACTTAATATATCATTTAGTCTTTTCATCATTATTACACTCTCCTACTCTACTTATAAATATATTCTATCATTTTACAAGTCAAGTGTCAAGTATAAGTAAACAAAACAAAAAGAATCAAAATAGATTCTTAAAATTTATAAATACCAAAGTTTTTTACCATTTTTTCTAACTTCTTTAATTATTCCTCCACCAAGGCATTCTTCTCCTAAATAAAGTACACATGCTTGCCCAGGAGTAACAGATTTAACATTATCATATTTGACTTTTAAATTTCCATTTTCTAAATACTCAATACTTACATCAATATCATTTTGTCTATATCTAAATTTTGCGGTACATTTTTCTGGTCTTAAATCACTTATGAAATTAATATCTTCAATCACTGCCTCATCAGTTTGCAGATATTTAGTATCGTCTCCTAGTGAAACATATAAAATATTTTTATCTAGGTCCTTTCCTACTACATACAATCTTTTATCATTTCCACCAATATCAAGTCCACGTCTTTGTCCTATTGTATAATACATAAGCCCAACATGTTCCCCTAATTTTTTATTTGAATCAATATCAATAATATCTCCAGGTTTATTTGGCAAATAATTAGTTAAAAATTCTTTAAAATTTCTTTCTCCTATAAAGCATATACCTGTTGAATCTTTTTTATCTGCAACTATTAAATTTTGCTCATGAGCAATTTTTCTAACATCAGGTTTTACGTAATCTCCTATAGGAAATAATACATTTGATAATTGTTTTTTTGATACTTGTGATAAAAAGTATGTTTGATCCTTATTTTGATCTATCGCACGTAATAACTTACCATCTTTTATTCTTGCATAATGACCGGTGGCAATATAATCTGCGCCTAATTTTTCTGCTTCCTTCTTAAACATATCAAACTTAATATACTTGTTACACATAATATCAGGATTTGGTGTTCTACCTTTTTTTAATTCATCTAAAAAGTAAGTAAATACATAATCCCAATATTCTTTAACAAAGTCTATTCTATGAAGTTTAATACCTAATTTTTTACATACTTTTAAAGCATCATTATAATCTTCCTCCTGAGTACATATATCATTATTTAAAGTAGGGTTGCCATTAATATCATTATTAACTGAACTATCCCAGTTTCTCATAAATAATCCTTCTACTTCATACCCTTCTTTTTTTAGTAAATACGCCGCTACTGCAGAATCTACGCCTCCACTTATTCCTACAATTACTTTTTTCATAAACTTCATCCCAATCTATGAGATATTATACATTATTTAATGAAATTAGTAAATAATTTAGTAATATACGGGCTTAGAAAACCATCAAATAAAGAAGATAATATGCTAATTAATACTCCTATTACTAAAATAAAGAAATATTTACCCATAAATGTTTTAAAATTAATCGTTTTTTTGGTAAATGCACCATTTATTATTTTTAATGAAATAATAATACTATAAGTTGCTAAAAAAAGAGTAAAAATACACATTATTATAGATGTTGGGAATATATAAGTAATTACACCTAATATACCTTTAAAGCCATATTTTGCAAATATAGAACTTACTGAAAAGCCTAATATAAAGGATTTAAAAAATGTCATTATAAAAACTATAGGAATACCTATTACTGATAATCCCAAAATCCACATAGATATTATATATGTCAAATTAGATATTAATGAATTTTTAAATATATCTATTTTTTCTTCAAAAGAATAATCAATATCTAAAAAATAATTATTAACTTCATTTAAAATAGTAGTTTTCTCCTTATCTTCAAGAATTGTTATATAAATACTGCCAAATATTAAACCTAATATAAATACTATGGATACTAATATTAAAATATTGTTTTTCTTAGTTAATTCCTTTTTATAATTATTGTACATTTCTTTCATTATATATTTCTCCTTTACTTAAATATATTAATGCTTGTACAAATTTAGAACACATTTTAAAAATTATCATAAACTATTATGAAAGGAGAAAACTTATGAAAAACAACTACATGTATAGATATCAAAATAATAATCCATATTATAGTAACAATTATAATTATCCTATAAATAATAATGATGAAAGATTAATAGGAGGAGGATTTCTTGGACCATTTATTCTAGGAGGTATTACTGGCGGTTTAATTTCTCCATTCTTCTATGGAGGATATAATAGGCCTCAAGCATATTATTATCAACCAGGACCTTATAGACCACCATATTATGGACCAAGACCATTTTAAAAAGTAGATTTTAAAATCTACTTTTTATATACTCTTTTTCAGTTACATATCTATTATTTTTTTTAAATAAATGTTTTTTATTTCTATACATTTTTTTAATATTATTTATTTTTTTATATTCTATATATTTATTTTTTCTAAGAGCTTTTTCTAATATAAATCTATTAAAAACAATATACCTATTTTTATAATAATAAAATATTTGATATATTAAAAAAACAATTATAATATAATAACTAGAGTCATTTTTAAATATTATGAAAAATACACTTAAAAATAATAGAGATATTATTATATTTATAAAATATGATAATCTAAAATTAAATATTTTATTTATAAATACATTTAATAATTTTGATCCATCTAGAGGATATATAGGAAGTAAATTAAATATTAGTATAGTAAAATTATAATTTTTAAATAATGTATATATATATTCATTTATTATATTAAATTGATATAATAAAATTATTAATATAAACAATAATTCTTGAAATAATGGTCCAGATAATGTAATAATAAATTCTTCTTTTAAAGGTTTATCTATATCATCATCAAGTGTAATTATTCCTCCAAAAGGATATATAGTTACTTTTTTTATATTCCATTTATATCTTATAATGCCAATAAAATGCCCAAATTCATGAATAATAATTATTATTGATATAACAATTATTTCTTTAAAAAGGCCTGTTAAAAAGGCTAAAAATACTAAAATAATAGTATATGAACTAAAAGATATTTTACTTAAGAACTTCTTTATAATCAATTTCTACACCATCTTTTTGAAATATTATATATAATTCATTATCTTTAGCTTCACCTATAATAGCATTATCTTCAACATAATCATATAGTTTCATTGTAGTAGTAGATAAATTTCCATACCATACATCTATTCCATCAGACTGCTGAATAATTACCGTTTTACCTATATTTTCTTTCTCACCTGAAAATATTACTATACCTCCTTTTATAATTGGTATAGCATAATTATCACTTAAAGTTAATTTAACGCCTTTATTATACTTAGATAAAGTTTTATACTCTAACTTTTCATTAAATACTTTTTTTGTTTCAAATATATTTTGAAAAGGTATTACATTTCCTATATATTTATTATATAAACCTTTAAAAGAAGCAAAAGAAAAATGAGTATTATATACATGATTATAAATTATATTTTTAATATTGGTATTAGTTCTAACTAAAAATGTACTTATACCAAATATAATTAATACTAAGAAAAATTTAATCATAAAATGTTTAAATATATGTCTTTTATTTGATTCATTTTTATTATTTTTATTTCTAATTCTATTTTTAATATCATTTAAATTTTCCATAATATCACCCATTAAAATATATGATATTAACCTAATATTTATGAGAAAAATATATTTTTTTTAATATTATATATAATAATGCTACATATATAATATTTCCAAGCAAAAAATGCCTTATTATATATGAAAAATCAAGTAAACTATAATTTGTATAATTAAAAAAATTAAGTGTTAGAAAAAGCAATAAATTATAAATAAATATAATTATTACTGATGTAATTATTATATATTTAAAATTATAATCTCTATTTGAAAATATATAATATATAATTATAGAAATAATAAAAAATAATACTGGATTTAATATATAGAAATTAGTAAAAAATATATCATATATAAATCCTAATATTATAGAAAATATAAAATATTTTTTCTTATTTTTATTAAAATTTGGGTATATAACTATTAAACTAATTAATGTAAATAATGGAGTAAAATATTCAAACCTGTTTAAATATAAATTAAATATATTTTCAAGTATTATACTTATTAATACAACAATAATATTAAATAACATTATTTATCACCTTTTATTACAGATACTATATTCAAATTATTAAAATCTACTGATGGCGTTATTATTAAATTATACGATATTCCAAATGTATCTTTTTTTATATCTTTAACTTTTCCTATTATTAAACCAGATGAAAATGAATCACTAAGTCCAGATGTAGTAATATTTACTCCTATTATTTTATCTTTTGAAAAATCTCCAATTACATTTTTTAAAATTAGTTCATTACTAATTAAATCATACTTACTAATTAATCCATAGTATTGACTCCCTTCATATGTAAAACCTGCGGATATACAGTTTTCATCTAATTTTGATATTAATAATTTTATATCACTTGTATAATTGTTTACTTTAATTACCTTTCCTATTAATCCATTATTATTTACAACTGCAAGACCATTTGTAATTCCATCTTTTTTACCCTTATCAATAGTAATTAAATTATACCAATAATTAGTACTTCTTTTTATTACAGTTGCATTTATGAATTCTTTAACAGTATTTGATGAATTCAACTCTAAAGTTTTTTTTAAATTTTCTATTTCTTTTATATAATCTTTATTTATTTCTTCTACTAACACAGTATCGTCAATTTTCTCTTTTTTATTAAAAGAAAAACTTGTTACTTTAGATATACTTGCACTTATATCTTTAATACTACTGAACAAAAAATTATTATTTGAACTATCCTTTAAAAACAAAAAAAACAGAAAAAATACCAGTATAATTATAACTATATAAATTGTGATTTTTTTATATTTATCCTTTTTCTTTTTTTTCAAATTAATCACCTTCATATTTATATATTCCCATTTTCAAAGAAACTATAATAATTACTACCGATTATTATATGATCAATTATATTTATTCCTTGAAGTTTTCCTATTTCAACTAATGATTTAGTTAAAAAAAGATCTTCTTTAGATGGTGTTGTATCACCACTAGGATGATTATGAACACATATTATTGATGATGCGCTAAGTAAATAAGCATATTTAAAAATTTCTCTTGGGTGTACTATACTTTTATTTATTGTTCCAATAAAAAGTAACTTGCTTTCGATTAGATATTTTTTTGAATCCAAATATAATGCATAAAAATATTCTTGATTTTTACCTTTTAATGTCTGATTTATATAACTAAATACTTTATCAGCTGAATTTAATTTTATTTTTTTTAATCTTTTTTCTTGATATACTCTCCTTCCAAGTTCAATTGAAGAAAGAAGTTTAATTGCTTTTACTTCCCCTACTCCTTTAATTGTTTTAAGTTTATTTAAAGTCATATTTTTTAAATCAGAAATATCGTTAATACTATTTAAAATATTATTAGATAATTCCTTTACAGATATATTTTTAGTTCCTGTATTTAATATGATACTTAAAAGTTCTGTATTAGATAAATTTTCTACACCAAATTTTATAAATCTTTCTCTTGGCCTTTCTTCAATAGGAATATTTTTTATTAAACTATTCACTTTGCAAAATCAGCTCCTCATATTTAGAAAGTATTTGTTTTTCAGCATTAATTATAGTATCTGTATCATCTGTAGTAGAGACTAAGTTATCATATTGTTCAAGCAAATTTAAAAACTCTTGATTATTAGTATTTTCTTTTTTCATATAAATATTCTCAGTTATTTTATATGCATTAATTATTTTTTGTTTTAATTCTTCTTTTTTAGTTATACCAAGAAGTACATGATAACCATCATTATCCTTATAATAAAAATATGTTTTTAATTTTTTAGTATTTTCAAGCATGTTTTCTTCATTACTATAAACCCCATACTGCATTAAATAAATATTTGAACTTATTTCATTCATAGTAGTTTCTGCTTCTTCATTATATTCTTGAAATATATACTTTCCAATTAAAATTCCAATTATAATTGCACATAAAATGCATAAAATAGTACTTTTTTTCATAATATCACCTAAATACATAATATTTCATACATATTAAAAAAAATGTCGAAAAAAAGAAATTAAATTATTAATTTCTTTAAATTAAATATTAAAAATTTATTTCATCTATTATATCTTGAACTTTATATAATACATCAAATATAGATAGTTCATCATATTCTTTTTCAGTGCTCTTTTTTAATTCTACAATATGTTCATCTATTTTTCTGCCTATAGTAATTCTAATTGGTATACCTATTAAATCCATATCATTAAATTTAACTCCTGCGCGTTCTTTTCTATCATCTAAAAGTACATCTATATTGGCTTCTTTAAATATGTTATATAAATGATTTGCTGCTTCTAATTGCGCTTCATTTTTTACATCTACAACAACAATTGCGACCTTATATGGAGCAATATTCATTGGCCAAATAATACCCTTTTCATCATTTTTTTGTTCTACAATCGCAGATAAACACCTACCAATACCAATACCATAACATCCCATCCAAACAGGCATAAGATTATTATTTTCATCATTATATTTTAAATTTAAACATTCAGAATATTTAGTTCCTAGTTTAAATGTATTCCCTATTTCTATTCCTTTTTTAAACTTTAAAGGAGCTCCACATTTAGGACACATATCATTTTCTTTTACAGTTCTAATATCTGCGCTCATTATATAATTAAAATCTTCTATATTAACATTTTTATAATGATAATCTTTTTTATTTGCTCCAACAATAAAATTAACCATATTTTTAACTTCATTATCAATTATAATTGGAACATCTATAGATATTGGACCTACATATCCTATTTCAGATCTTGTAACTTTTTTTACTTCTGCTTCAGTTGCAAATTCCATTTTTTCGGCATTTAATAATTTTAATACCTTTATCTCATTAACTTCTGAGTCACCTTTTACTAAAAGTGCATATAATTTACCATCTATTTTATAAATAAGTGTTTTTACAAATTTTGATGGTGCTTCATTTAAATATTTACTTACTTCTTCAATTGTTCTAGCATTTTTAGTCTCAACTAAATCCTTTTCTAATTTTTTCTCAGATGTTTCTTTATTTGATATAACAGATTCACAAACTTCTATATTAGATGCAAAATCGCACGAATCACAATATACAACTGTATCTTCACCAATATCAGTTATAGCTTGAAATTCTTCAGATAAAAGACCTCCCATTGAACCTGTATCAGCTTTTACAATTTTATAATTTAAACCAAGTCTAGTAAATATTTTTTTATATGCATTAAACATATTATTATAAGATATATCAAGTCCATTAATATCTTTATCAAAAGAATATGCATCTTTCATTATAAATTCTCTAACTCTGATAAGACCATATCTTGGACGCGCTTCGTCTCTGAATTTAGTTTGTATTTGATACAAACTAAAAGGTAAATCTTTAAATGATCTAACTTTATTTAATGCAGCTATTGTAAACATTTCTTCGTGAGTGGGTCCAAGAACATAATCTTTTTCATATCTATCTTTTAAAGAAAACATGCTATTGCCAAAAGAGGACAATCTATTAGAAGTTTCATACACGTCCTTAGTAATTAAAGATGGCATAAGTACTTCTTCAGCATTTATTTCATCCATTTCTTCCCTAATAATATTTTCAATATTTCTTAGTACTTTTAATCCAAGTGGTAAATACATATATATACCTGACGAAGTTTTTTTGATCATACCACCTCTGACTAATAAATTCCCACTTTTACTATCTTCATCTTTTACATCTTCTCTAATTGTATAAAAAAAGCTATTCTTCAATTTCATTTTGTCACTTCCTAAATCAAATAAATTATAACATATTTTATAGTTTAATTTCAATTAAAAAGAATAATAATATTATTTATTATTCTTTTTAGCGCTTGTTATAAAAACATATGCAATTAATAATATTCCAATACTAAGTAATATATAAATTATAGATAAATTATCTACTATTTTAAATAAATTTATAAAAATTGATAATAACAATAATATAATTCCCAATATTATAAATGAGTCTTTCTTTTTAAATATTCCAAAGAATATATAAAATACAGCAATTATACAATTAAATATCACATTTGTAAACAATGCAGTTATATGTACTAATGATATGAAAATTATCTCAAGTAAAGTTCTATCTTTTTCATTTTTTAAATTAAAGACTTTTTCCATAAATAATATTATTAGAGATACTATTAAAAGTACTATTAATTCTTCTTTAAATTCTCTAAGTATATCAACATTGCTCGCTAAAAATGAATATGGGAATATTATTACTGGAGTATAACTTAATACTTTATTATCTGTATCTGTTTGAAGTAAAAACATTGAAATTATAATTATTATATACGCTAATAATATAAATATATTTGCAATTACACTTTGATCTATGAAATAATTAAATAATCTACTTATTAGACAAAATCCTACTAATGTATAAATATATTTAATTATAAATGATATATTTTTCTTTGAAAGTATGTAGTATATAGAACAATATATAAGCACATTTACACACACAGATAAAACTATATAACCATCAAAATTAAACAAAGTCGCAAGTATTATAGACACTAAACTTATATAGAAGCATACATTTTCGCCTTTTAACTTAAATTTAAATAATACAATATCGATTAATGTAAATATAAGAGAAATAAATAATAATGAATAATAAAGTGATATATTAAATCTAGCTGAAGCTATTAATAAATTTAATATAACTGCTATTAATAAAATTATATTTTTAGATATCATTTTCTTACTGAATATTTCAAACA
Source organism: uncultured Bacilli bacterium (assembly GCA_944358265.1). Classification (GTDB taxonomy): domain Bacteria; phylum Bacillota_I; class Bacilli_A; order RF39; family UBA660; genus CAG-433. The sequence continues at coordinate 5,024 of CALVQR010000010.1, read as the reverse complement.
AAAGATAATAAATCCATAACACTTCATTTATCACAAATAACAAAATATTTGTCCCATCGCTTAATATTAAAATACTTGCAAGTGCTAATAAAATATATGAAAAACATTTGAATATAAAACAAAACGTTTTATTATTTAATTTGTAATTTATTATTGTATATATACTAAAATATAATACACTTACAATCATATATATAATAGAATATTCTAAATTTGTAAATAATCTTATTATTGAAGATACTGACATAAACAGTGTTATTGGTAATAAAATTGTGCATGTTTTTTTCTCTATATTTTCATCTATAATTTTATAAATAAATATATTTGAAATTAATAATAATATTGATAATACTAAAAATGCTTTTTCACTTATGTTTTCAGTCAATAAAATTGAAATTATATATACTATCATAAGTACAAAAGAAGTTGTTTGTACTATCTTATTATCATATAAACTAAATATCAAATATAATGCAATTGCTGCTATTATTGAGAAAAATACATATATATTTATATTAGTGTAAAAATAATTATTAAGTGTCATAAATAACAAAAAATATATTACATATGGAAATGCATATGACAATCCTTTAATATTATTTAATTTCATAAATAATAATATAGTAATTACATGAATGATACATGATAAAACAGATAATATTATATTAATATATTCATTATAAGCAACTGATACATATTGAGATAACAAAATAGTAATTACTATTAATACAAATTTTATAAATTTATTTAACAAAATTGTATAATCGTTTTTAGATTTATTAGCTAGAATAGTAATTATTAAATTTATAATACAAAATATTATAAATGTTAAATTCATACCATATATATTTTCTAAACCAAACGCATATAAAATAAATAAAATCATTGAATAAATTGATGCAAATCCTAAATATAACATTAAATTTGATTTTATATATTTATAACTAAAATAAAATACTAAACCGCTTATTAAGGATGAAATTGCTAAATACACATTTATAGCATTGCCATCATTTGATAATCCGAACATTTCATATTCTGCGATTAATATAAATATTATTGGGACAAAAAGCACTCCTATAAACCAAGATACTTTATAAGGCATATTTTCATCCAGTCTTTTACTAAAAATTGAAATTGATAAAAATATTATCATTTCTAAAAATAAGAATATTAGTTTAAATATATTTGACATGTTATTCCAATTAGAGAAAGCAAATATAATACTTGAAAGAATAATTAAACCTGCACCTAAATATAATAATGTTTTATCTTTTTTTTCTTCCTTTTCTTTTTTTCTCTCCTCTTCTCTGCTTAAAAGTTCTAACTTTGTTGGACTTCCACATTTAGAACAAAATTTACTATTTTCTTTTAACTGATTACCACATTTTGTACAATATTTCATATTCCTACTCTCCTTTTAATAATTATATAACATTTTAAAAATAAATAAAAGGTCAAAATAAAACAAATTTACATTGATAATAAATTTGTCCTTTATAAATTAATAAAAAAACACCTCTTTTCGGAAGTGTATTTTATCACATTTTTATTAAACATTTTTATTTAGATAAGCTTGTAAATTTGATTATAACTTATTTACCTTTTTAACAAATTTAGCTTCGTTTGTATTTTCTAAATTATATATTTGTATATACAATTTACATAAATTATTTATATATAATAGTTTAAAATAAAATTATGCAAAAACTATTAGTTTTTATAGTAATTATTATTTTCTATATTATATACTAATATTTTACCAAATTTATCATATTGACATATAACATCGTTTACAACACTATAAACAATATCATTTAATGAACTTTCATTTACATAAGATTTAGAAACTTCTTCATCAATATTTTCTCTAATATTATTTAAACTACACTCATAATATTCTTTTGTAAAACTATAGTGATTATTTCTTCTATCATTAAGATTAAAAAAATTATTATTTTCATCAAATACTTTTCTTTCATGATATAACGTTTCTATAACATCTTCTAAATATTTTGTACCTAATGCTTTTCTATCAAATCCTAATTCTTCTAATAAATCAAATATAATTGTTCTTATATTTATTTTTTCTTTTTTTGTTTCATCAATTGATTTTTTTGTTTCTTCACATCTTCTTTTATGAAAATCTCTCTCCATTTTTCTTTGTTTATAAATTTCTTCTTTCTTTAAAAATTTTTCTTCTTGTATCATAATTTCATCTCCTTTATTTTTATTCATAGGCAGTTAAAAAGCCACGAATAAAAGCTTTTCGTGACTCCAATATTCTATTGTGTAGGTTTTCACCCGAGATAGCTCACAAATAATTGCTTATATCTCCTCACAAACAATGATTATACATAATTTTTAATTTAATGTCAACTATTTTATATAAATTAATCAACCATTTTTTGAAAAAATTAACATTTTTTCTTCATCATTTAATCATAATTTAGAACAATCATCACCTATTTATTATAGTGATGTTTTTTATGCCATTAAAGAAAATTTTAATGAATACCTAAATAAAGAGTCAAAATATTTAACATTAGATTAATCTACAATACTTGTTGGTATTCCTAATGCGTCTAGTGTTTATGCTTCTGCAGTTAATATGGATTTAGGTAAAAGTAGACAAACAAGAATTATTAAATCTATGATGAAATATAGATATATAATTCAAGAACAGGCCAATAATATTAAATTAGGCATGTAAGATAAAAAATTTTAAGTAATCTAAATTTATGATTTATTTTAATTTATCCCCTACATACTTATATTCTTTAGTATCCCATAAATCTACTACTAAAGATTCCCCTTTAATTACCACATATACTTTATCGCCTTTTTCAAGATTATTATATTCTTCCTCACTAATTTTAATTCTTCTAGAATATTCACCAACTCTTGCTTCATAAACTTCGTTACCAATATTAGAATCAGTTTCATAGTCTGTATAATGACTTAAACTTGTAATAGTATCTATTTCAATTTTCCAATTATCTTTGTTTCCATAACTATCTTTAATCATAAATATGCATCCTAAATCTAGCAATGAAAAAATTATAGTTGCCACAAATAATCCTATAATATTATTCTTTAAGTTTTTAGCTTTTTTTCTTCTTGCTCTTCTTTTAACTGTATTTTTAATCCTATCATCATACATATAAATATTATAGTAAAAATCAATAAAATTATTAACATAATTATTCCTATAAAGTTATCTGAATTTATTGATTTTTGTACCATTTCATCTGTTAATTCTTTCAAAAAAATAACCCCACTTTCATATCATATTTTATATTAAATTTATAGTATTAACTTTGCTTTCTTTAATATTTTATATTATAGATTTAAAAATTGCATATAAATTTTACCTTTATTAGTAACTTTACATTATCCTTTATATTAATATATATCAGTTTATTTTTATACTTTTTTGTAATAAAAACAATAATTACTATTATGCTTAAAACCAAAACACTTTTACTTTAGCCATATAACTTACATCTTTTAATGATTTCAATTTTCACTACGTACCTCTTTTAGATACTCTGTATATTCTTCTTCGCCAGCCGACTCTATAATTTTATTAACGATTTCATCGAATTGACCATCTATAACACAATATCCACCAGCAGCATATGATTTTCCATCTTTAGTTTTAACTTTAATATATTCTGAACTTGCATCTGAAGCTTCTTCATCTGTTATATTTTCCTTGAAAAAAATATTACTATTTTCATTGATATAATTTTCTAAATCTTTTACAATAGCCTCGTCAATTTTAAATTCATTAATTAGACTTTCTTTATAATTATTTGTAAATTTTACACTCCCATCATCATTAATTATAACTGTTATAGTTGCAGTTTCTGCTTGTGTTCCAAATCCTCCTCCAGAAGAATATTCTATACTATTAATTTCAAAATTATCTATTATTTCTTGATTTACAATCTTATTATCCTGTATATTACTTCCATTTAATATTTCATTTTTGCTTATACTTATGTTTTTATAATTAATCAATCCAATTATTGTTATTATTAAAACAACAATTACTATTTTTATCATAATAAAATCTCCATATTGCTCATTATTTAATTATAAGTTTTATATTAATACTTATTTTTTATTTAATTTCGATAATTTTTTGATTTATTCATAAAATTTTCCTCTTTTGTTACTTAATTATAAAATAACATAAGCATATATTTTTTTCAATACTTTATTTAATAAATTCATATCTATTGTTAAAGTTTAGTAAGAGTTTGACATTTGTATTTGTAATTTTATAATAAATTCTCTTATCACAACAATTACAAAATTACAAATAGATATAACTTACAAATTTATGAATTAAAATACATGCTTTCAAAATTTTTAAATAATTATAATGTTCTGGTATTTCACTTTCTATTTTTTACTATTGATGTAATAACATATATTATATTTTTAATTTTTCCTAAATTTTCTTTAAATATATTTTCAGCTATTTCTTTAGAATAATACATATCATATCTTTTTATAAAATTATCTCATTATATTTTAAATTTAAAAATTCTTCTGTAAATTCATTTTCTTTGCATATTATATAATTAAATAATCTATCTATCTTATCATTATTTATATTATTATATTGTTCTTTTTGCGACATTACCTCGCCTTTATCGTTCTTAATAATATCTAAACAAACAAATTTTTATTTCTCTCAAATGCGAAGGAAGATTGAATCTGTATGAGGTTGTCTTTCAGTAAATTTAATAAATATTTATTTGATAATACAATAACGAAACATTAGCTCTTATAAATAATCTTAAAAGCAATTGCCACATTTTATTTCACCTCTTTCCAATAAAAAAAGAGCTTTCTATATTAGACACTTTCTAATATAAAAAGCTAATTTAATATTTAATTCTATTTATTTTCTTCTAAATCCAATTCTATATTATAAACTTCATAATCTTTGTCTATAATCTTAGTTTCCATATTTTCAATAAATAATGTAGCTTTAAAATCTTTACTAG
>CALVQR010000009.1 GCA_944358265.1 uncultured Bacilli bacterium | reverse complement strand
TCCTATTTCTTCTTTTGCTTTAGTCGGATCAGAATAACAAATTGCAATATCCCCTTTTCTTCTGTCTACTATCTTATATGGAACATCTACATTGTTTACTTTTTTAAAAGTTTCAACTATATCAAGAACACTATACCCTATTCCAGTACCAAGATTATAAATATATAACCCTTGGTTTTCTTTATCAAGTTTATTTAATGCACAAATATGACCTTTTGCTAAATCTACAACATGTATATAATCTCTAACTCCTGTGCCATCTTTTGTATCATAATCATTTCCAAATACTGATAATTCTTTTAATTCTCCACTCGCAACTCTTGTAATATATGGCATTAAATTATTTGGTATTCCATTTGGATTTTCTCCTATAAGACCACTTTCATGAGCTCCTATTGGATTAAAATACCTAAGTATTGCAATATCCCAACTGTTGTCAGATTTATATAAATCTTTTAAAATTTGTTCAATAAATAACTTTGTAGTTCCATAAGGATTAGTAGTCCCTCCTACTTTGCAATCCTCTGTTATTGGAACAATTTCTGGATCTCCATAAACCGTTGCCGAAGATGAAAATACAAATTTTTTTACATTATATTTTTTCATAGTATTTAGAAGAACTAATGCTCCTGATACATTATTAATATAATACTCAATTGGTTTTTCATTAGATTCTCCCACAGCTTTATACCCTGCAAAATTTATTACTGAATCTATGTCATTTTCTTCAAATACTTTTTCTAAAGATTTTCTATCTAAATAATCTATATTATAAAATTTAAAATCTTTACCTGTGATTTTTTTTATCATATCTAAAGTTTCTTTCTTACTATTAGAAAAGTTATCTATTACTACTATTTCTTTACAAGAATTTAATAACTCTACACAAGTATGAGACCCAATATATCCGGCTCCTCCAGTTATTAATATTTTTTTCATATATAATTGTATGATATATATAGTCAGGAACAAGAGAGATTTTGTATTTCATACTGACTAGTATATTATCATATTCCTTCTTTTGTATTTCTCTCTAATTTTTGTAATATACTTAGGATAACTATGAATTATATGTTAAAATCCTATAGTTTTAACTGCTTTTTTGGATTTACAACCACATTTGCTATCTAAATATTTTATTGTGAGATATTTTTTATGATTTATACTTATATTGATATTTCAAAAACAAACCATTATGCATCTATTGTTAAAATGACAAAGTTAATTTTATGCTTATTTATGAAACATTACCCCTAGGTTATTATCTGATTATTATATTAAATTATTTGAATTAAATCATTATGTAAATTTAATAAAGAACTCAAAGATAAAGTTGATTTCTTAAAACAATTTTATTGATTAAACTTCTTCGGCAAAACCTTTTTCTAATTTTCTAAATATTGCAATTCCAACTATTAATATTAAAATACTTATAATCGTTACAATAAAAAGCATTTCCAAATTCGGCATAGTTTTACTATAGAAAATATCTCTATAAGAATTAATAATTGTAGTCATTGGATTTAATTTTAAAATCCAAGCCTTACTACCAAATAAATCACTAGAATATAATACTGGTGTTGCATAAAATAACATATTTATAAAAAAGTTTATTATATATTCGGCATCTCTAACATATACATTTATTGCACTTGTAATAAAGATTATTCCTAAAGATAAAATGTATTGAACTAATGTTATTAATGGGAATAATAAAATATACCAACTTAAACCTATTCCACTACATAATAAAAATATTATAATTATTGGAAACGAAATCAAAAAATTAATAAGTCCACTTGTTGCAACTGATATTGGAAGAATTTCCCTTGGAAAATATACTTTTTTTATTATTCCTGAATTACCTAAAATAGTAAATGTTCCTTGTGATATAACAGTTGTAAAGAAATTCCAAGGTAATATTCCTATTACAATATATGTAATATAATGCTCGGGACCAGATCTTAAAATAAATGGAAAAACAATAGCGTACACTAATGTCATTAATAATGGATTAACAAATGACCATAAAACTCCCAAAAAAGATCCTTTATATTTTCCTCTAATTTCTTTTTTTATATTACTTTTTAATAATTCACGATATTGATATAAATTTTTAATCATATTAATCACCCACAAACTTTCAGATATTCTTCAACAACATCTGCTGTCTTTCCATCAAGTCTAACTTCACCGTCATAAATCCATATAGCTCTATCACATAGTTTTTTTATTGAACCTAAACTATGGCTTACTATAACAATAGTTTTATCACTATTTTTTAATTCTTCTAATTTTTCGAAACATTTATCCTGAAAATGTTGATCTCCTACTGCTAAAATTTCATCAATAAGCAAAATTTCTGCATCAACATTTATTGCAACAGAAAATGCTAAACGCATATACATTCCTGATGAATATGTTCTTACAGGGCTATCTATAAATTCACCAAGTTCAGAAAATTCTATAATTTTATCTAAACGTCTATTTATTTCTTCTTTTGTTAATCCAAAAATTGATGCATTAAAATAAATATTTTCTCTACCAGTAAAATCTGGATGAAATCCTGCACCTAATTCTAATAAAGATGTTAATTTACCATTTGTTATAATCTTACCTGAAGATGGATATATAATTTTAGTCATTAACTTTAATAAAGTTGATTTCCCACTTCCATTAACCCCTATTAAAGCAACAGTTTCTCCTTTTTTTATATTTAAATTTATATCTTTTAAGACAATTCTTTCTTCTGACTTTTTATGATTCCAAAAAACTAATCTTTCTTTTAATGTATTTGGTTTATCATAAAAAAGTTTAAATTTTTTAGTCATATGAACTACTTTTATTGCATAATTATCTATCTTTTTCATAAAAACTCCTTATATTTTTTCTATAAAATTAATTATCCTTGAAAACAATCCTTTAACTTTATTTTTTAACATTCTTTTTATTCTACGTAACTTTCTTCTTCTTGAACCACCTGATGCAATTAAATTAGGAATACTTAATATTTCATTTGCCTTTTCTATAATTTCCGGGCTTGCTTTGCAAGGGTCTTCTTTATAGGTCATTTCTATTTTATTATTGATTTCAACATTATCTTTAAAAAGATTATTTACTGCATTCACGAATTGCTCAAAACCTCTTTCTAAAGGATAATCTTTCATATATTCAGAACCTATCTTTGACATATTGTTTAATTTCTTTTCATTTTCTAACAAATCAATAATTGTTGTTGCCACTGCTTCAGGAGATGCTTCTGATAATTTTATTCCACCTTCAGGAAAATCATATAAATTATTTTCTTTATAAATTTCAACGACAGGTAATCCGCTAGCCATCATTTCAAAAGGAATTCTAGATGGATTAGAAGCACTTATACAAAAGCCTAATTTACATTTGTTATACAATTCGTTGCATTTTTCAATAGGGATAATACCTAATTTTTCAACGTCAAAATCGAATTCTTTTTTTGCACTAGAACCATATAAATAAATTTTTACATCTGGCTTAATTTTTTTTACAATTTTTAGTGCTTTTATTCCTAAATCATCACATCTTCTTGGTTTTTCTGGTTGATATATATAACAAATTGCATTTTCTTTTTTGACATCTTTTAATTTTTTATATACAGATAAATCAGCACAAAAATCAAAATATTGAGAATCTAAATTATATTCATTTATCATTTTGTATGATAACCACTTTCCAATAGTAATTGGACTATACCCTAATTTATATGAGTTTTCAGTTTTTATATAATTATCTCCCATTGGTAAAAACCATGGTTCATAATCTTGAATAAAGTATGCTTTTTTATCACATTTTAAATTTTTTACGAATTCAATTGTTGTCCATCCTGTTGCAAAAACTAAATCATATTCCATTCTAAGAACAATACCAACATATGAATTAGCAGCACAAAAGCCATAGTACTCATTTATCTTTTCTGATAAAAGTTCATTTGTAGATAAATAATCTTCTTCTACATATATATCACATTCATAACCTGCTTTTATTAAGGCATTTACATTTTGAATTATTGTTCTATGCCCTCCAGATCCTTTTCCTGGATATGGAATTACCCATGCAATTCTTTTTTTTCTTACATCTTTTGATACATTAGTATCCATATAATTTCTTCTTCTTCTTTGATCTTTATATGTTTCTAAAGATAAATTATATTTATTTGCAATTTCTTCTTGAATACTGCAAATTTCTTTATATTCAATATCTGCTTTTACCACTGTACTTACTGACTTACTATGTTTTCTAAAATAATTATAAGCATGTGAATCGAATGCAATCTTTCCTGTTTCTAAAACTTTATAGTACACATACCAATCACCTGCTACTTTAAATTCTGCTGCCTTATCTAATATATCATTATAATTAGATTTTTTCCAAACTACACTTGACACATTTAAAATAGTATTTGTAACACTTAAAAACTTTTTAATTTCATCTTCACCGCTATTTATATATGGTTTGTCCCAACGATTAGTATTATATATATTGTACAAATCTTGAGAATTTTTATTTGTTAAAATATTATTTTCATTTATTCTTGCAGATTCTGTATATGATAAAACAACATTTTCATCAGAAAAAGCTTTCATTGCAGTTTCCAAAAATCTTGGATCTGATAAATCATCTGCTTCTGCAATCCAAAAATAATCTCCTTTAACTTCGTTAATTCCTCTTTTCCATTGCTTAAATACACAACCACTATTTTTTTTATTTTTAATAAATTTTACATTAATATTTTTTATATTTTCAATTTTATTTTCAATAACTGCGACACTATTATCTGTAGATTTGTCATCTAATATTATTAATTCATAAATTGGATATGTTTGATTCATAATAGAATCAATTCTTTGAATAATATAATTTTCGTAATTATAATTTGGTATAATAACAGAAACTTTTTTTATTTCTCCCTCATATTTATTTAAATTTTTAGCATATATATCTATTTTTTTATTTAACTTCATTTATATTCTCCTCTCACTTTAACATATAATCATAATCTTTACTAAGATTATCATTATAAAATTTATCATGATTTAGATATTTTCCCCATTTTTCTTTAATATACGAACACTCTTGAGCAAATCTTTTTTGTTTTTCCAAAGATGTATCTAATCCTCTTGATTTAGATTCATGATGATATAATTCAACATTTGGTAAAAAAACATTATAATATCCTTTTTCAAGAATTTTCAAATTTAAATCTACATCATTAAATGCAACTTTTAGTTTTTCTTCTAGTCCTCCAACTGATAAAAATACACTTTTCTTAATCATAAGACAAGCTGCAGTACATGCACTATAATTATATGGAATAGATAATTCATAATTAAATGATTCAGTATTTCTTTTTTCCGCATAATGAGCATGTCCTGCGATTCCACCTTTTCCAATTATAATTCCAGCATGTTGAATAGTTTCATCTGGAAATATAAGTTTTGCTCCAACTGTTCCAACATGTTTTTGCTTCGCATATCCGAGCATATATTCAAGCCATTCAGGAGTGATAACTTCTATATCATTATTTAATAGAACTATATAATTTCCTTTTGACATTTTAACTGCCTCATTATTTATATATGAATAATTAAACTCACACTCTATTCTTTTATAATTAAAATTTTTATATTTTTTCTTATATTTTTTTAACAAATCAAATGTCTCTTTTTCTTCACTATTGTTATCAATAACAATTATTTCATAATTCTTATATGTTGTTTTTTCATATATAGAAACCAAACATTTTTCTAAAATCATTGCATGATCTTTAGTTGGTATAATAATAGAAACTAAATCTTTCCCATCAACTTTATATATTAATGTATTAGTAATACCATCATAATTTGTTTTTACTTCTGCTTCTATTTTATTTTTTCTTAGATATTCTAATAATTCTTTTTTTCCATTACTAATAGAATTATAATCATGATATAAAATTATAGGAATATGTTTAACAACAATCTCTTTATCTAATTGATTAAGTAATATTTTATATAAATTAAAAGTTTTTTCGTTTTTTAATAAATTTTTTCTAATAATAAAACAATTCCCAATATAATTTACTCCTAGCAATGTATCTTTTGACCAATCTGGTTTTAAAATAGGGTTTTGATAAACATCACTAATCACAAAATCATTATCAAAATAAATTAAATCTGATTTATTATCTTTTAATTCATTCTCTACTACTGATAAAAATTTTGATTCTAATTTAATTTTTCCTTTAATAAGACAAACATATTCAGTTTTAACTTTATCTATAATTTTTGAAAAATCATCATCTACAACATAATTTACATATTCATTAGAAAAATCACTAATAATTGTTATTTTTTCTGATATTGTTTTATCAGTTTCTTCATAATTTTTACTATTAAGCCATGAGTTATACTCACTAATTATTCTTGGATTATATACACTCTTTTTTTTATCATCTTTTAAAATCATCTTTATATATTCTTTTATCATCACAGGAGGTACTAAAAAATGATATTCTCTCCATAAAAATTTAATACCTCTTTTTATTTTTCCTAAAAACTTTTTTATTTTCTTTAAAATATTAATTATCTTTCTATTATCATATTTATATATTAATATACTTTCTTTCTCATCTTCAAGAAAAATATTTAATTTTTTTACATTATCATCAAAAGTTAGTTCTTCTTTAAACCCATAACAATTATTATCTATTTTTTCGTGAAACGCAATACAAATATCAAATCTTGGAATATAATTTTGTATATATTTTTCCTCACCTTTTGATACAACTTTTATTTTATATTTTGTCTTATGGCACCAACCGCTTATATAAACATTATTTTTATTAATTTTACACTCATCAATATTAAACTCCATTTTGTACATCCCTTCTATATTTATGAAATTAACTATGCTTTTTACCCTTGCATATTAATTATAACATTTTTGCCAATAAAAAAAAAGGATTTATAACAATTATTATGTTTTAAACATTTAAATTTATAAATATTCACTTATTACTTTTGTTATTTTTTTATATCCTTCATTATTTGGATGTAATCCATCATCAGTATATTTTATATCAAAATTATTTTCTTCATCAATTACTTTTGAATATATATCAATATAAATAAAACCATTTTTTTTAGATATTTGTTTTAATTCTTTATTTATATTTTTTATAGTATCTGAATCTACATATGTATGCCATCCAGTATTCATAGGTAAAATTGATTCTATATATATTTCACAATTTGGTAATTCTTTCTTTATTTCTTTTGCAAGTTTTTCTATGTTTGTAGAAATTTCATCGTCATGATCTTCATATAATAAATTATTTATTCCTATCATAATAAAAATTTTACTTGGATTATATCTATAAACTCTAGCTTCTAAATCTTGAAAAATATCATTAATTTTATCTCCATCTACACCACTATTTACAACAGGATATCCTTCATAATATTTTTCTAAATCATAAAAATATGTTATTGAATCACCTAGAAATACATAATTAGGATTTACTATTTCTATTTTATTTTCAATTGTACATTTTTTCTTATTATATGATACTAGCATAAAAGTTAAAAGCAAAACCATTAATAATCCAATTATTCTATATAAATTTATTACAATTTTATATTTTTTCACAAAATCACTCTTTTCACAAAGATAGTATATCACAAATTATAAAAAAAAGAGTATATTAATACTCTTTGTTTACATTAATTTTCACATTTATATGCTTTTTTATATTCTCCTGATTTAATATTTTCTATCCATTCTTTATTATTTAAATACCAATTTACAGTTTCTTTTATTCCTTCTTCAAATGTATATGTTCTACTCCAACCTAATTCTTTTTCAGTTTTAGTTGAATCAATCGCATATCTTAAATCATGACCTGGTCTATCAGGTACAAATGTTATTAAACTTTCATCTTTATTTAATTGTTTAAGAATTGTTTTTACAACATCTAAATTTGTTCTTTCTGAACGACCGCCTAAATTATATACTTCTCCTTCTTTTCCATTTCTAACTATCATATCTACACCTACATTATGATCATGAACGTGTATCCAATCTCTTACATTTTCACCCTTACCATAAACAGGTATTGCTTCATTATTTAACGCTTTACTTATTACTACTGGGATTAATTTTTCTGGAAATTGATATGGTCCATAATTATTTGAACATCTACTAATTGTTGTTGGAAGATTAAACGTTCTATGATATGCTTGAACTAAGTGGTCCGCACTTGCTTTACTTGCAGAATATGGACTTGATGGATTTACTTCAGTTGTTTCTTTAAATAATAAATCTTTTCTATCTAAAGGTAAATCTCCATAAACTTCATCTGTTGATACTTGATGATATCTTTTTATGTTGTGATTTTTAGATGCATCAAGAAGTACTCTCGTACCCACTACGTTGGTATTTACAAATATACCTGGTTTTTTTATTGAATTATCAACGTGTGATTCTGCGGCAAAATTAATTACTATATCAAAATTTTCTTTATCAAAAAGTTCGTTTATAAATTTTTCATCAGATATATCACCTTTAATAAATCTAAAATTTTCTCTATTTATAATTGGTAATAAATTATTATAATTCCCTGCATATGTTAATGCATCTAAGCATACATATTCATCTTGTGGATACTTTTTTGTAACATAGTGAAGAAAATTACTACCTATAAAGCCAGCTCCACCTGTAACTAAATACTTCATTTATAAATTCTCCTTTATTTTAATTTTAATTTTAATTCTTTACAATATCTATCTGTTGCATCTTGCCAAGAAGGTAATATATCAAATCCATTTTCTGTAAGTTTTGATTTATCTAATTTAGAATTTCTTGGGCGATATGCCTGTTTTGTTTTTGTTATTTCTAAATATTCTTCTGTTGAAACAGGGTTAATTACTGTTTTTTTATCATTACTTTCCATAATATATTTAGCAAATTCAGCCCATGAACAATATCCATCATTATTAACATGATATGTACCATATTTATCAGATTCTGCCATTTCAACTAATAATTTTGCTAAATCGACTGTATATGTTGGGCTTCCGATTTGATCATTAACTACATTTAATTTATCATGATTTTCTGATAATCTTAGCATTGTTTTTATAAAATTATTCCCATTAATTCCAAATACCCACGAAATTCTTGTTATGAAATGTCTAGGATTTTCTCTGACCATTTCTTCTCCTTCATATTTTGTTTTACCATATACACTCATAGGATTTGGAGTATCATCTTCTTTATATAATCCTTCTTTTGTTCCATCAAAAACATAATCTGTTGACATATAAATAATTTTTGCTCCAACTTCTATAGAAGCATCTGTTAAATTTTTAGTCCCATCTACATTAACTTTTCTAACCATTTCTTCCATATCTTCAGCTTTATCAACAGCAGTCCATGCAGCACAATGGAAAATTACATCTGGTTTAAATTCTTTAACTATTCTCATTACTGCATCTCTATCAGTAATATCCATTTCATCTTTATTTAATGCAAGTATTTGCATTTCTCCTCTTTCTTTCAATTCTCTAACTATATCATATCCAAGTTGCCCACTATATCCTGTAACTAAATATCTTTTTGGTCTTCTTTGGAATTCTACTTTACACTCTTTTAAAGAATCTCTTACTTTATCTTTTTCAGATAATATAGGTTCATTTATATTGTACTCTTTAAATATTTCATCCCAATTAATACCAAGAGATGGATCATTCCAAAGAATACCACCTTCATATTTTGGCATATATTTATTATCAACATAATATTCAAAAAGGGTATCATCTTTTAATGATATAAAACCATGAGCAAACCCTCTTGGTACATATAGCATTCTACCATTTTCAGGTGTTAATAATGCACTTGTCCACTTACCATAAGTTTCAGAATCTTTTCTCATATCAACTACAACATCTATAACTGCGCCTCTATGACATCTTACAACTTTTGCTTGACAATATGGATCCTTTTGAAAGTGTAATCCTCTTACTATTCCTTTACCACTTTTTGAATTACTTACTTGATAAATTCCTTTAAAGCCTAAGTTTTCTAGTTCTTCTTTGGTTACTGATTCAAAATAACCTCGTCCATCACCAAATCTTTTTGGTTCTAGTATATAACAATCTTTTAAATTAGTTTCTATTTTATTCATTACTTCCTCCTAAAATTAACTTCATTACTTTAATATCTTATTTTTTTTTGAACTAATTTTTCCAAATATTGACCATATTCATTTTTTTTCATTAGTTCAGATGCTTCTAACATTTTTTTATCATCAACCCAGCCATTATTATAAGCAATTGCTTCTGGAGAACATATTAATTTCCCATTATTTTTTTGAACTAATTGAATCATATTGGATGCTTCAATCATACTATCATGAGTTCCTGTATCAAACCATGTATATCCTCCACCTAGAAGTTCTGCTTTTAATATACCTTCTTTTAAATACATATCATTTAAAGAAGTTATTTCAAGTTCCCCTCTATTTGATGGAATAACCTTTTTTACTTTTTCAGATACTCCTTTTGGATAAAAATAAAGTCCTGTTATTGCAAACTCACTTTTTGGTTTTTTTGGTTTTTCTTCAACTGAAATAACATTATTATTATCATCAAGTTCCATTATTCCAAATCTTTGTGGATCTTTTACTTGATATCCAAATATTGAGGCATATCCATTTTCTGCATTTTTTTAGCGTTTTTTAACATTTTAGTAAATCCATTACCAAAATAAATATTATCTCCAAGCACCATTGCACACGCATCATCACCTATGAATTCTTCCCCTAATATAAATGCTTGTGCAAGTCCATCTGGTGATGGTTGAACAATATATTGTAAATTTATTCCAAAATCAGAGCCATCACCTAAAAGTCTTTTAAATGTAGGATGATCTTCTTTTGTAGTTATTATAAGTATATCTTTAATCCCCGCGAG
The DNA here is from genome assembly GCA_944358265.1 of uncultured Bacilli bacterium. GTDB lineage: Bacteria > Bacillota_I > Bacilli_A > RF39 > UBA660 > CAG-433. Next base: position 19,698 of record CALVQR010000009.1, on the reverse strand, counting down.
CATAAGAACTGATAATGGATAGTATATCATTGGTTTATCATATATAGGCATTAATTGTTTACTAATTCCTTTTGTTATAGGATAAAGTCTTGTGCCAGACCCTCCTGCGAGTATTATTCCTTTCATCATTAACCTCCCCACTAAATTATAACATGTATAATTTATTATGTAAATCAATGTCTAATTATATTTCTTATCTTATTTATAAAATAAATAAAATAAGCAATTATTAAACTTATGTAATAAGTACATCTTAATAAAAACATTTTAAATATATTTAAATTATAATATTTTTTTTGAAAATACTTTTGACTATCTTTTAATATTTTATATTTCCTTATTGAGTTAATATTTTTATTTACTGAAACAGATAAATTATGTGTTACATTAACAGTATTATCTATATATGTATTTTTACCAATATCTTTTAATTTTTTTGCAATAATATTTTCTTCATAATATAAAAATGTCCCTTCATCAAAATATTTTATTTTTTCAAAATCAGTCTTTCTTGCCATAAAGAAACATCCTGATACTACATCTACTTTTGAAATATCATTTTTGTAGTGTTCACCTGTATAAAGCATTCTTTTTTCTGCAAATTTATGTATGTAATTTACATTAGATAATAATTCAATTGTATAACTAGGAAGTTTCCATCCTCTAAGTTTTTCTCCTAATTGATTTATAACTGGTGCAATTATAGATATATTTTTATTTTTGTCTAAATCTTCCTTTAATTTTTTTATTGTATTTTCACTTACAATAATATCTGGGTTAGATATTATAATATAATCTATTTTATAATTATTAATTAAATATTTAATTCCGTAATTATTACCATATGCATATCCTTTATTTTCATCTGTTTTTACTACCTTTATATTGTTTTTTTCTAATTTTTTCAATTTGTCATATTTTAAATCAGTGCTATTATTATCTACAATTACTATATGATCTAAAATTTTATAATTTTTTATTTGTTTAATCATACTATATGTAGTTTCATAATCATTATAATTTAAAATGACGATACCTACTTTACTCATTTTTTAATTCTTCCTTTTCATTTTTATTATTAAAGTTTCAATTAAATCATTAAAATAATCACTTAAGTTTTTCTATTAAAAATTGACTTTTTAAAAATAGATTCATATCATATTCCCCTTAAAAAATGCAATTCAATACTTTTATATTTTTAGTTATATATGTGTCAATAAACAATCAAATTATAATAAATATTACTATTACAATAATTATTAAAAATATTAAAATAAAATATTTATATTTATTAAACCATGATATATGATTATCATTTTCTATTAATTGTTCCAAAGTACTTATCATCTCATTTGTATGTGATTTAAATTTTTTTGGTTTAAAATTTTTTGATTTTATTATAACACTTTTTAAATTATCATATGTTAAATCTGTTACGCCTATAATATATCCTTTTTTTGAAAATTCTTCAATAATATATTTTTGATGATCATTTGCACATTCGCCAAAACAAGCTTTTCTTGCAACTGCGATGACTTTACATCCTCTTTTTAGTCCTTCTAATATAGATCCTACTCCTCCATGAGTAATAATGATATCTGCTTTCCCTATTAAATTGTTAAACTCATCTTTACTAATCAAATCAAAGATTTCCATATTATTACTTTTGTACTTAGTAATACCAGATTGTACAATAACTTTATCATTAATAGCTCCATCGTCTATTAACTTATCAATTGTTTCCAATAATCTTTTAAAAGGTTTATCCCCCGTTCCTAGAGTAACTAAAATCATTAGTAAATCCACCCCCCATTTATTGCTTTTGGATAAAACTTTTTCATACTAGGCCATTGAACAATAAAATGATCTGCTATTTTATATATCAATTTACCTGTAACTGTTTGTGTGTTAATACTTGCAAATGTTTCAATATAAATTATTTTGCTACCGAACAATTTCCCTATACAACACATCGGTCCAGCTGTATGAGTTCCTGTTGTTATAATATAGTCTGGATGGAATATTAAATAATAACAAAGACTTTTAAAAGAATTATATAATATTCTAAAAGGATATAATATTTTTTCGTTATCTTTTGAACCATAAACTAAATATCCTATTTTGTATCTTTTCCTTAAATTCATATTTGATTTAGTTTTTTCTGTTATCAAAAAATATGAATATTTTTTGAACATTGGAGATAATTGAAGAAGTTCATCCAAATGACCTCCTGTTGAACTAATAAATAATACTCTTCTTTTTTTACCCATATTAAATTGGCCTCCTATCCGTATTATATAATGTATATTTTAAATTGTGTACTAATATATATAAATTATATTTCTCCATTTTTATTGAGCAACATCATTAAAGCTAAATATATTGAAACATTTGTTGATGTTAATATATGTCCCGAAAATAACGATATTATTATTAACAATATAAAAGTAAATTTGTATACTCCATTTAATTTAATATTTTTGATGCTTATAATCATGTATATGAACCATATAGAAAATCCTATTATACCTAATGTATAAAATATATCTAAAATATCTATTTCAATTAATTTTACACTATAAATTACTGTTGTCTTTCCAAGACCAACTAAAATATTTAATAATGTAGAATTAATGAATATATCATTTATTTCTCCTAATGTACCTAATCTCCCACTAAAAATTATTTTATTAACTCCATATATTGAAAACAAATTACTAAAGTTTATATTAAAATGGTTAGCCATTTTTATTATATTCTTATACATTGCTGTATAAGGAATTATTATTATTAATATAATTAATAATATTATTGGAACTATAATTACTATTTTCTTTTTTAAATTTGAAAAATATTTAAAATTATTTTTTAAATATTTAATGAAAAAATACATAAAAATTATTATTATTCCAAACATTAAAGTTTTTGTACCTATCAATATTACACAAGTTAATAATTCTACAAGATATATGATACTTATTACTTTGTTTTTATTTTTTATAAGAGATTTAATTGATATAGGAAGTAGACATATTATAATTGCACTTATTTCATTTCCACCATAAAAGAGTCCAAAATATCCTAATTTTTCTTCATAAAATTCAGATGCCGAATATCCTATTCCCAAAATATATGGAATTATTATTAAATTTAAATATATAAACGATAATTTTAATATAAAATCATTATTTATTTTTTCGTTATAATAGTTATTAAAAAATATTATAAAAAAAGGTAAATAAAATATTTGAAATATATTGGCAATCTCAATGCTTAATCTATTATTCGTTAATAATACATTATATAAAATACTAAGTAAAAAATATATCATAAAATATATTATACATTTTATATTTATCTTCTGTTTTATTAAGTAAATTAAGATCAATACGAAAAATATCCCTCTTATAATTGATGAAATAGATAAAAAAGATATATGTGACTTTATTTGAATACAAGTTACTGCATCTATAAATGGTTGCATTATTAAAAATATAATAATTAATTTATCAAATAAATTTTTAGTTTTATCACTATCCATAATTACACCTACAGTCTTTTTTTGTTTCTACATATTTTAGTATTATATCAATTTCAAATGATAATAAAATAAATAATGTAGTTTGTAAATTGTCATATATACTATAACTTTTTATAATATTTTAAACCATAATTTTACTATATTTTCTCCTAAATAATTTAAAGATGTTTTTATACAATTATCTTTCATTTTTTCTCTAACATTTTCATTTTCAATTAAATATTCAAGTTTCTCAATATATTTATTTTTGTTTCTATCGTCAATTAAATATCCATTTTTATCATTTTCAATTAACTCACAAGCTCCTTCTGCAGATGAAAAGGCAATACAAGGTATACCATAACTCATTGCTTCAATTAATACAATACCAAAGCTTTCTGTGAAAGACGTCATAAGATATATTGATGAATTTAGAAGAATATTATTAATATAATTTTTATTTTGAAAACCATGTAAAAACACTTTTTCTTCTAAATTATTCTCTTTAATATATTTTTCTAATATTTCTCTTTCTTTTCCATCACCGATTATATCAAGTTTCCAATCAGGATACTTTTTAACTATTTCATTATATATTTTTAATAAATCTATATATCCTTTTTCAATTGATAACCTCCCTACAGAAACTAAATTTTTACTTTTTAAATCTGATTTATTAGCAGGAATCTCATCAATAATATTTGGTATATATATACACTTTACATTCTTAAGTTTGTTACTATAAAACTCTTTTAAATTTTTAGAAACTAATACAAAATAATTTAATTTTTTTGCGCTTTTAATTACTTTTTTAGCATAATGCATATTACCATGATAGTGGTTATGTTCCCAGCCTATTTTTATAGCATTATTCCTACCATATTTACCAAGTAATCCGTTAAATATATACCTTGTCGATATAACAAAATCAGAATCTATACTTTTAATATATTCTTTCATAGAATGTTTTCTTAAATACAATATTTTTACTGATTTTATACATTCTTTAATTAAAGTTATAATATTTTTTCTTTTTAATGCTATTTTTATCTCGTTTCTATTTGGAATAACATTAGTTAAATATTTTATTTTTACTTTAGGATCAATGTTAAAATCAGGTTCCTCTACTATTTTATATGTACAGACTATTTCAACGTCATATCTTTTGCACAATAAATTTGCAAGTGCGCAAATTGATTTTTCTATTCCACCATAATTTAAATGTAAAGATAATATAGAAACTTTTTTCATTTTTACCACCTAACTTCCATACTTATATAGTTATTTAATAAGATATTAATAAATTAAATAAACGAAAATTAATAGTGCATAAATCATTTTATTAATACACTAGCATAAATACACATTAATTATATCAAATATTTAATATAATTTAAATAAATTTATATAAAAAAAGAAAGTAGCATCCCGCATACTTTCTTTTTTAACATATAAACTATCATGTCATTAATATTATGAGCTTAAAAAACATTTTTATTCATCCAAAAAAGTTTTATTCTTTTTATTTTTCTTTTTATTAGTATCTACTTTATCTATAACTGTAGTACCTTCTAAATCTTGATATTTAACTTCGTTATATTTTGGATTATCAATCGGATTTAATCTTGCATTTAAATATTTTTTCTTAAATTTAACATTTTTTGATAAAAGTATAATAATTATTATTGTTAATAAAATTATAAATGTTCCTAACGCTATAAATGCAAGTTTACATCTTCTAATTAATTCAACATATATATTTACTTGATCATTATAAAATCTTTGTATTGTATTTTCTTTCATATCATATAAATAGAAACCCTCTTCACCTGTTTCAGCATTAATTCCATATACTACTCTAAAATCAGAATTTTCATTTAATGCATACCCTTCTACTTCTTCTTCATTATATATAAATTTTGATTTGAAATATTTATATGGTATTTCATTTTCATTTTCTAATTTAGTAATTACAATACTAAGATTTGAAGATGTAATCATATTATATTTTGAATAAGTTGATTTTTTTAAATCATATATAAAGAAACTTATCTTACCTTCTGAATCTTTAAGTGCAACTAGAGTATAATCAATATTTGAATTATAACAACCTTTTACAACCTCATTATCTATAGTAACATCTATTTCTTCAAAACTTTGAGGAATAGTCAGTTCTTCTAAACTTCTTAGTACTGTATACTCTTTGCCTGAAACTTTTACTTTTATAGGATCTTTTTCTTTAACATAAGCATTGATTATATATGTTTTAGTACTTCCATTTTCTGCAGTTACTACGACTTCTATTTTATTTGTTCCTTCTTTTACCTCAATTTCGCCTATACCAGATACTTTTGCCTTTGAATCATTTACTTCAGCATTAACTTTAATTTTAGTTGTATCACTAGCAAGTTCTATATTATATTCTAATGTGTCTTTATTAAATTCAGGGTTTAAATTTACACCTTCTATATTAAGTGATTTTAAATTATTATCAGAACTTTTAGTTACACTAGAACTTGAACTACCACTATTTGAACTACTATTTGATGAAGGATTTATTATATTTATTGTAACACTACCCTTATTAACGTTTAACGATTCTTCACTATCCCAATCACGTATATCAGCATTATTAACATTTATTGTTGCTGTTCCTGGAGCAATTGCTTTATATTTTAATGTATATGATTTTGAGGTAATATTGCCGTCCCCAACTTCACCATATTGTCCTTCGCTACCACTTATTAATGTCAATTTTGATGAATCATGACTAATCTCATAATTCCAAGAACCTAGTTTACCCCCACTTTCAGATACGGTAACAGTTACTGTTACTGTATTATTTATTGAAATTGACTTGCTAGACGTAGATAAAGATATACTGGCACTTGCAGCTTTAACAGCTTCCATATTAAATCCAATTGACATGATTAAAATTAATGCACAAATTGTTTTCTTCAATAGTCTACTCATAACATTTCCTTTCTATTTTTCTATTTTAGATACACCTTTTATGTGTTTTTGCACTTTTAACAGATCTCCAATATCTACTGTTCCATCTTTATTTATATCTGCAGAAGATAAATATATACTAGTTAGTTTACTTGCATTTTTTATATGTTTTTGTACCTTTAATAAATCCGCAATATCTATTACACCATCACTATTAGTATCTCCTGTTATTTGAGCTGTAAATGTAGTCGTTACATTATTATTTGTAATTGTTATTGTATCTCCTGTTGCAATTTTTCCACTATCTTTATTTACATTATCTTTATTTTTTACTATTACTTGTGATAAAGTAAACTTATTTTTTATATTTGCAACTATATTAGATACATCTGTACCTAAATTTATTCCACTTATTATATTATTTGAATTATTATAACCTAAATAGCTTATTATATCTGCTGGGCTTTCTTTACTTGATTCTATTTTATTAATTGTTATTGTATATGTATTTATATTACCATTAGCCGCAGTTACATTTACTTTAGCTATTGTTGTATTATCATTTAATATAATAACTCCATCACCATTCACATTAGAATATTCACTTGTTTTTTCTGCTGATATAGTAACCTGTTTTATATCATTTGTTACATTACAAGTATAATTAGTTGCAGATGAAATAAATGAAGGATTCAAATTACAACCTGTAACTGATAATGATTTTAATGTATTATCAGAATTTTCACTAGTAGATAGAGTTGTTGCATCTGGCATATTATTATATATTGGAATTTTAAACACATAATCTAAATCAAGAACTCCTGCTTTATAATATCCTGTATAAGTAGAATATGCTTCACTATATGGAGCTTTTACATTTTGCATATATTGATTATAATATAAAGAATTTTTATTAATCGTATTAAATTTTTCATAATATAAAGTATCCTGTCCAACATTTATATATCCATTTCCCATTAAACTAGAACCATTCACAATAGATAAATATTGAGAATTCCAACCCTTATTATATGCATACTTTAATCCATTCATAATAATATCATAATCATTATTTCCACTTGCACCTATATTAAAAAAATTATAATATCCGACATAATTTCCATTATATCCCTGACCTAAACTTAATACTGATCCTGTATAACCTTGTTCTTGAAGTGCTCTACTAGCTAAATGAACAGGACTTACATTATGGGTTGTTGCAGCTTGTATAAAAGTATTAGCAAAAGACCAATTTGACCCATTATATGCATAAGACCCTTGCATAAAACTTGAATTTAATATTTGTTGTATTACTTCTACTTTATGTTTTTCTTTATTATAAGACAATTGTTCAAACATAAACACGTGCCCTTCATCAAGGAAATTTCTTGGATCCATAAAATATGCTATTGTTTGTTTGCTTGCAGCATACCATCCTGTTCCATACTGTGTATATACACCATTTATGTATGCCCCATCGCTTGTTGATCTTAATGATGTATTAGAAGAATCAATTAAATTTTTATTAACAGGATATGATTCATTTTTTATTACCTCATTCCAATCTAATCCTGTATTTGAAACTTCAAAATCCCAGTTAGGATGAAGTGCATGCAAAATTGCCAATTTTTTTGCATAACTTTCTGGGAAACCTTTTTTTATTAGGTTATTTTTATAATTATTATCGATAGTAACTTTAGATGTCAATACGTAATCTCCATAAATATATCCAGTATATTCAAAACCACTATATAAAAATCTTATTTGATACCAATTATTTGTTTGATCTAATACCTCTACTGATTCTGGATTACTTAAATAAATATCCCTACCAGTATCGCTCTTTACTAAACTATAATTTGTCCCAGGACCTACTCTAATTGAAACAGAATTACCTATTACAAGTCCTCTTGTATATGTCTGAGTATTTGCATATACATTATTTATTTGAAATATTGGAAGAATTGCCATTACGATTGCAATAAATAATATTATTTTTTTAATAAATTTATTCATAATCATGCCTCCCCATTAATTCTCTTATCTATGTAAAAATATTATATCAAAATATTTTACAACATTAAACTAGAAAGAAAAAATTTTGTTTTAATTTGTCAAATAAACGTTAAAAAAGAAGCAAAATTTGCTTCTTTAAAAATTAAGACCTAGTTTCTTCTATAAAGTTAATTTTAGGCAGTGTATTGGGTAAAGATTAATTTATTTTTTTCTTGCTAATTTTTTGTTTTTACATTTTTCTTAAATTTTTTTTATTTTTTTCTAGTATATTAATTTTTTATTTTTAAAACTATTAAAAAATGAGATAATATTTATTTGTTATCTCATCATTTATTCCTATAAATGCAGTCTTTTTATTCATTCTCTGGTAAAACTGACTCTGAAATTAAAGTACATACTCCATCACCATCTAGATCTTCATATCCTGCCCAACAAATACATTTACCATTTTCTACTTTTCCATTTTCACATGTTATTGTTGGTGTTTCTTCTTTTTTAGTACATACTCCATCATCATCTGGATCCTCATATCCTGCCCAACAAATACATTTACCATCTTCTACTGTTCCACTTTCACATGTTATTGTTGGTGTTTCAATTTCATCTTTTTCACATATACCAGTTTTTGAATTTCTAGAATATCCTTGTTTACATACACATGATACTCCATCTGCTCCTAATTCTTCATTTTCTTCACAAACAGGTTCAACTTTTTCACAAACACCAGAACTATTTTTAGAATATCCATTTTTACATACACAAGTAACTCCATCTGCTCCTAATTCTTCATTTGTTCCACATGTAGGAGTTGGATCAGGATAACTTGCAATACCTCCATATAAATCTGAACCTATTACTTTTTCTTCATATTTATCATCTATACTAAAACTAAATGATGTATCATATTCTTCCTCTTCTAACTCTAAATTTACTTTCATTGCTTTTACGATAGCATTTAATGACTGTGATGATGGAACATATTCATACAATTTCATTTTCATAATATTGTCATAAATAAGTCCTCCAGAGCCATTTAAATAAGTCTTTTGTATATTAATTATATCGTTTGAATCTGATAAAGAATTTGAATTTAATAATATTTTCTTAAATACATTATAAAAACTCAATATTTGCTCTCTTGTTAAATTAGTATCTAAACTTATACTTACTGCATCTAAAACTTCATAAAGTTGATTAATACTCTTTATTGTTTTTAATTTATTTATTATTCCTTTAACTACTTTTTGCTGATTTTGACCACGTACAAAGTCATTTCTAGTTCCCTGATTCCATTCTCTGCCACATTGTGGAACTTCTTTTCTATTTCTTGCAAGTGCAAGTGCTTGTTCTCCATTAAGGGTTTGCAATCCTTCTTTTACATATTGTAAATCTCCTGGAGCAAATGATCTATTAGAATTTTGTTCACAGAATGAGTATGGAACATCTACTTCTATTCCTCCTAATGCATCAACTATTTTAACCAATCCTTTAAAGTTTATTTTTGCATAATAGTCTATATCAATCCCAGTAAAATTTTCAACAGTATTTATCACACATGAATCTCCACCTGATGCGGCATGAGTTATTTTACTTAATGCATTTCTATAACATGTTATTGGAACATAGGTATCTCTTGGGATACTAAACATAGTCGCAGTTAGTGTATTTGGGTTAAATGTAACAAGCATTATAGAATCTCCTAAACCACTTGCTTGTGATATATCTTCTGTAGGCGAATCTACGCCAAGTAATAATATTGTAAATGGTTCAGTTAACTTTTTATCACTTGTTTCTATTACTTCTTCATCTTGTCTTTTCATTTTTTTAGAATATTTATCTAATTCTACTACTTCATCTTTTATATTTTCATACATTTCTATTGAAGAATATGTTCCAACATAATCTCCTGATATAAAAATTGCATCTATATCTTCATTATATAAATCATAAAGCATTGTAGGATAGTCATCATATTCTACTAAATTATCTTCTGATATATTATCCTTTTCAATTATATAGCTAGCAAGTTCATAATCAATACTATCAGTATCGCTAATAATACCTATCTTACCTTCTTTTGCTTTTTTTAATGTATCATAATTACCATTTACTAAAGATATCAAAGTACTTATATATGTAACTTCATTTTTATTTATTTTATCTGTATAACTTATAAGTTTATTAAGATTTATTCCAATAAAAAATTCTGCAGCACCAAAAATAAGTAATATTAATATAAATATTATATATTTACTTAATTTATCTATTTTTTTTAGCCTAATACATTTTATAAAAGCAATTAAACAAATAATAACAAGTATAGCCATAATTATATATCTAAATAGATTTTCTACTCCATTATATCTTGATATTACATATATTAAATATACGGTTACACATATAAACATTCCAACTATGAAACCAGAAAATAACTTTAGAAATTTATGATTTTTATTATTATTTATCTCATCTTTTTTATTCTTCTTCATATTATCCTCCAAATTATATACTATTTTAATTTAGCAACTGATAATTTATCATTATCTTCTACAATTAACATAGTTGCAGAATCTTGAAAATCATTTGTTTTAGTATATGTCCAACTAATATTAATTTCATATGCGTTTGCTTCTGTAACATCTTTAAAATCTTCACTTTCAAGAATTGTTGATGGAACTACTGATTCTATCTGTTCAATTTCTACACTTTTTACCTCTGGCAATTCTTGATCTCTATCATTGTCTAAATTACTTTGTACTTGCTTATACATACCAGTTCTTGCAAAGTCAACAAAATCTGATTTATAACTAGAATATACAAATTGTACTGCACCTACATCATTTATATTTGTTTTATTCGATAATGTATAAAAATCTATTATAAATAATTGCGCTACTAAGGAAGCATACTGTTCTTTATCAATTTCTTCTTTTGATAAAACTGTTTTTAATTCCTTAAATTTATCTTTAAAAAGCTTAGTATCAGTATCAGATACTGTATATTCAAAATTTTTTATTTCATCTACTACTTTTTTTGTACCTTCTTCATTTTCTTTTTTTCCTATACTTAAAGCAAATATAACAAGTATTATTGCAATTAATAATATTATAATAAATGCTATCAATTTCTTTTTCTTACTTTTTTTTGGCGCATTATTATTTTTCTTTTTTCTCATATTTTTCCCTTTCTATTTTTCTAATTTATCTTTCTCAGTTTTTATCAAATCATATTTGATTATATCATTTGATATACTAAGTCTTTTTGATGCATACTCATTATTTCTTGATATTTCATCATTATCAATTATATATTCTGTATTTAATATTTTATATTGGTCTTTTTGACTATTATAATAAATATTATTAGTAAGCCAATTACCATTAGGGAACACTACAATATTATCATTTAAGTTCATTATATCATTTCCTAAATTATATTTATATTTTACCCCAAGCATATTAGCTAAAGTTGGTCCTGCATCATACATTCCCATTGCGGTATTTATATTTTTTGAAAACTGTTCATTTTTTGACCATATAATAAATGGAACTGATCTATTTAATTCATACCAATAATAATCTATATTAACATAATTTTCATCATCTTTATCTAATACATCATCTGTTTCTTTATCATAATTATATAGTCTTATATAATCAGATTTAGATAATTTTGCATCATGATCTCCATATATTACAAGTATAGTATTATCTAAAAGCCCATTATTATCAAGTTCTGTTATTAATTCGCCAATTGCACTATCTGCATAATGTACTGATTTAAAATAATTACCTAATTTAGTTTCTTCCATATATGGGTATGATATTATCTCTGTTACTTCTTCATTATTTTCATTAATAGTTTTAATTTCTTCTTTTATATCTACATCAAATTCACCATATTTATCTAAATCATCAAATGGAGTATGATTTGAAAGCATTATTAGAGTTGCATAAAACTTTCCATTTTCATCATATTCTTGTTTTAATTTAGCAACTGATTGTTTAAAGAAAGATTTGTCTGATAAACCAAGTCCTATTTCTTCGTCTATTTCATAATCTTTTTTACTATAGAATTTATCATAACCTAAACTATTATGAAAATTAATTCTGTTCCAGAAACTACCAGTATTCGCATGCATACTAATTGTTCTATAACCTTTTTCTTTTAATAATTTATATAAAGTTTCATATTCTCTATCCCAATAACTAATTGATACTGCACCATTTGTTACTGGAAGTAATGATGTTGCAAATGTAAATTCTGTATCACTACTTGTTCCACTACTTGCTTGTGCATAATAATTACTAAAATAAATACCTTCGTTTCTTAATTTATTAAGTGTTGGTGTTACTTCTTCCCCATTAAATGAAGTATTAAGTGCAACATTTTGAATACTTTCTGCATGAATTGCGATTACATTTTTTCCTTCAAATATATTAGTATATTCATTTTCTTTTGACTCTTCTTTATCGTTATAAAATTCTCTAAATTCTTTTGCCGCATTATCATATCCAAATAATGTATTAAATTTGGCATCTAAACTTTTAAATAAATCATTCAATTGATATGTATATACTCCAAACCTTGTAACTAAGAATTCTCTATTCCACTGTTTACTTAATCTACTATATTCAACAGATGTAACTGTTAAGAAAAATAGTGCATAAATAACTAGCCCTGAGATCAATGTTCCTGTAAATCTTTTCTTCTTATTTTCACTTTTTGCAACTTTATTATAATAATCTTTTTTCTTTAATCTGCTATGAACAATAATTAAAACTATAGGTTGCCATAAAAATAAGAAATCTTTTATTTGAAGAACATTTTTTATTACCGCATCTCCTACATCAACTACAGTTAAAGAAACTGCTATTAATGAGAAGGATGCAAATGACATATAATATGTATAATATAATGAATTAATTACACATATTGCAGTAAACAATATTGATAATATTATTAAATACTTAAATCTATTTCTTGGTTTAAATAAATATACAAATGAACCAATTAACAAAATTAATGCTAAATCTGCTAGAATAGGTTTAATTGCAAAATAATTATGTACTGTTAAAAATCTAAGTAACATACCATTTATCAAAGATGTTATTATGAATGTAAAAAATAATATATTTGTACTTGCATATTCTTTATAATTAAATTCTTTTATTTTTTTTATTAAATTATTTATCTTGCTTTTCACTAAAATTACCTCCGTAACATACTAATTATAACATTTTTTTAAAGAAATATATATATTTTTTTGTTACTTATGTTATTTATTCTTTAGATTTTGTATAATTTGCATTTATGCTCATTCCTAATACAAATATATAACTTATTAAATAAATCCAAAGCATAACCACTATAATATTAGATGCTCCTCCATAAAATATATTATAATTTGATAAATGTGTTATATAAAAGGAATAAAGATATGTTGATAATGTCCATAAAATTGTAGTAAAAATTGCACCTGTATTTACACTTTTTGATGATATTTTTGTATTTGGAGATACTGTATATATGATTTTTATATTTATAAATATTATAAATATTGAGATAGGCCATTTCAAAATATTATAAATAAATATTATATTATCAGTAAGTGATGATATTATTTTAAAATTATGTAGTAAATTTAATATTTTTCCACTTAATACTGGGATAATTATTATAAATGCTAAAAGTAAAGTTAATATAATTGCAAGTATAAATGATTTTATTATCTCTCTTAGTGTATTTTTATCCCTAACACCATATAAAGTTGAAGCAATCCTCATAATTGATCTTGTACCTTTTGAAACTAACAATAATGCTGATACCATCAAAAATATTATATTATAATCAAGTCCTCTTCCTGATAAAAGAGGTATTAATAGAGAACCTGTACTTGCAGGTAAACTGTTATTAATTATATCAATAATATTATCCGTTGAAATTGAAAGAAATGAAGCAATTACACCAATAATTAATATTATTGGAATCAAAGATAATAACAAAAAGAAAGACAATTGTCCGGGCAATACTGACATTGCTGGTTTTCTTGTCATTTCCATAACATCTTTGATAAATTTTCTAAAACTTTTATTAATTTTTTTCATAAAATCACCTTGTTATTTTTTTTCAAGAGACTCTTTATTAGTTTTAATTTCAAGTACTGCTTCATTTATCGCATCATCAATGGTTTTTACATCATCTAATATCATACTATAACCTAATGATGCTCCATATTTATATGGCAAATTTTTAAATTCTTTATATAATCTTCTCATATAAGTTATTACTTTTGCTTCTTCATACCCAACCATGTATATTAAGAATTCATCTCCATTTGTTCTAACAATATCACTTTGTTCTAATTGATTATTTATTAATATATTTGCGGCACTTTTGATAACCATATCCCCTTCTTCATGACCATACACATCATTAATATGACCAATTTTGTTTACATTAATAACGATTATAGCTTGAGGATATATTTTATTTGATTGCCATTTTAAATAATTTTGATTTAAATAATGACGATTTTTAAGTGAAGTTAAATGATCAACATATCTCATTTTATCTTCTTTTGAAATTTTAGCAGATATAGTTCTCTTTTTGAAATATGCAATACTGAATATAGTTAATACTACTATCCCTATGACAAAATATATATAAGTTAAATCTATTTTTTTACTATCATTACTAAATTTAAGTAAAGCTCTTGATTTATATAAATCTGTATTTATTGTAGATACATAATATTTAAATAAACTTACAAAAGCTTTATTTTTGTTTGTATTTAATAAAATAAAATTAAAATCTGTATCTATATCAGTTTCATATATAACTTTAAATTCACTAAATTCTGAAGTTTTATAATAATCATAAGTATTATAATCAATTATTATAATTGATTCTTCATCCATAGAATTAAACAATGAACTAACTTTTTTATAAGTTTTTACATCTACACTTGTGGTATCTTCTATATAATCTGAAATTTTATTTTCTAACATTAATACTTCTTTCTCTTTTAAAGATAAGAATGAATTCATTGAAGTAGTAGTATTTTGAATATTTGTTAATACCACTATCTTTTCATTATATGGAGAAAACGTATAATCAAAACTATTTGTTAATTTACTAAAGTCATAATAATTAAATGCTACATCTACTTTACCATCGTTTAAAGCTTCTGTTAAATCGCTTATAGAACTATATTCTCTTACTTTAAAGGTAACACCCATCATATTTGCAAATTCATCTATTATTTCACTATTATATCCAATAAAATCTTCATTTATTTTTGTTTCATAAGGTATATTTTTTACATAACCATATACATAGTCTTTACTTGAAAAGTCTGATTTTGCTATTTCATCAAGTTCTTTTTCATCAAAATATAGTTCAAAAAATCTCTCATTATATGAATCACTATAGCTATCTCTCATCCATCTTATGTAATATTTTTCAAATATACTATTTAATATCTTTTCATTGCCATTTATATTTAATACATAATTTGTATAAATATCTGATACGTTATAAACAATATAATAATTATTACTCAATATTTCATCAATATATATATTGTTTGGCACAATTGCATATTTAATATCATTTGAATTTAATGCTGATACAATTGCTTCTATGTTATTGTAAGTATTATATACAATATTAGGATTTTCTTTTAAATATTCTTTTATAGTACTTAAATCTTTTTCTAATGCTCCCACAATTGAATTGTTTAAATTTGAAAAATCTTTAATTTTTTCACTATCCTTACTAATTATTACATAACTATCAGTATAAAACAATAATTCGTTTTCCTCTAATTTTGATTTGTTATTTATTTGAAAGGAATAACCATTATCCTTTGCTGTTGTTGAAGTTGTATATGGAATCATGTTAAATTCTAAAGAAGTTTCCTTTTCAAAGTCACTTAAAAAATCAAAAAATACTCCATCTCCTTCTTCACCAAATATTGGTAAATCATTTAATATAGAAACATCTATTTTTGTAGACTTATTTTTTTCAATCCATCTTTTTTCTAATATAGAAAATACTCCATTTTGATCATTTCTATTTTTTATATATAAAGAAATTAAAATAATTGATACAATTATAATTAATGAAATTGATATAAATATAATTTTTTTCATATTAATTTTTTTATTTTTCTTTTTCATTTCTATCACCCTACCAAACTATACTATCATTTTTAGAGTTTTTATATCCCATAATTGGAAATTTTTTTAATTCATTAGTAATTGTCTTGCCATTTTCATCTGTAGTTTCTACCTTTTCTCCCTCTTCTTCTGTTTTTGTTATTATAAATTGTATATCATAAAAGCCTTTTACCTCATCAGAAAATTTTTCTAAAGAAGAAACTGCAATATTTTTTGCATCTTCTTCAGTAACATCTTTTTTTACATCATATATAACATTTATTATTTTCCCGTGAATATTCATTTGAGATGATGATACTTTCTCATTATCACTTATAAATTTAGTAACACTTTCTTGATCTTTTTTTGTAAAACTTATTTTTTCAATACCGTCTAGTCTATTACCATAATTAGATTCTCCACTTGGGAAAAATAATCTTAATAATAAAAACATACACACTATAATAATTACTAATAAAGCTAAAAAAATTAAAAATCTTTTATTTTTTAATAATTTTTTTATTTTTTTCTTATTCATTTTTATACCTCACTTTAACTTTATAAATTATAACATAACAAAATATGTAATGCAATTACATACTCATACTATTACCCATGGTATTAAAATATTTAATTTGAATTTTTGCTATTTCACTTAAGTTAAATTCTTCTATTTTTGGAACACCAGTAAGTTTTGCAACATTCCCTAAATTTACATATTCAAATTCAGTTTCTTCTTCATTTTTAATTATAGTATCTAAGCTTACAATATTTCCCTCTTTATTAGGTATATCTTGTCTTCTTGGTTCTCCTTTTAATTTTACATTATCAAAATTAACATTTATGTTTTCTATTTTGCTTGATTCATCTACTATTTCTTTTTTTGGGATATTTTTAAAATTTGGATTTATAAAACTCATAATCATTCCTCCGATTCCATTGCTTGTCTAATTATTGCTTCTTTTACCTTTTTCCACTCTTCATCATCCGTAATTGAATCAAAATATACTTCGCCATTTTCTTCTCTTATTTTAGATGTATATGTTTTAATATTGTCACCTTTTTTTTCATTAAATGTATACACTATATAACTTTGATTAGTATCTTTTAATTTAAATGCAGTAATCACATCTGCTTGTATCTGCTGACCGATTGAATTTGTGATTAATACTTTTTTATCCACACACAGTCCCTCCGTATTCTTATATGAATAATTATAACATTTTAAAGAAATAAATACAACAATAAATATAAATTAAAAAAACTGATACTTATATCAGTTTATTTGTTTAGTAAATCTAACAAATTTATTTTAAACATATCTTTTTGAGCATTTTCTTTGCTTATCATAACGCCTTTGTATGCACCAAGTTCTGTCGCATGACCTTCTAATAATAAATCTTCAGGTTCAATTGTCTTTAGCAAAATAATATTTTTATTTGTATAAACATCATAATGAAGTACTATTTCTCCGTGAACTTTGGTAAATAATTCATCTGCAGGTAATATAAGTTCATATGAAACTGTATTTTTTTCAAAATTTTCATTTACTTTTGCTCCTAAAAATTCTCCATTTTTCATTTTTGGATAAAAATCAAAAACTAATTTTTTAAAAGCAAACATATTATATTTTTTTACAGAACGTTCGCATTTTTTAAATTTTAATTCATCCAAATATTCAAAAATATAGTTTTCTTTCATTTTTATCCCCCCTCCAACTAGTTTATTTCATTCAGCTTTGCAATTGTACCACATATGCCAAAAAAAGTCAAATAAAATAAGGGTTTTTCTAATATTATTCTTTCTTATACAATTATATTATATCATTAAAAACTAATACTAACACATTCAAAATTTAAACTTTACTATAAATTTTACACCTATTTCGCATCGTACCAATTTTTACCAGTAGATATCTCTACTTTAAGTGGTACACTTAATTTATATGCATTTTCCATAAAATTTATTACTATATTTTTTACTACATCTTCTTCATCTTTATTAACATTAAATATAAGTTCATCATGAACTTGTAAAATCATCTTACTTTTTAAATTTAATCTATTAAATTCATTATATATATCTATCATTGCTTTTTTTAAAATATCTGCGCTTGATCCTTGGATTGGAGTATTTAATGCCATTCTTTCTCCTTGAGACTTAATCATATAATTAGTATTATATAATTCATCTATCTTTCTTTTTCTATTCATAATAGTTTTAACATATCCCATATCATATGCATCTTTTATAACTTTATCCATATAATTTTTTATTCCAGGAAAAGTTTCTAAATAATTATCCATAAATTTTTTTGCAGATTTTATATCTAAATGTAAATCTTCTGCAAGTCCAAAACTACTAATTCCGTATATAATGCCAAAATTAACAGCTTTTGCTTCTCTTCTCATTGCGCTTGTTACTTCATCTTTAGAAACATGGTATATATCCATCGCAGTTTTAGTATGTATATCTAAATCATTATTAAATGCATCAATTAAATTTTTTTCTTTAGACATATGTGCGAATACTCTAAGTTCTATTTGAGAATAATCACTAGATAAAAATATTGAGTTTTCTTCAGGAATAAAAGCTTTCCTTATTTCTTTTCCTTCTTTATATCTTATAGGTATATTTTGTAAATTTGGTTCAATCGATGAAAGTCTACCTGTTCTTGTAAGCGTTTGTGTATATATTGTATGAAGTTTCCCATCACTTTTTATCATATTTTGTATTCCAAGCACATATGTTGTATATATTTTTATAAGTGTTCTATATTCAATTACTTTTTTTACTATTGGATGATAATCTACGATTTTATCAAGTATTTCACGAGCTGTTGAATACGATTCTTTTTTCTTTTTTGGATATGGTATTTCAAGTTTATTAAAAAGTACATCTCCTAATTGTTTTGGAGACTGAATATTAAATTCATATCCAGCATAAGAATATATTTCATTAGTTAATATTTTTATTTTTTCATTTATATTATTTCCTATAGAATTTAATACATCTTTATCTACTCTTATTCCAGTGATTTCCATGTCC
>CALVQR010000008.1 GCA_944358265.1 uncultured Bacilli bacterium | reverse complement strand
AATTTTTATAGTAAGTGATTAATAAAAATATTATAAATATAATAATAAAGAAAAAAAATAAAGGGGAGTTAACATATGATGAAATAAAATATACTGTGGATAATTTTATAGGTGGAGAAGTTAAAGATTATCAAATGAGTTCACTTCTAATGGCAATAGTATTGAATGGTATGACTGATGAAGAAACATTTAATCTAACAAAAATAATGTTAGATAGCGGTGATAAACTTGATTTATCAAATATAAATGGAATAAAAGTCGATAAACATTCGACTGGTGGAGTTGGAGATAAAACAACTTTGGTAGTTGCACCTTTAGTAGCAGCATGTGGTGTACCAATTGCTAAAATGAGTGGAAGAGGTCTTGGCTATACAGGTGGAACAATTGATAAACTTGAATCTATATCGGGATTTAATACAAGTATTACTGAAGAAGAATTTATTAAAGAGGTTAATGATATAGGTATTGCACTTGTATCTCAAACAGGTAATTTAGTACCTGCAGATAAAAAAATATATGCATTAAGAGATGTAACTGGTACAACTGAATCAATTCCACTGATTGCCTCTAGTATAATGAGTAAAAAACTTGCATCAGGTGCGGATAAAATAGTTTTAGATGTAAAAGTTGGTAAGGGTGCATTTATGAAAAATATTACTGATGCTAGAAAATTATCAAAAACTATGATTAGTATAGGTAAAAAATTTAATAAAGAAATAGTCGCACTAATAACAAATATGAATTATCCACTTGGTTATACAATAGGTAATGCCTTAGAGGTAAAAGAAGCGATTGATACACTAAATGGTAATGGTGAAGAAAGATTTACTAAATTATGTTTAACACTTGCATCATATATGGTTTCTTTAGGAAAAGGTATATCTTTAGAAGATTCACTTGATATGGTAGTAGAAAAACTTAATAATAAAGAAGGTTTAAAAAAATTCTTTGAACTTATAAAAGCACAAGGTGGAGATGTTAATAATATTGAAATAGCAAATAAAAAAATAGCTTTAAAATCTAAAAATAATGGATATATAACTGATATAGATGTAATTAAACTTGCTAAATTTGCAAATTCGCTAGGCGCAGGAAGAAATAAAAAAGATGATATTATAAATCATAAAGTTGGAATCATATTAAATAAAAAAGTCAATGATGAAGTAAGAATTGATGATACTCTTTTGTATGTAGTATGTGATAATGATATAGATATTGATAAGTTATATGATGCGTTTACTATTAGTAATAAAAATATAGAAGAAGTAAAAATAGTATACGATATTATAAAGTAAATAGGATTTGTAATACATGTGCGCATGATATAATTATATAAAATAGGAGTGGTAGTATGGTATTCTTAAAGGACTTAAAGTTTACATGGAAATTTGCAAAAAACTCTAAAAAGTATTTAGTTATGTATATAATATGTTCAATTATATCTATAATTATAAGTATATTGATTCCTATATTAAGTGCAAAAATAATAGTTAATTTAACAAATAATGAATTTAAACAACTGATTTTAATTACAATAGTAATATTTATTGTTGAAAATATACGTAATATAGTACACTATTTTCAAAGGCATAATAGTAATATTTTATTTAGGGAAACATATATAAATCTTCAAACTGAATTAGGTAAAGAAATATTAAAACTTGAAAATAAAGTAATTGATAATAATGGCACAGGTGTATTTATTCAAAGACTTACAAATGATACAAGTAAACTATCAGATATTTTTCCTATGCTTATAGGTTATATAACTAATATAATAACTGATATAGGAATTTTTGGTGCTATATTTATTATTAGTAAACCGGTATTTATATATTTAATTTTTTCAACATCAATTATGTATTTGATTGAAAGAAAAAGAGTAAAATTACGAAATGAAAATGATAAAAGGTATAGAAAATTAAGTGAAAGAGCATCTAGTTTTGTTGGAGAAATGATAAGAGGAATTAGAGATATAAAAATGCTTAACTCTGAAGAAAGTTTTAGTAATGAACTCCATAAAAAAGTATTAAATTTAAATACTGAAAGATATAAAATGAATAAAGTTGATAGAAATTATACGTTATATGGAGGATTTTGTTTAGATTTAAATGATCTGTTACTTATATTATTACTAGTTTTTCTTATTTATAATAAATTTTTAACTATAACAAGTGCTTTAGTAATTAATAACTATTCTAAAGGAGTGACAAATGTTGTTTCATGGATTGGAGATTTACTTGAGAGAACTAAAGATTTTAGTTTATCTGTTGATAGAATTAGAGAAATAATGTATGGAAGTGAGTATACTAAAGAAAAATTTGGCATTAGACATTTAGATAAAATAAATGGTGATTTTGAATTTAGAAATGTTTCATTTTCGTATGATAAAAATAAAATATTAAATGATATGAGTTTTAAAATAAATGCTAATAAAACAGTTGCTTTTGTTGGTAAGAGTGGTGCGGGGAAATCAACAGTGTTTAGTTTACTATGTAAATTTTATGACGTAGATGATGGAGAAATATTAATTGATGGGATTAATATTAATGAACTTGATAAAGAATCTATAAGAGGGAATATTACAATTATTAATCAAAGTCCATATATTTTTAATTTAAGTATTAAGGATAACTTAAGATTAGTAAAACCTAATATTACAGATAGAGAAATAAAAAAAGTTTGTAAAACTGCTTGCCTTCATGATTTCATTATGTCACTTCCAGATAAATATGATACTATAGTAGGAGAAGGTGGAGTAAATTTATCAGGTGGGCAAAAACAAAGATTAGCAATAGCAAGAGCACTAGCTCAAAAAACAGAAATAATCTTGTTTGACGAAGCGACAAGTGCACTTGATAATGAAACCCAAAAAGAAATACAAGAAGCTATTAATAATATGAAGGGAGAGTATACTATTTTAATTATTGCACATAGATTTTCTACTATTCTTAATAGTGATAAAATTATGTTTATAGATAATGGTAAAATTGCAGCGGAAGGTACACATGAAGAATTAATTAAAAAATCTCCTGGATATAAAATACTATACGAATCAGAACTAAAAAAAGAAAATTAAAAGAGTTCAAAATGTGAACTCTTTTAATTTGCAATATATTTTATATAGTATTCTTCATAAGACATACCTTTTTTATAAACTTTAGTTGCAGTCTCAACCCCTACATATCTTATATGCCAACTTTCAGCCGCATATCCTGTTATATCTTCCCATTCTTCTTTATATCTAATTATATAACCATACTTATATGCATTTTTAGAAAGCCATGCATATTCTTCTCCTTTAGTAGTTATAGTCCATATATTAGCAAGATCTATCGCAAGACCAAGTTCATGTTCTGAAAATCCTGGTTTAGCTGCATATTTATTTGCTTCTTCTTGACCATTATTATATACATAATTTTTATACAATATATCTTGATATTCATAACTTCTATATGCACTTTCTGCATAAAAATTAACACCATCTTCCCTAGAATCATCACACATTTCTACAAATTTTTCATATGCTTCTTTTCTAAGTTTTAGTTGCCTATAAGAATTATTTGCGTAATTATCGTCCATATCTACTAAATCTTCTGGTTCATAATCTTCAGGTATTTCTAAATATTTGTTTGTTAAAACTGTAATATCATCTGGGTTTTTTACAAATTCACTATCTTCATAATAAGTTTTATCTAGGTTTAATTCAATTCTATAAACTATTTCATCTATGCTTAAATCTTTATGCTCGTTTTGATAATTCAAGTATCTTTCTAATTTGGAAAATACAAACAAATCATTTTCAATGTATTTTTCATAATCTTTATTATATTTTTTAGATAAAAATTCAGTTATTTGTTCTTTATTAAGATTCTTAATTACATATTCAATAGTGTTTTTATTATATCCCATACTATCTAATTCCAATATGTAATTTTTGGTATTATCATTAATTCTTTCATTTTCTTTTAGATATTTTAAAGTATCTTTTACTTCTTTTTTAGTAAAATCTACTTCAAATAAAGAATCAATAATTCCAGTATATTTTATATTAGTTATATACAGTGGAAAATTTAATATTTTTGTTTGATTGATTAAAAATATAGGAACAACAATTAATAATATTAACGTAATTTTTGCAATTTTTCTTCTAAGTTTATAGTTAGGTTTTTTCTTTTTTATCACTTACATCACCTACTTTAAGTTAATTATATCAAAATGATAAAATTTGTCCATAAAAATTTCATAAATAATTATTTTTTACATATTTTTTATTAGAGGTGTTATATGAAGAAATTTTTATTTATATTTATTATGTCTTTTATATTTTTAACAAATGTAAAGGCAGAAGATTTAAAATTAACTGAATCTGCCAAAAGTTCAATATTAATTGAAGCATCTACTGGGGAAATAATTCATGATAGTAATGCACATGAAAGACTTGCACCAGCTTCAATGACAAAAATAATGAGCTTGATAATTATTATGGAAGAAATAGAAAAGAAGAGTATTACACTTGATGAAGTAATAACAGTATCAGAAAATGCTTCAAAAATGGGGGGATCACAAATATATTTAGAACCTGGAGAAAAAATGAGTGTAAATGACTTGTTAAAAGCAATATGTGTTGGTTCTGCGAATGATGCAGTTGTCGCACTTGCTGAAAGAATATCAGGTACTGAAGAAGCATTTGTATTTAGAATGAACGAAGAAGTAAAAAAACTAGGACTAAAAGATACTAATTTTGAAAATTCAACTGGTCTTGATACAGAAAACCATTATTCCTCTGCCTATGATATGGCTCAAATGGCTAGAGAACTTGTAAGACATGATAAAATTCTTGAGTACTCAGGTATTTACGAAACATATTTAAGACAAAATACAAATAATAAATTTTGGCTTGTAAATACAAATAAATTAATAAAAACATATGATGGGATGGATGGTCTTAAAACAGGATATACAAAAGATGCCGGATATTGTTTAACTGCGACTGCAAAAAGAAATAACATGCGTTTAATTGGAGTAATAATGGGTGAAGAAACAAATTCAAAAAGAAATGAAGAAATGACTAAGATGCTTGATTATGGATTTAATATGTACACAGTAAAAAATTATTTAACTACAAATTCTAAGGTTGGAGAATTAAATATAGATAAAGCTAGTAAATCAAAAGTAAAAATAGTACCTATGCAAGATATTAATATATTAAATAGAAAAGGTAATGATGATAGAAAAGTAAGTTATAAATTAAATATAACTAATGAAGAGTTACCTATAAAAAAAGGTGATGTTGTTGGCAACATAAGTATTTATGAAAATAATAAGGAATTATATAAGATAAAAGTAACTGTAAAAGAGGATATAAAAAAAGCAAATGTTCTTGAATTACTTCTTAGAAATATCGAAGATGTAATAACAGGAGAAAATATTTTATAATATTGAAGTATACCGATTTTTGGTTGACAAACAATACAATTAATAATATTTTAACGAATTTAAAGAGAAAAGAGTGGGGAAATGAAGAATTAATAAAATCTATAAAAAATTATATGAAACTGAATCTTTAAATTCATAAGGGAATTAAATTTCCCTTTTTTTATGCAATTTTACTATTTTTATTGTATAATAGTTTTTGAAAAGAGGAAGAAAGTATGAAGTTATTATTACATATATGTTGTGCACCTTGTAGTATAATGTGTATAGAAAAATTAAGAGAAGAAAATATTGATATAACTGGATTTTGGTATAATCCAAATATTCACCCATATACAGAATATAAAAACAGAAGAGATACTCTAAAAGAATATAGTTCAATGATTGATTTAAATGTAATATATAAGGAAGAGTATGGACTTAGAGAATTTACTAAAAATGTAATTAATAATATAGATAACAGATGTACATATTGTTATACTGTTAGATTAAATGAAACTGCAAAATATGCAAAAGAAAATGGGTATGATGCATTTTGTACAACGTTGTTAATTAGTCCATATCAAAATCATGAAAAAATGGTAGAAATAGCAAACAAAATTGCAGAAAAATATAGTATTAAATTCTATTATTATGATTTTAGACCATATTTTAAACAAGGACAAGAAAAAGCAAGAGAAATAAGTTTATATATGCAAAAATATTGTGGTTGTATATTTAGTGAAGAAGATAGATATCAGAAAAAGATTCAAAAGGATAAGGAAAAAAGCTGTTCTGCTTAAAAAATTGATAATAATAAGATAAGAGAGGAAAAATAACTATGAATAAGAAAAAGTTAATGAATTGGATTATAGCAATTATAGTCGCAATAATTTATTTAACGATAAGTATTATATTTGATGTTTGGATTTATTCTTGGCTTATATGGGTAGTATACGCAATTTATAGATTTATAGTAAAATAGTAAATTTTTTGTTAGAAATAATTACGAAGACAATTTTAATATTATTAGGAGTTATTCTTAATTTAATAATTTATAGAACTAGAAATAAATAGAAATCAAACTTCTATGGGAAGAGAAATTTACAATTAGTGATTAAGAATATGGGAAGTTAAACACTAAAAATTAGAAGAAAAATCAACTACTCAAGAAATTATAGTAACTATATAAAAAAGTATATTTAAAGGAGAATTAAAAGTGTTAACAAATGAAGAAGCAATAAGTATTGCAATTGAAGAATCAAAAGTAAATAATGCTAATAGTTATATTGATGGCGGCCCTTTTGGTGCAGTTATAGTAAAAAATGGGAAAATAATAAGTAAAGCCCATAATACTGTAATCAAAAGTAAAGATGCAACTGCACATGCGGAAATAAATGCTATTAGAAAAGCATCCGAAATATTGGGGACGCACGATTTATCTGGATGTATTTTATATACAAGTGCAGAACCATGTCCTATGTGTTTATCTGCAATTATTTGGGCAAATATAAAGAAAGTTTATTATGCAAATACAAAAGAAGATTCAGGTAATATAGGTTTTAGAGATGATATTATTTATGAATATTTAAAGGGTGAGAATCAAGATTTAATTAAATTATGTAATATTAAAAGAGATGAAGCAATTAAAGTATTTGAAGAATTTAAAAAAAATAATAATAAGAAAATATATTAAAATAGACAAATTTTTATAATTTGTTTTTTTTATATTGACATATGAATGGTAATTCAACTATAATATAGAATAGTTGAACAATTATTCAATTGTTGAATATAATACATTAAGAAATGTAAGAAAGAAGGTAAAAAAATGAAAACAGAAAGAAATATATTAGTCGCATTTATTTTAAATTTAAGTTTTTCAATCTTTGAATTTATAGGAGGATTAATTACTAATAGTGTCGCTATAATGTCAGATTCAGTTCATGATATGGCAGATGCAACTAGCATAGGAATATCTTTTTTCCTAGAGAAAAAAAGTAAAAGAAAGCCTGATAGTAAATATACATTTGGATATGTGAGATATTCAGTTTTAGCAAGCATAATAACTACAACAATATTAATAATAGGTTCTACATTAGTTATATATAATTCAATTAAAAGAATAATAAATCCTGTAGAAATAAATTATAATGGAATGATTTTATTATCAATTTTTGGTGTAATTATTAATTTTTTAGCAGCTTATTTTACAAAAGATGGGGATTCATTAAATCAAAAATCAGTAAATTTACATATGCTTGAAGATGTATTAGGATGGATTGTAGTATTAACTGGTGGACTTATAATGAAGTTTACAGATATATCTGTTATTGATCCAATATTATCAATATTAGTCGCAATATTTATACTTACAAGTGCCCTTAAAAATTTTAAAACAATATTAGATTTATTTTTAGAAAAAATTCCAAATAACATTTCTATTGAAGAGATAAAAAAACATTTACTTGAAATAAAAGAAGTTTTAGATGTGCACCATATTCATGTTTGGAGTATAGATGGATATAATAATTATGCAACAATGCATGTAGTAATAGAAAAAAATTCAAAAAATATAAAAGAAAAAATAAAAAAAGAATTAAAAGAACATAATATAGGCCATGTAACTATAGAAATAGAGGAAAAGGAAGAAAACTGTACTGAGAAAAATTGTGAAATAAAACAGACAAAATCCCACAATCATCATCATTAAAATATATAAAATTTTAATTAGAAGAAAAACAAAATTTTTCTTCTTTTTTAGTGGAATTAAAAAATTTACGGGGAATAATTATATTGAGGTGATAGAATGAAAAGAATTTTTTTAGTAGTACTGATAGGAATATTATTAGGGGGAATATTTAATGTGAACAAAGCATATGCACTTGAAAATGATTCTACTTTAACTACAAATTATATTGATAATGTATATGCATATCACTATAAAAACGGAGTATTAATGTCGTATGGGAAACTTCCGTATAGGTATCAAAATAATAAGTTAGTATATTGTATAGAACCATGGAGAGTGATAGGTAGCAATATATATAGTTCCACAGAAGATTTTAGTGTATCAGGTTATACTATGGAAGAAAAAAATAAAATGGAATTAATTGTACACTATGGATACGGATATGAAAATCATAATACATTAAATTATTATCTTGCTACTCAAGAACTTATTTGGTTATTTAAAGATGATTATGTTAAATGGACTACAGAATATAATGAAAATGGTAATGAAATAAATGTGGAAAAAGAAAAAAATGAAATACTTAGACTTGTAAATTTACATAATACTTTACCATCATTTTCAGGAAGAACCTATGTTCAATATTTTAATGATAAGGTAATTATTAACGATACAAATAATGTAATTAATAACTTTGATATTGTTACAGATTTAAAATATACAAAAAATGGATCCTTGATTACTTTTGATTTAAATAAATTTGGTACATTCAAAGTAAAATTAGTTTCTAAAAATTTAAGTAATGAAAAAACAAAAGTATACTATGTACCTAATAGTAATAGTCAAAAAATGGCATTATTTGGATTTAGTGATAAAAAGGAATCTGAATTTACTATAGTCGCAGACAAAGTTAATGTAAGAATAAATAAAAGAGATAAAAATACTAACGAATTAATAAAAGAAGAAGGGACAGTATTTAAGATAAAAGATATTTCATCTGATTCATATGTATATGACAATATTAAAGTAGATAAAAATGGATATGCTTCTGTAAAATTAAATAAAGGTAATTATATAATTGAAGAGGTAAGTGCATCAAATGGATATGTGGTAAATAAGGAAAATAAAACAATTAAGATTGACGATAATATTAAAATGAATGGGCCATACTATGATGTAGACATATTTAATGATGTTCCAAAAGGGAAGATATCTATAAAAAAAACAGATGAAGAAGGTAATAATTTAAATAGTGTCGAAATAGGTTTATTTAATAAAGATTATAAACAAATAGATACATTAATTACAAACGGAAGTGATAATTATTTTGATAATTTACCTTTAGGGATTTATTACATAAAAGAATTAAATACACTTGAAGGGTATAAGTTAGATGATAAATTTTACAAAGTAGATTTAAAATATAAAGATGACAAAACATATATAATTAATGAAAATATAGAAATTATAAATAATAAAGTGCTGTGTGATATTGTATATATATCATCAAAAGAAGATAAAAAATTAAAAGATGTAGAAATAAATGTATATGATGAAAATGATAATTTAGTGTTTAGTGGAAAAACAGATGAAAATGGAGAAGTTATTATTACTGATTTACCTTATGGGAAATATTATATTAAACAAATAAAAGTACCAAGTGGATATATATTAAATGAAGAAAAATATGAATTTTATGTTAATGATAGTACATGTATAGGTAAAATAGATGTAACAAATGAAAAAACAATTATGCCAGTAACTAGTATGAGTATCAATAAATATATGCTTTTATTTCTTATATTTTCAAGTTTAGGTGTATACAATTTTGTTAAGAAAAATAATTAGTATTGTTTTTATTTTTATAGCTGTTTTTATACTATTTTATAATTATAATAAAGATATAAACGAAGAACTTAAAATAGATGAAGTTATAAGAAATAATAATATTGATAGAAAATATGATGCATATTTAGTAATTGAAAAATTAAATTATAAAGGTTTAATAAAAAAGGGAGAATATAATGAAATATTAGATTCTAATTTAATTCTAATGATAAGCAATAAAAACTTAATTTCAAGTGAATATGGAAATATTATACTCGCAGGTCATAATAATAAATATGTTTTTTCAAAGCTTTATAAATTAAAATTAAATGATGAAATAATTATAAGTAATTTTAAAGATGAATATCTTTATACTGTGGATTCTTTACAATATATAAACATTAAAGATAAAACAGTACTAGACAATGTATACAATAAAAAGATATTAACATTAATAACATGCACATTTAATAATCAAATAAGGTATGTAGTAAAAGCAAAATATAATCACACAATTTCACACAATTAATATATCTTTTTTACATATTATTTTCTTATCATTAAGTTGTAAGGAGGAAATAAATGTTTAAGAGAGCTAAACTTAGTGTAACAAGAAGAAAATCAAAAACAGTAATATTTTTTCTATTCCTATTTATAGTAGCAAACTTAGTACTATCATCAATATCTATTAAGAATGCTACTGAAGAATCTATGAATATAGCTAGAAAATCGCTTGGGAGTGAAGTGATTCTTTCTACTGATATGGAAAAATTAAGAGAAGATTTTATGAATGATAATGAAGCACAAACTGATAATGAAGAACTGCAAAACAGGAAAGAGCAAATGCAAGATATGCATGAAGCTATGAATCAGAGCAATGCTACAATTAACGATGTTAATATATTAAAAGAAATTAATTATGTATCTGATGTAAAATATTATTTTACAGTTAAAGGTGAGGAAGAATCATTTAATTTATATGAAGAATCTATTAATGAATCAGAAAACAAAGGTAGAATGATGAATAATTCTCTTCAAATTGAAGCAATAAATACATTTAAATTAGAAGATAAATATGTAGACGGTCAAATAGAATTAGTTGAGGGAGAAGCATTTGAAGAGGATGATGAGGATGCAGTTATTATTTCATATGAACTTGCTAGTTATAACAACTTAGAAATAGGCAGTGAAATAAAGATAAAGGATTCAGATGGAGAAAGTCATACATTAACTGTAACTGGTATATATCAAAATAAAGAAGAATTTAATAATAGCTACAATTTAATATATATCAATACAGAAACTGGTGAAAAATTCTTAACTGACGAAGAATATAATAACGGAAATTATAATATTACAAAAGCAGTATTTTATTTAAATGATCCAGAAAATGCTGATGAGTTTAAAAAAGAGGCAAATAAATTAATAACAGATTTATCTGATAGATATTTAACTCTTGATATAGATAATCAAACATATGAACAAATGATATCATCTATTGAAGGTGTTGCAAAATTCTCAAGAACTATACTTGTAATAGTAGTAATTGCAGCTATTGTTGTAATAAGTTTAATGGTAATAAATTCGCTAAAAGATAGAAATTATGAAATTGGGGTACTTTTATCATTAGGCGAAAAAAAGAAAAAAATAATTGGACAATTTATTGTAGAGCTTATAATAATTGCAAGTATATCATTTATTTTATCAATAGGTACATCACTATTTACAAGTCAAAAATTTGCAGACATACTTATAGATAATCAAAATCAAAGTACAATGATAAGCAATAACAGTCCAATGGGAGGAAGAGGAAGCTCTTTTGCCCAAAATGGAAATTTCGAAGAAAGAAAGGACAAATCAATTGGATCTATTATGGGATTAAATAACATAGATACAATTGATGAAATAGATGTAAGTGTTACACTAAAAGATGTTGGATTATTATTTATGATTGGGTATGTAATAATATTTATTTCAATGATAATACCTTCAATAAAAATATTAAATAGTGATCCTAAAGACATATTATCAAGAAGGGAGTAGATATATGAATAAAATTGAAGCAAAAAATATAACTCATTATTATCAAGATGGTATTAAGCTGAAAAAAGTATTGAATAATGCATCATGTACATTTGAAAGTGGCAAATTTTATGCAATACTTGGAGAAAGCGGAAGTGGTAAAACAACACTATTATCCTTATTATCAGGTCTTGATACTTTTAAAGAAGGAGAAATATTATATAATGGAAAAAGTATAAAAGAGATAGGTTATAACAATTACAGAAATAAGTATGTAAATATAATATTTCAATCATATAATCTAATCCCTTATATGACTGCGATAGAAAATGTTGAAGTGGCAATGGATATCGCAGGAAGAAAATTAAATAAAAAAGAAAAAAGAAAAAAGATATTAGAAATATTAAGTAATTTAGGCATTGATGAAGATACTGCATCAAGAACTGTTTTAAAATTATCAGGCGGAGAACAACAAAGAGTTGCGATCGCTAGATGTTTATCTACCGATATACCTTTTGTTTTTGCTGATGAACCAACTGGTAATTTAGATGAAGAAACAGAAAAGAAAATAATTGATATATTTAGAGATCTTGCAAAACAAGGTAAAGGTGTAATAGTAGTAACGCACTCAAAAGCAGTCGCAAACAGTGCTGATATAGTTTATATCATCAAAGGAGGTGGTGTTACAAGAATATAAAAAAATATGTTATAATATAGTCGGTGGTGAGTAATATGTATAAAATTGGACTAGTAGAAGATGAAGAATCTTTAAATAAATTAATTAAAAATTATTTAGAAAAAGAAGATTTTGAAATAATATCTTTTACTAAAGGACAAGATGCCATAGATTATATAAATAGTGATAGTAGTGTCCAATTATGGATGCTTGATATAATGCTAGAAGACGATATCACAGGTTACGATATTATAAAGGAAATAAGACAAAAAAATGAAGAAGTTCCGGTCATATTTTCATCTGCAAGAGATGAATCAATTGATAAAATAATGGGACTAGAATTAGGATGTGATGATTATATTGCAAAGCCTTATTCTCCTAAAGAACTAGTATTAAGAGTTAAAAATATAATTAAAAGAGTATATAGTAAAGACTTTCATAAAATAAAATACAATGATTATGATATCAACACCGAAGAAAGGACAGTTTATAATAAGGACGAAAGGGTAGTATTAACAACATTAGAATTTGAATTATTAATTTATTTACTAAATAATAAAAATAAATCTTTAACAAGAGAAATGATACTAAGTGAGGTTTGGGGAACTGATTATTATGGTAGTGATAGAGTAGTAGATGATTCAATCAGAAGACTTAGAAAGAAAATGAAAAATCTAAATATAAATACAGTATATGGATTTGGATATAGATTGTCATGAAAAATATAAAAATAAATTTATCTAAACAATTAGTTGTAATAACATTAATATCACTACTTATAATGATTTTTTCGATAAATATAATATTACCAAAGTCAATGGAACCATTTTTTGAAGAAACTGTATATAATTATTTAGAACAACCCCTTGAAATGTTTGATGATAAAGAATCATTAAACAAAAAATATCAGAATATAGCATATATAATATACAATATAAATGGTACTTTTATAAGCAATAATTATAAAAGTATACTAAAAGTAGATGATTATTCAAAACTCCTAAAATATATAAATGGAAGTCATGGGAAATTCATTTATAAAACAAGAACATATTATTACTCGGTGAAAGTAGAAGATGATAGTAAAACAATTGCAATTACTACAGATAGGTATATTAAAATACTTCGAAGAAGTTCTCTTGGAATAGTAATACCAATAATAGTTATAACATTTGGAATAATATTAGTACTTTTAATACTTTGGTCTAAATTTATAGTAAATAGACTTCAAAGATTAAAATTAAAAGTAAATAATATGAATAATGAAAACTATGATGTAGTAAAAAGTAAATATGAATTTGATGATGAAATAATGCTTTTAGATAATACTATTGATCAAATGAAAGAAATAATTTTATCAAGAGAAAAATATAAAACTGAAATGTATCAAAATATATCACATGATTTTAAAACACCTATTACAGTAATAAAATCCTATATTGAAGCTTACAATGATGGCATTGAACCCTACGATAATGTTATTAAAGTGAGCGATGAACAAATTAAAAAGTTAGAAAATAAAGTAAAAACCCTATTAGAATTAAATAAAATTACATATTTACAAAACTCCTATAAAAACGATAAAAAAATAAAAATTCTACCTATAGTAGAAAATATAATTGAAAAATATAAAATTATAAACAACAATCTAAATTATGAAATCAAATGTGATAAAAAAAATGTTTTATATGATGGAACGGAAGATATTTGGGAATCAATAATAACCAATATCATAAATAACGCTGTTAGATATGCTAAAAAAGATATTATGATAACAATAAAAGAAAAACAAATTATATTCTTTAATGATGGTGAAAATATAGAAAAAACATTAATAAATAACATTTTTGAGCCTTATAAAAAAGGTAAAAAAGGTGAAAATGGTCTTGGACTTTCAATCGTAAAGGGCAACTGCGACTTGATTGGCTATAGTATTATAGCTAAAAATAAAAAAAATGGTGTTGAGTTTATAATAAATAAAGGAATTAAATAAAATAATAATTAATTCCTTTTTTTATGTAAGAGAAGTTCATTTAAAAAGAAAAATATTCGATAATATATTTTTAATCAATGTTTATTTAAAAAATTATAAATAGAGGGAAGTTTATAATTTTATTAATTTACTTTCTACATTATACGTGATATAATTTATTTATAAGGGAGTTGATGAATATGTATTGTTCAAAATGTGGTGCACAAAATGAATTAAATAGTAAATTTTGTATACAGTGTGGGAATTCTTTAAATCAAGTTGTAGATCAAGAAGATAAGAAAGTAAAAAGTATTAAAACAATATCTGTTATAGCTTTTATATTTAGTATTATATTGCCACCAGTAGGATTAGTTTTATCAATAATTGGGCTTGTAAAATGTAATAAATATAAAAAGGAAACAAATAAAAATGTAAGTTATTTGCCGTTTAATATTGTAGGTATTATAGTTTCTATATTTATATCTTTTATAATAATACTTATAATATTAGTATTTGCTTCAGTATTTTCTATATTTAATAGTAATGATAAAATTTTAAAATCAACATGGAATTGTAGAACTAATTCATATTTTGGAAATTATGTATTAACTGTTCAATTTAATGAAAAAGATTTTTTATGGGCAAAATATGGCGATGAAGAAGAAAATCAATTAAGAGGAAATTATTATATATTAAGTAGAGAATATGATGATGGTACAAGTGAATACGAAATAAAATTTACTCCTAATTATTATATATCTAATGGAATAGAAAGTGATGATTATCCAAAATCAATGATTATGGATATTGATTTTGATCAAACAAGTGCAACTATTACATCAGAAAATTCATTTAAATATTATTGTGAAAGAAAATGATAATGTTTAAAATTGGTAATATTGAAATAAAAAACAATGTATGTTTAGCTCCAATGGCAGGTATATGTAATAGTGCATATAGAAGAATAGTTAAAGAATATGGAGTAGGGCTTGTTTTTGCTGAAATGGTGAGTGACAAAGCCCTTTGTTATGATAGCGAAAAAACAAAAAATATGCTTTATATGACTGAATATGAGAGACCTATTGCTCAACAAATTTTTGGTAGTGATAAAGAAAGTTTTGTAATTGCAGCAAAAAAAGTGTATGACATAATGAAACCGGATATCATTGATATTAATATGGGATGTCCTGTTCCAAAAGTGGCTATTAAATCACAAGCAGGTGCAGCATTACTTAAAAATCCTGAAAAAATAAGAGAAATAGTAGAAGCAGTAGTAAATGCGGTGCCATGCCCTGTAACTGTAAAAATAAGAAGTGGATGGGATAAAAATAGCATCAATGCGATCGAAGTAGCTAAAATTTGTGAAGAAGCAGGTGCAAGTGCAATTACTGTTCATCCAAGAACGAGAGCACAAGGATATGAAGGAAAAGCAGACTGGAGTATTATTAAAAAGGTTAAAGAAAGTGTAAGCATTCCAGTAATAGGTAACGGTGATATAAAAAAAGTAGATGATGCTATTAAAATGTTTAATGATACTGGATGTGATGCAATTATGATAGGAAGAGCATCTTTAGGTAATCCATATTTATTTAAAGAGATAGTGCACTATTTAAATACTAAAGAAAGATTAAAACCACAAACTGATAAAGAAAAAATAGATATTTGTTTAAAACATTTTAATTATTTACTTGAGATAAAAAATGAAAAAGTTGCAGTACTTGAAATGAGAACACATGCTGCATGGTATATAAAAGGTTTAAAAAACTCAAGTGTGGTAAAAAACGCAATATTTAAATGTGAGACAAAAGAAGAATTAATAAAAATATTAAATGATTATAAAAATGTATTATAATTTGGGAAAAAATAGCAATAAATGTATGTGTTGCTGTTTTTTTATGATATAATTATCTATAGTGGAGGTGAAAAAGTGAGAGAGTTATCAGAGCAAGAAATCGTAAGAAGAGAAAAACTAAATGAAATAAGAAAAACTTGTAATCCATATCCTGAAAGATATGAAGTAACTCATTCTTTAAAAGAAGCATCACTTTTACCTGATGGAACTAATAACGTTAGTGTTGCTGGTAGAATAGTGTTTATGCGTAAAATGGGAAAAATGAGTTTCTTAAAACTTCGCGATATTGAAAGTGATTTACAAATTTCTATTAAAGTTGATCTTGTTGGTGAAGATAAATATGAATTCTTTAAATCTAATATAGATATTGGAGATTTCATAGGTGCAACTGGAGAAATATTTACAACTCATACTGGTGAAAAAACTTTAAGAGCAGCCAGCTTTGAATTTCTAGGGAAAGCATTAAAACCACTGCCTGAAAAGTTTCATGGTCTTACCGATGTAGAGCTTTGTTATAGAAATAGGTATGTTGATATGATAATGAACGAAGATACTAGAAAAAGATTCTTAATTAGAATGAATTTTATTAAAGAGTTAAGAAAATTTTTAGATAGTAAAGGTTATTATGAAGTAGAAACACCTATTTTAAATAATAAAGCAAGTGGCGCGGTTGCAAAGCCATTTAAATCTCATCATAATGCGCTTGATATGGATGTATATTTAAGAATAGCACCAGAAACATATATGAAAAGATCTATAATCGCAGGCATTCCAAAAGTATATGAAATAGCAAGATGTTTTAGAAATGAAGGTATAGATGCAACACACTTACAAGATTTCACTATGATTGAAGCATATCAAGCATATTATAATTATGAAGATAATATGAAATTTATTCGTGAAATGCTTCAAACAATAATAAAGAATGTATTTGGGACTCTTAATATCCAAGTTGGAGATAAAATAGTAGATTTATCAGGCGAATGGCCAAGGATATCATTTAGAGAATTAATTATCAAGTATTCTAATATTGATATTAAAGAATATAATACTAAAGATAAGCTATTAAGCAAAATCAAAGAAGATAATATAGAGCTTGATAGTGATACTCCAATAGAAAATTTAGGATATGGTAATTTAGTTGATTATCTATATAAAAAAGTAGCGAGACCACATATGATTGGCCCAGTTTATTTAACTGAACATCCATTAAGTTTATCACCACTTGCAAGAAGTAATGATAACAATAAAGAAATAACAGATAGGTTTCAACTTGTTATAAATGGCGCAGAGATACTAAATGGTTATTCAGAACTTGTAGATCCAATTGAACAAGAAAATAGATTCCTTGAACAAGCTAAATTAAAAGCAGGTGGAGATGAAGAAGCTATGGATATGGACTATGATTATATAAGCGCTATGGAATATGGTATGCCACCAATATCAGGTTGGGGTATGGGTGTCGATAGAATGATTCAACTTCTTACAAACAGTGATAATATTAAAGATGTTGTAATGTATCCACTTATGAAACCATTAAGTGGTAATGAAAATTAGGAGGAAAAATGAAAAAATATAATGTATTTAAAGTACTATTAATTGCTATTTTAGCAACAATAGTTGTAAGTTTTTTAATCCCTTCTTCAATAATAGATTATACTGGAATTGAAAAAGGAAATATAAATCCAATAAATTTTGTTGATTCAGTTTCAAATGGATTAACATCATTTAGTGTATTTATAAGTGCATTTATATATATATTATGTATAGGTGTATTTTATGCAGTATTAAAAAAATCAGGAAAATATGAAGTTATAATTAATAATACAGCATGTAAATTTAAAAATAATAAAGGATTATTTTTAGTAATAAGTATATTAACTTTAGGACTTTTAACTGCGGTTATTGGAGATATATTTCCAATGCTTATATTAGTCCCAGCATTTATTGATATTGCTAAAAAATTAGGTTATGATAGTAAAAAAGCAATTGTATCAACAATTGGCGCAATAATTCTTGGTAATGCAGGTTCATTATATACAAATTATGTAAATCAAATTCTTCAAGTAACTGTATCTACAAGTATAATAGCTAAAGTTATAATATTGGTTATTTCACTTGGATCATTAATCGCGTTTGTACTTCTTGGTAAAAAAGCAGAAGATGTAACTCTTGAATCAATGAATGACAAAAAAGCACTTCCAATATCAATTGCTTTTGATGTAGTATTATTATTAATAGTTCTTGGAATGGTACCATGGAATGGATATTTTGGGTTTGAAGGATTTATTAATTTTCATAATACTATAACTGAATTTACTGTTTATGATATATCTTTGTTTAATGCAATTATAGGATCAACTCTAAGTTCATTTGGAGAATGGACAATATATACAATCTCTATAGTATTAATAATTACATCTGTAGTTCTTGCTTTAATATATAAAATTAAAGTAGATGGTATGCTTGAGTCAATTTCAAAAGGTATTAGAGTCGCTCTTCCATTTGCATTAATTATCGTAGTAGCAAATATGGTATTAGTAGGTATTTACAATTCTGGTTTCTTTATAACTGTAATATCTAGCATATCAGATATGAAAGACTCTGTGCTTGCAAGCACAACATTGTCTGCATTATCATCTATAGTATATCCAGATTATACATATGCAGCACAATTTACATTATCTACAATAACATATGCAATTACAAATACTGCAATTTATGTAGTAATTGCTGTTATATTCCAAGCAATTTATTCATTATTCTTATTAGTATCACCAACAAGTGTGTTAGTATTAATGGGATTACAATATGAATTAGTAAGCTATAAGGAATGGATTAAATATATTTATAAATATTTCTTAGGATTATTGATTGTGTTATTTATAATATTGATGATTGTAGGAAGAAGCTATATTTCAGCAATTTCTTATATAGTTTTAGCCATTTTAGTAGTAATATTAGTACTATTTATAGTATTATGTAAAAATAAAAAAGAAGAAATTAAAATGATAGAAAAACCAGAAGTAAAAGAAGAAACTAAAAGAGAAGCAGTAAAGAAAACTACAACTACTAAAAAAAATTCACAAACTAAAAGCACTTCTAAAAAAACTACAACTAAAAGTACAAGTAAGAAAAAATAGAAATATATGAAATTATATTTCTTTTTTTGTATAAATTTTATTAAATCCACCATAAGTATCATAGAATTAATAAGAGGAGGATATTTATGTTTGGAAAATTCAGTGAAGAAACACAAAAAATTTTAGTATCAGCAAAAAAAGAAATGTCTGAACTTAAACATCAAAATATAGGCAGTGAACATTTATTACTCGCAGTACTTAAAAATAATATAGAAATATCTGAAAAATTAAAAAAATATAAAGTAACATATAAAAAATATAAAGAAGAAATTATAAATACAATTGGTATTGGTGATAATGAAAATAATTTACTTATATACTCTCCTTTAGTAAAAAGAATACTTGAAAATTTAATATTAGAATCTAAAGAAACAGGTGAAGAAATAACAGGGACTTCACTTGTTTTAGCAATATTAAATGAAGGAGAAGGAACAGGTATTAGACTATTAATATCACTAGGAGTAGATATAAATAAACTATATTATGATATTAGTGAAAAAAGAAATGTAAAACATAAAAAAACTAAAAAATTAATAATAGAGGAACTTGCGACTGATTTGACAAAAATGGCAAAAAATAATGAACTCGACCCCGTAATTGGAAGAGAGAAGGAAATACAAAGAGTAATAGAAATATTATCAAGAAGAGGCAAAAATAATCCAATACTAATTGGAGATGCTGGTGTAGGAAAAACTGCAATTGCAGAAGAGCTTGCAAGAAGAATAGAAAACGGGAACGTACCATTAAATTTAAGAAATAAAAGAATATTATGTTTAGATATGGCTTGTGCAGTCGCAGGAACAAAATATAGAGGTGAATTTGAAGAAAGAACAAAGAAAATAGTAAAAGAATTAGAAGAAAATGATGATATTATTATTTTTATAGATGAGATACATACATTAGTGGGCGCAGGAGGCGCAGAAGGTGCGATTGATGCATCAAATATATTTAAGCCTGCTCTTGCTAGAGGAAAAATGAGATGCATTGGTGCAACTACTACAGAAGAATATAAAAAATTTATAGAAAAAGATAATGCATTAGATAGAAGATTTCAAAAGGTATTTATTGAAGAACCAGACAAAGATAGTTTAAAAAATATTTTAATGAATTTGAAAGGTATTTATGAAGCTTATCATGGAGTAAAAATATCTGAAGATATAATAGATAAAATTATAATACTATCAGATAGATATATATATGATAGGCACGAACCAGATCGTTCTATTGATGTTTTAGATGAAGTATGTACTAAAGTATCATTAAAAGAAGATAAAGATGAAATAGAACTTATTAAATTAAATAATGATTTAACAAAAATAAAAAAAGAAAAAAATAGATGCATAATTAATCAGAATTATGATAAAGCATACACTTTGAAAGAAAAAGAAGGAATTATAACAGATAAAATAAATAATATTCAATTGAAAATTATAAGGAAAAAAAATACTAAAAAGGTAAGCTTAAAGGATGTAATAAATATAGTAAGTATAAAAACTAAAATTCCTATATATGAGTTAAATCAAGATGTCGAGCATCAAGTGAAAACTATAGAGCAGAAATTAAAAGATAATATTATAGGCCAAGATAATGCAGTAGATAAGCTTTTAGAAATAACTAAAAAAATAAAATTAGGTATTAAAGATAAAAACAAAAGTTATTCTTTGCTTTTTTGTGGTCCGACAGGTACTGGCAAAACATATTTATCTAAAATATTTGGTAAAGCACTTGTAGGAAATAATAATGTCATTAAACTTGATATGAGTGAATATTCAGAAAGTATAAGTATAAATAAACTTATTGGATCTCCCGCTGGGTATGTAGGGTATGAAGATAATAAAAACATACTTGAACAAATTAGAAATAAGCCATATTCTGTACTTATATTAGACGAAATAGAAAAAGCACATAAAACTGTTATTAATTTCTTTTTAAATATACTTGATGAAGGAAATTGCAAAGATTCTAATGGTAGAATAATAAGATTTGATAATGTTGTTATTATAATGACAAGCAATGCTTATACAAATAAAGAGTTAATGGGATTTAATAAAAATATTCAAAATGATACTTTAACTGAGTTTTTTTCAAAAGAATTTATTAATAGAATTGACGAAATAATTATGTTTAATAAATTTACTGAAGAAGATATAAATAAAATAATTATGAAAGAAGCAGAAAAATGTTATAAAAAATTTAATAGAAATAATATAATTAATTTAGATATGATAAATAAAATAAAAAAAGATTCAAAATATCAAGAATATGGTGTTAGAAAGTTATGTAAGATAGTAAGAAAAGAAATAGAAAATGAAATAATTTGTGAAGTATTTTCATAAAGACTATTATAGTCTTTTTTTTATAACTATGGTAAAATAGAAATACAAAGGAGATAAAAATGAAATTATATAATACATTGACAAGACAAATTGAAGAGTTTATACCTAATAAAAAAGGTGAAGTAAAATTATATACATGTGGTCCTACTGTATACCATTATGCACACATAGGTAATCTTAGAACGTATATATCAGAAGATATTTTAGAAAAAAGTTTAAAATATTTAGGATATAAAGTTGATAGAGTTATGAACATTACTGATGTTGGACATATGGTTGGAGATGGAGATTCTGGTGAAGATAAGATGCTTGTTGCAAGTAAAAGAGAACACAAAACCTCTTATGAAATTGCAAAATACTATACGGAATGTTTTAAAAATGATTGTAAAAAGCTTAATATTAGATGGCCAGACGTTGTAAGCCCTGCGACTGATAATATTGATGAATATATTAAAATAATTTCTAAATTACTTGAAGATAATTATGCTTATATAAGTGATGGCAATGTATATTTTGATACTACTAAATATAGTAAATATTATGAATTATCAGGAAGAAATTCTGATGATTTAATGGTCGCAGTTAGAGAGGATATAAAAGAAGATACAGCTAAGAGAAATC
Organism: uncultured Bacilli bacterium; assembly: GCA_944358265.1. GTDB lineage: Bacteria > Bacillota_I > Bacilli_A > RF39 > UBA660 > CAG-433. The sequence goes on along the minus strand of CALVQR010000008.1, from coordinate 11,162 downwards.
CTTTTGATTTTGGACTTTGGTTTACTAATTCAAAATTCAATAATCAAGAAATGCAGTGGGATTCTCCATGGGGAAGAGGTTATCCTGGTTGGCATATAGAATGTACTGGGATATCAATAAAATATTTAGGTGAATATTTAGATATACATTGTGGGGCAGAAGATGCAGTTTTTCCACATCATACAAATGAAATAGCACAAAGCGAAGCATATTTAGGTCATAAATGGTGTAATTATTGGATACATTTTGGATTTTTGAATGATAAAGATGGTAAAATGAGTAAAAGTAAGGGTGAATTTCTAACAGTAGATGTACTTAAAGAAAAAGGATATGATCCTTTATCATATAGGTATTTATGTTTAAATTCATATTACCATAATGAACTAACATTTAGTTATGAAATACTTGATGGGGCACAAAGAGAATACAAAAAATTAAAAAATAAGGCACTTTCTCTAACTGATGATGGTTTTATTGATGAAGAAAAAGTAAAATATTATAGTGAAAAATTTAAAGAAGAATTAAATAATAATTTAAATACATCAATGTGTTTAACTATTTTATATGAAGTTTTGAAAGATAAAGAATTAAATGATCTAACTAAAAAAAATTTAATAGAGAAATTTGATTTAGTATTATCGCTAGATTTACTTAAAAGTAATGAAATAGATAAAAAATTAGAAGAAAAAGTAAATGCTTTAATTGAAAAGAGAAATAAATATAAAAAAGAAAAAAACTATATTGAAGCAGATAAAATAAGAGATGAGATAATAAAATTAGGGGTAAATATAAAAGATACAAGAGAGGGGACGAAAATACTATGGAATTAATATTTATCTTGGGAGCATTTTTAATAGTATTAATTGCACAGCAAGCACTAAGTTTTACTTATTCAAAATATAAAAAAATATTAGTGGATTCTAATATGACAGGTTATGAAGTCGCAAAAAAAATATTATCTGAAAATAATTTAGATAATATAAAAGTTGGCGAGGTATCTGGTGATTTATCAGATCACTATAATAATAGTAAAAAAATAATAAATTTATCTAGTGATATATATAATGGAAAAACAATCGCATCATGCGCAGTAGCTGCACATGAATGTGGGCATGCACTTCAATATAAGGAAGGATATACTCCAATAAAAATTAGAAATATATTAGTTCCTTTTGTTAATTTTGGTAATAGTTTAGGCTATATAGTAATAATAATTAGTCTAGCCGCATCTTTAACTAAACTTTTTATAATAGGAATAATACTTATATCTTTTGCGCTTATATTTCAGTTAATTACACTTCCTGTAGAATTTGATGCAAGCAGAAGAGCAAATAAAATATTACTCGAGATGGGAATTATTACAAAAGAAGAACAAGAAGGTACTAAAAAAATGCTTAAAGCTGCCGCATTTACTTATGTCGCAGGATTAATATCATCAATAATGCAAATACTTAGATTAGTATATATTTTCACGGGAAATAGAAATAGAGATTAAGAACTAGAAATAGTTCTTTTTTAATGTTTCGATTTAGTTAACTTTAAACAAATGTATTTATATATTTTCTATACTTTAACTATAAGTTAATTATTTAGTTAGGAGTGTAGTATGTATATAGGTGAAAGAATAAAATTTTTACGAGAACAAAATGGTTATACACAAGAAAAATTAGAAGAAATAACTGATATACAAAAAGGTACAATTTCAAAATATGAAAACGGACATAATAGTCCATCTGCTGAAAATATTGAGAAAATTGCAAATGCATTCGATGTAAGTATTGATTATTTATTTGGAAGAGATGTACGGTTAATCTCTGAAGATGATGAAGAATATATAAAAGTAGTACCTAATATAGATTTAGAAATAATATATGAATTACATAAACCTGAAAATGAAAAATTACTTAAATTTTTAAGAGAGAATCCCGAAAGAAGAATAAAACTAATTAGGGATAATAATAGAACTTATTTTATAGATTAAAAAGGATATACTTAAATATCCTTTTCTTTTGTTAATATTTTATCAACAATACCATATTCTAAAGCTTCATATGAATCCATAAAATAGTCTCTCTCAGTATCTTTTTCAATTGTTTTTAAATCTTTACCAGTATTATCTGATAATATTTTATTTAATTTATCTTTTAATTTTAATATTCTAGTCGCTGCGATTTTAATTTCAGTTGCTTGACCTTGAGCACCACCTAAAGGCTGATGAATCATAACTTCACTATTAGGAAGAATGTATCTTTTCCCTTTTGTACCACTGGATAAAAGAAATGCAGCCATAGACGCGGCCATACCAATACATATTGTAGATACATCGCTTTTTATATAATTTATTGTATCATATATAGCCATACCACTAGTTATACTCCCTCCTGGGGAATTAATATATATACTTATATCACTATGATTAATTGAATCTAAATAAAGAAGTTCTGATACTACAATGTTCGCAGTATTATCGTTTATTTCGTCAGACAAAATAATAATTCTATCTTTTAGTAATCTTGAATATAAATCATATACTCTTTCTCCATTACTAGTTTTTTCAAGTACATTTGGAATTAAGTTCAATTTTATCACCCATTAATATGTTATCAATTATTTAGATAAATATTCATCTTATTTAGTGACAAATTGCTCAAATATATGATAAAATTAATTATAGAATAAAAAGATAGGAAGGCAAGGTAATATGGATTCAATAAAAATAAAATATAACTTAAAAAGTTATACATACCCGAAAGGTGTAACTCTGTTAGATATTTCTAAAGATTTTGTAGATGATTTTAAAGAGAGCATAATTATAGGTTCAGTAAATGGTAGACCTTGTGAATTAAATTTTAAAGTTATGACAAATTGTAATATTGATTTTTTTGATACAACATCTCCAATAGGGAATAGAGTTTATGAAAGTGGATTAATATTTGTTCTTGTTGAAGCATTTGAAAATGTATTAAATTCAGAAGTAGAGATTAAATATTCAATAGATAAGGGAATATATGTACAGACAAAGAAAAAAATAACAAAAGAATCTTTAGATAAAGTTTATGATGAGATGAAATCTATAGTTAAAAAAGATTTACCAATTAGTAAAAATTTAGTAAGTAGAATGGAAGCAATTAATTATTATAAAAGTATTAAAAATTACGATAAAGTTAATGTATTAAAATATTCAGTTAATACTAATGTAAATTTATATAGATTAAATGATAACTATGATTATTTCTTTTCATATTTACCCGTTAGTACAGGAGTACTTAAAGAATACAGATTAACTTATATTGACGAAAATAGTTTTGTACTTAGATATCCAAATATTTATTATGATAATAAGATACCTGTATATAAGCATCATGAAAAATTATTTAATAAATTTAAAGAATATGATGAATGGTGTAAAAAACTAGGAGTAGAAAATGTAAGTGAGCTTAATAATAGGGTGTCTAAAGGGAGTATTAATGATTTAATTTTACTAACTGAAAATGTTCAAAATAATTCTTTATTTAAAATTGCTGATACTATTAAAAATAATAATAAAATAAGGGTTATTTTAATCGCGGGGCCATCATCTTCTGGTAAAACAACAACTAGTAAAAAATTAGAATTGTTTTTAAAAGGATATGGAATTATTCCTAAATCAATTTCTATTGATGATTATTTCTTAGATAGGGATAAAACTCCAAAATTAAAAGATGGAACATATGATTTTGAATCTATTAGAGCAATTGATACTAAATCATTTAATAAAGATTTAAAAGATTTATTAGATGGAAAAGAAGTAGTAATACCTACATATAATTTTGTTACTGGTAAAAGGGAATATATAAATGATAGTATGAAACTTAATGAAAATGAAATACTAATTATTGAAGGACTTCATGCATTAAATGAGGAATTAACATATTCTATTGATAGAAAAAATAAATTTAAGATTTATTTATGTCCTTTAACAGTACTTAGTTTAGACAATCATAATAGAATTAGAACTACTGATAATAGACTTCTTAGAAGAATGGCACGCGATAGTAGAACAAGAGGGTATACGGCAAGTGAAACCTTAAACTCATGGCAGAAAGTAAGAAAAGGAGAAGAAATGAATGTATTTCCTTTTCAAGATGAAGCAGATGTTATATTTAATACATCACTTATATATGAGCTTGGTGTGCTAAAAACATATGTTGAACCACTTCTTTATTCGGTAGAAGAAGATGATCAAAATTATAAAGAAGCAGTTAGATTATTAAATTTACTTAAAAATGTATTACCAATATCAAATGATTTTATACCAAAAGATTCAATAATTAGAGAATTTATAGGTGGAGGATATTTTTTAGATTAGGAGGTTAAAAATATGATAAGAATAGCAATTAATGGTTTTGGAAGAATAGGAAGACTTGCTTTTAGACAAATATATAATGATAATGATGTTGAAGTTGTTGCAATAAATGATTTAACAGATACAAAAACTCTTTCACATTTACTTAAATATGATACTGCGCAAGGTGGATTTATGAAAGATAAAATATCATATACTGAAGATGACATAGTAGTAGATGATAAAAAAATAAGGGTTTATAAAGAAAATGATCCAAGTAATTTGCCTTGGAGAGAGTTAAATGTTGATGTTGTATTTGAATGTACAGGATTTTTTACAAGTAAAGATAAAGCAATGAAACATATACATGCTGGGGCAAAAAGAGTAATAATATCTGCACCTGCAGGAGATGATGTTGAAACAATAGTTTATAATGTTAATCATGAAAATCTAGATGGGACAGAAGAAATTATATCTGCAGCAAGTTGCACAACAAATTGTTTGGCTCCTATTGCAAAAGTATTGAATGATAATTTTAAAATAAAAGTAGGTTTTATGAGTACTATTCATGCCTATACTAATGATCAAAATACATTAGATGCACCACATAGAAAAGGAGATTTAAGAAGAGCAAGAGCAGCAGCTGAGAATATTATTCCAAATTCTACAGGAGCCGCTAAAGCAATTGGACTTGTTATTCCTGAACTTAAAGGAAAACTTGATGGAACTGCACAAAGAGTCCCAGTCGCATCTGGTTCTATTGTTGAACTTACTTGCCTATTAGAAGAAGATGTAACTAAAGAAGATATAAATAGAGCTATGAAACATGCGTCTAATGAAACTTTAGGATATACAGAAGATGAAATAGTTTCTAGTGATGTAATAGGCATGAAATATGGTTCGTTATTCGATGCAACTCAAACTAAAGTAATAGAAGCAAATGGTGTAAAACTTGTAAAAGTTGCTTCTTGGTATGATAATGAAATGAGCTATACAACTCAAATGATAAGAACTGCTAAATATTTAATAGAATTAATTTCAGAAAAATAAAAAAATTTTCTGATCTTTAATAAAAATTGTATAAAGATACTCAAAAATCTCCTTGGCAAAAATACTCTGTAGTGTGAGGTATATTTATTATATAAAAGGGGATATAATATAATGGAACACGAACATGAATTTATGTAATTAAAATTCTTTGTAAATAATTTAAAAAGATCTCTTTAGTGAGATCTTTTACTATAATAAATAACTCTTATCGCCCAACATTTTTTCAGCATATTCTTCATATAAAGCTTTAAATCTTTCATAATGAATTACTTCTCTTTCTCTTAAGAAAGAAAGAGGAGCAAGAATATCTTCATCATCAGTTAAATCCATTAAATTTTCATATACAGTACGAGCTTTTTGTTCTGCAGCCATATCTTCTGCTAAATCAGTAAGTGGATCACCCGTTACAGCAAAATATGCAGCAGTAAATGGAATCCCGTTTGCATCTTGAGGGAAAACCGCATTTTTATGTTCGGTATATTGACTACCTAAACCAGCATTTTTTAATTCTTCAGGAGTTGCGCCATCAAGAAGTTGATATACCATTGCACTAACTATTTCCATATGAGCCATTTCTTCAGTAGCTATATCTGATAAAATAGCTTTACCTTTTTCATCAGGCATAGTATATCTTTGATTTAAATATCTAAGTGTTGCACCAAGTTCACCTGCATATCCACCATTTTGTGTAATAATATATTTAGCCATTTCTACATTTTTCTTTTTTATATTTACAGGGAACTGTAATTTTTTTTCATATTTCCACATATTAACCTCCTAAAATCTTTCCCAAGGCCATGGACTATTAATCCATTGCCATGGATATTTTTCATTTGAATTTAAAATTATTTTACCAAATTTATTTTCATACTCATTTGTAAATCTTTCAGCTATTTCACTATATTGATTATATAAACCAATTGCTTGTTTATCATTTGGGTAAATATCTAGATATAAATTTAATTCGTGTGCAGCAAATGCGTACATTTGAATATTTTGCATCAGTGCTTCTCTTTCATTATTAGGTTTAAGATTTGCAACATATTTATATGGCCAGAAAAAATAATCAAACAAATTTCCTCTATTAAGAGCTTCTTTTGGTTCTACAATACTATATAATTCTTTTGATTCAATAGAATTGTTATTCATAACTTATCATCCTTTCAGTTTTTATAATATGTTATTTGTTTAGTTTATGTATGTGCATAAGTCTATATTGAAAATAAAACAAATGTTTGATATAATTGCTACAGAGGTGAGGCTATGAAAAGAATAATATTACATATAGATGTCAATAGTGCTTTTTTATCATGGTCTGCTATAAAATTATTAGAAGAGGGATATAGTAAAGATATAAGAGATGAAATATCAGTAATCGCAGGAGATCCAAAAAAAAGGCATGGAGTAATAGTAGCTGCTAGTATACCTGCGAAAAAGATTGGAATAAAACCTCCAATTAACCTATTTGAAGCCAAAAAAAAGTGCAAAAACTTAATAGTAGTATCTCCAGATTATAACTTTTATTCAAAAAAATCTAAAGAATTAATGTGTTTTTTAAAATCTTTGTTTTCTGATGTAGAACAGTATTCCGTAGATGAATGTTTTGTGGATTATACAGGATTTAGAAAGTTGTATGGTAATGAAGTTGATTTTGCATATAAATTAAAAGATGAAATATATAAAAGATTTAAATTTACTGTAAATATTGGAATAGGTAATAATAAATTATCTGCTAAAATGGCATCAGATTTTGAAAAACCAAATAAAGTACATACACTATATTTAAATGAATTTAAAGAAAAAGTTTGGGGTATGGATATATCAAATTTATTTATGGCAGGAAAGGCATCTTGTAAAAAATTAAGAGAATTAAATATTAATAAAATAGGTGAACTCGCTTCCGCAGATTTAAACATGTTAATTAGAAATTTAAAATCTCAAGGTAAATTATTATACGAATATGCGAATGGGATTGATAATAGTGAAATAAACTCTTCAAGTTATGAAGATAAAAAAGGAATAGGATTTTCTAGAACATTAGAATACGATATGGATGATAAAGATGAAATATATAAATATTTATATTATTTTTCAAAAGATATATCTAAAGAATTAAGAGAAAAAAACATTTACGCATCAACGTTAGTTATAACAATTAGAAATAATGAATTTAAAACTTATAATCATCAGCAAAAATATCTTAATGGAATTAATTTAGCAAATGATATATATGAAAAAGCAAAAGAATTGTTTAATCAAACTTGGAATAAAGAACCAATTAGATTAATAGGACTTAGAGTATCAGAGCTAAGCGATTCAAATCATTTTCAATTATCAATATTTGATGAAATAACAGATAATGTAGAAGAAGAAAAAATCCAAAATATAATTGATAAGATAAATAATAATTATGGAAAAGAAATAATTAATAGAGGAAATAAAAAAACTAATAATAATTAATATGAAGATAAACATTCTTTTTACTTTTTTAATTTTATGTTATAATTAATGTGAAGGCGGGTAACATAAAATGAATGACGAAATAATTAATCAAATAGCAATAGATTTAAATATAAAAAAAGATCAAGTAATAGTAACATTAAAAATGCTTGAAGAAGGTAATACAATACCATTTATCGCAAGATATAGAAAAGAAGCTACAAATAATCTTAATGAAGAAGAAATAAGAAAAATAAGTGAAATTTATGAATATCAAGTAAATTTATATAAAAGAAAAGAAGATGTAATAAGGTTAATAGATGAAAAAGGACTTTTAACTGAAGAGTTAAAAAATGAAATATTAAAAGCACAGAAATTAGTTGAAGTAGAAGATTTATATAGACCTTATAAAGAAAAGAAAAAAACTAAAGCAACAGAAGCAATAAAAAATGGACTAGAACCTCTTGCAAAGATAATATTAAGTTTTCCAAAAGAATTATATAATATTGAAAAATTTCTAAATAAAAACATTAAAACAAAAGAAGATGCAATAACAGGAGCTAAGTATATAATTGCCGAATATATTAGTGATAATGCCTATTATAGAAAGTGGATTAGAAATTATATATACAATAACTCAAAAATAAAGACAAAAATAAAAAAAGATGCAAATGATGAAAAGAAAGTATATGAAATGTACTATGATTATTCTGAAGATGTAAAATATATTAAAATGCATAGAGTTTTAGCAATTAATAGAGGAGAAAAAGAAGGAATACTTAGTGTATCTTTGGAATATAATAAAGAGGATATACTAGAGTATTTAGAAAGTAAAATTATAAAAAATAAAAAATCAATATGTGTCGAATTAGTAAAAGATTCAATTATAGATTCTTTTAAAAGATTAATAGCACCTAGTGTAGAAAGAGAAATTAGAAGTGAACTTACTGATAAAAGTGAAGAGGCAGCAATAGGAGTATTTTCTAAAAATTTAGAAAAATATTTACTTACGCCTCCAATGAAAGATAAAATGATACTAGGTCTTGATCCTGCGTATAGAACTGGATGTAAACTTGCAGTTATTGATGAAACAGGCAAGATGCTAGATATAAAAGTAATATATCCACATGAACCAAGAAATGAGTATGAAAAGAGTAAGAAAATAGTTTTGGATTTAATTAATAAATATGATATAGATATAATTGCAATAGGTAATGGTACGGCATCAAGAGAAAGTGAAACTTTTATAGCAGATACAATAAAAGAAGCAAAAAGAAAAGTAAATTATATTATAGTTAATGAGGCGGGTGCTAGTGTTTATTCTGCAAGTAAGCTTGCAATAGAAGAATTTCCAAATTTACATGTAGAAGAAAGAAGCGCCATATCAATTGCTAGAAGACTTCAAGATCCACTTAGTGAACTTGTAAAAATTGATTCAAAATCAATAGGGGTAGGACAATATCAACATGATGTAAAAGAAAAAAATTTAAATGAAGCACTTGATTTCGTAGTTAGTAAAGCTGTTAATAATGTTGGGGTTAATATTAATACAGCGAGTTCTTCTATACTTAGATATGTATCAGGATTAACTAAAAAGTCTATTGAAAAAATAATTGAGTTTAGAGATAAAAATGGTAAATTTAATTCTAGAAATGAACTTAAAAAAAATAAAATTCTAAGCGATAAAATTTATGAACAATCAATAGGTTTTATGAGAGTTTTAGATGGATCAAATCCACTAGACAAAACAAGTATACATCCAGAGAGTTATGATAAAACATTAGAATTTTTAAAAGAAATAGGTTTTAGTGTTAATGATTTAGGAAAGGAAGAATTAATAGAAAAACTAAATTCTATAGATATATCAAAATATTCAGAAAAATTAAAAATAGATATTTATACATTAGAGGATATAGTTGAATCATTAAAGAAACCTAATAGAGATCCAAGGGATGGATTTGATAAACCTATACTTAAAAGTGATGTTCTTCATATTGAAGATTTAGAAAAGGGTATGAAGTTAGAAGGTACTGTTAGAAACGTGGTTGATTTTGGAGCTTTTATAGATATTGGAATAAAAAATGATGGACTTGTCCATATATCTAAAATAACAGATAAATATATAAAGCATCCATCAGATGTATTGAGTGTTGGAGATATTGTAACTTGTTATGTTGAAGATGTTTTTTTGGATAAAGGTAAAGTTGCATTAACACTAATAAAAACAGATGTTTAAATTTAATTTTTTAATTATGAAAGGAGATAAAGAATAATGGAAAATAAAGATGCAATAAAATTAGAAATATTTAGTCATATAAATGATTTAAATAAAAAAATATATAGGATAGAATCTCATATGAGAACAGCTTTTTTTGAAAATGTTAATACAAGTTTAAAAGAAGAAATTGTTCCACCAGTTATTTCGACAAAGGGATATAGTGATTTTGAAAGAATAACATATGAAATAAAATTACTTAAATTGGAAGTGAAAAAAATAGATAAAAAATTATCAAATTTACAAATGTTCAGTAATTTAATTGTTAAAAACTTAGAAGGTAAAGATTTATCAGAAGAAGAGTATAAAGAGAAAAAAACTGAAATGCTAAGAACAATAGAAATGGATCTTATAGAAGAAAAAAATGAATATTTAAAGAAAATAGAATTAATAAAAAATGATCCTTTAGCTTATCTTAGATTTTTAGAATTTCAATCTAGTGATTTTTCAAAAATAGAAAATGAAGAAGTAAGAAGAAACTTAAAACAACAAAATTCTATTTTAAGAGGCTATATTTCTGAAAGAGATTCTTGGTTAAAGAAAATAAAAAAATCTGAGAAAAAAGATAATAAACATAGTTTGCAACTAAAAAATACAAAAAACAAAAAGTAAAGCAAAAAGTATTGACAAAAAGCAATAAAATAAGTATACTTAAGTAGTACTTATTTTGATGCAGGTGTAGTTTAATGGTAGAACCACAGCCTTCCAAGCTGTATACGGGAGTTCGATTCTCCTCACCTGCTCCATTTGAATACAACTTACGGACTGTAAAAAGTTCGTGAGTTTTTATTTTATATAAAAGCATTGTTCTCTTTCTAGGAAGGAGGACATTTTTTATGCTTGAATTTAAGACTATTCAGACTTTAAAGCCGAATACGGAAATACTTGAAGTGATTAAGGATTATAAATACAAAATTAAAAACGGTAAGGTTAAAAATCTACTACACACCAATTTACAAGTTATAGAACCCACTGAATATCTGATTACATATCCTATTACTCTTACAATTCTTGAATATAAAGTTAACGAAATATCTAATAAACCATTTTTTATTAAAGAGCATAATCAAAAAA
>CALVQR010000007.1 GCA_944358265.1 uncultured Bacilli bacterium | reverse complement strand
AAAAATCAATTTGGACCAAAAGCAGATATAAAGTTGGATACTAAAGTTCTTAATTATAAGCCAAGTAATAAAAAAGACAAGAAATAAAAAATTTCTTGTTTTTTTCTTTATAAGTTTTTTAATAATTGATATAATTGTAATAGGTGAGTAGTATGGGAAAAATAATGATAATGAGTGAAAACTTAGCAAATAAAATTGCCGCAGGAGAAGTAGTTGAAAAATGTGCATCAGTAGTAAAGGAACTTATTGAAAATAGTATAGATGCAGGTAGTACAGAAATAAAAGTAGAGTTAATAGAATCTGGTGTTAAATCTATTAAAGTTACTGATAATGGCTGCGGTATGGATAAAGAAGATGCGCTTATGTGTTTTCAGTCTCATGCAACTAGTAAAATAAAAGATGAAGATGATTTATTTAATATAAGTACATTAGGTTTTAGAGGTGAAGCGCTTCCTTCAATTGCTAGTGTATCAAATGTGTTAATTAGTACATGTGATGGAGTTGATAGTGTAATTTATGAACTTGATGCAGGAGCTTTAGTAAGTCAAAAATCAGGAGATTTAAGAAAAGGAACAATTATAGAAGTAAAAAATTTATTTTATAATACTCCAGCAAGGCTTAAATATTTAAATAGTTTATATACTGAATTATCTAATATTACAACTGTTATTAATAGGGCGGCATTAGCACATACAAATATTAGATTTACTTTAATTAATGATAATAAGCTTATTTTAAAAACATCAGGAAGTGGCAGTTTGCTTAAAACTATTAATGATATATATGGAGTTAAAGTATCTAGAAAAATGCTTGAAGTAAAAGGTGAAACAAATGATTATGAAATATATGGATATATATCACTTCCTGAAATAACTAAATCAAATAGGAATCACATTATTACTATAGTAAATGGTAGAGTAGTTAGAAATCAAGAACTTAATAAAGTAATAAATGATGCATATCATAAGTATAAATTTGATAATAGGTATCCTATCGTAATATTAAATATTATCGTTGATCCTGTACTTACGGATGTTAATGTTCATCCATCAAAAATGGATATTAAATTTAGTAATTTTGATGATCTAAAAAATTTAGTATTTGAAAAAATTAAAGAGACACTTAATAACCATTTTTTAGCTCCTACTGTTGAAAATAATATGGTTAAAGTAGATAATTTATTAAATAAAATAGATACAAGTGAAGATATAGAAAAAGAAGAAGTAAAAGAATATGTATTTGATTTTTCAAATTCTGAAAATATAATTAAAGAAGATGAAAATGATTATAATTATAGTCCAACAGATATTATAGATGAACCTAAGAAAAGAGAGTTTCCTTTTATGGAACCTATAGGTCAGGTATTAGGTGTTTATATAGTTTGTCAAAATGAAAAAGGAATGTATTTAATGGATCAACATGCCGCAGCAGAAAGAATTAACTATGAAAAATATAAAAAAGCAATGAAAAATCCTACTAAAGATACGATAAGTATGCTTTTTCCTATTAATATAGAATATCCAAAAGAAGAATTTTTAATTATAAAAGAACATTTAGATTTTATAAAAAAACTTGGCATAGATATTGAAGAGTTTGGAATGAATTCATTTATTATAAAAGCTCATCCAACATGGTTTAAAGAAGGGTTAGAAGAAGTATTTGTAAGAAATGTGTTAGAAAAAATTATAACTATGAATAAAAATTTTGATTTAGAAAGATTTAATGATAGTATATCTGCGATGATGGCATGTAAAGCATCTATAAAAGCGGGTGATCCTATATCAATGGAAGAAGCAACAATGTTAATTGAAAAATTAAAAAAGTGTGATAATCCATTTAATTGTGCACATGGTAGACCAACTATAATACATTATCCAAAATATGAATTAGATAAGTTATTTAAAAGAGCAGTATAGATGTATTGAATTATTTTGATGCAAAAAAAGTTACTATAATTATTATAGTAACTTTTTATATATTCTTTTCCATGACAAATAATGACAATAAAAAACATTTAGATATATTAAAATATATATGGTGATAATATGCTTGAGAATATAAATAATTTTTTATGGCTTATTGCAACAGTATTTATTATTTTCTCTGGAATTTATTTTTCATTTTCTTTAAAAGGAGTACAATTTAAATTTAGAAAAATGTATAAAAGTTTATTTAAAGGAAATAAATCATCAGGAATAAAGCCATATCAAACCTTAATGATGGTTTTAGCAGCTAGAATTGGTGTAGGTAGTATTGCTGGAGTTGCTCTTGCGATACATTTAGGGGGAATAGGATCTATATTTTGGATGTGGGTAATAGCATTCATAAGCGCATCTAATAGTTTTGTTGAAACTGTTTTAGGTATTATTTACAAAGAAAAAGATGAAGGAAATATTTATAAAGGAGGACCAAGTTATTATATAAAAAAAGGATTAAATAATAAGTTTTTAGGTGGAGTGTATGCAATTATTGTTATATTTAGTTATGTTGGAGGTATTTTAAGTATTCAATCAAATACAATAACAAAATCAATAAATGAAATAACTACAGTATCTCCAATTATTGTAGGAATTATTATTTCTGTTATTACTTCATTTATTATATTTGGAGGAATTAGAAGAATTGCAAGTGTTGCGAGTAAAATAATTCCATTTATAACAATAAGTTATATTTCAATTGCTCTTTATATATGTATTGTAAATATAGATATAATCCCAGTTATATTTAAAAGTATAGTAGAAGATGCATTTCATTTTAAACCATTTATTTCAGGATTTTTATCTTGTTTAATAATTGGAGTACAAAGAGGTATATTTTCTAATGAAGCAGGTCTTGGGACAGGTGCAATCGCATCATCTACTGTAGAGACAAAAGATTCTATTTCTCAAGGTTATCTTCAAATGATTGGTGTTTATATAACTACTTTATTAATATGTACATCAACCGCAGTAATTATATTAACTTCACCATATAAAAGTTTAGTGTTAAATGATGTAAACGGAATAGAAATTACACAATTTGCTTTTTCATATCATTTAGGAGATATTGGCAATTATTTAGTTTTTATATCAATTATATTATTTTCATTTACAACAATTTTTGCAGGTTATTATGATGGTGAATCATCATTAAAATATTTTTTTAAGAATATTAAAAAAAGATATTTATTATATCTTAAAATTGCAACTATAATTATATTATTTTTAGGTTGTATGATTTCTTCTAAAACATTATGGAATTTTGTAGATATATTAGTTGCATTAGAAGCAATAATAAATATATATGCAATATTTTCTTTAAGAGATAATGTAAAAAGTAAAATTAGATAAGATTTATATTAATATTACTGATATAATAGTTAAAAAGTGGTTAGTCCATATACAAATTTAAACTTAAAATTGATTAGAGATAAGTACTCTAATTTTTTTATTATTATATTGAATATAATTTAAAAATAAGTTAGAATATATTCATGTAATGAGGTGAAAAATATATGAAAACTATGCCTTTTTATGAAGAAGTTTTAACAGGTAAAAAAAGTTTTGATATGGTAAACTCTTTTGATGAAAAATTATTAAAATTAGGGCTTTCTTCTTTATATATTAAATTAACTCCATTATATTTTACACCTGATTATAAACTATATTATTCAACTGATACTAATCATTATGAAACTAATATAAATAATTATGTTAAAGATATGCTTTTAAAATTAACTAAAAATTTTGCTAATTTTCTTGCTTTTAGTGATGAAGATATAGAAGTATTTTATAGAAAACTTATTAATAGTTTAAAAAAATTTACTTATTCTTATGATTTATGTGGAGAATATGTATTAAATAATTTAAATATTAATGCTAATTTATTTGTTAATAGAATACTTTCTTGGGATTATAAAGGTATTTATAATGATGACACATTAAAATTAATTAATTCTTATATAAAAATAAAAAAAGATATTTATACAAAAATTTATAATTTATATTCATCATCTTTAGATTTTAATTTTTTAATTAATAACTTAATATCATTATTAAATATATATAAAAATAAGAATTTATTGTATAATAAAAATGAAAAAATATATTATAATGAAATTTATAAAATACTTTCTAAAGAATTATTAGTTTTATTTTTAGGTTATTCTAAAATTGAAACTGTAAAAAAAAGAACAATAACTACAACAATAAAAAATCCAAATGAAGTTTTTTATAATTATAAACTTATGGATTTTGATGTTGTTAAAATTCCAGGATTAATTTATGATAAAAAAAGCAATACTTTTAAATTAGAAAAAGTAGATAATTATTCATATGGATTAGAAAGAGAACTTGAAAATGATATAGAATTAATAAAAAAATATGTCCCATATAATGAAAGAGATAAATTTTTAATATAAAAGGTGATATGTATGATTATAGTAATAACGGGTCCAACGGGTGTTGGTAAAACAAAATTGAGTATAGAACTTGCTAAAAAATATAATGCAGAAATAATAAATTCAGATAGTGTACAAGTATATAGAAAAATTGATATTGCATCTGCCAAAATAACTGAAAAAGAAAAAGAAGGCATTATACATCATTTAATTGATATAAAAGATTATAATGAAGATTATACAGTATATGATTATCAAATAGATGCAAGAAATATTTTAAATAAATTATTAAGTGAAAATAAAAATATTATTATAGTTGGGGGTACTGGTCTTTATATAAAAGCCCTTTTATATGATTATAGATTTAAAAAAGTTGAAACAAATAATAATTATGAAAATTTAACTATTGAAGAATTATATAATAAAATTATTAGTATAAACAAAGATTCTAAAGTTGATAAAAATAATAAAAGAAGACTTATTCGTGAACTTATAAATCTAGAAAATAATGTAGAAAATAAAAATGGAGATAAACTTCTTTACAATAATGTATATTTTATAGGTCTTACAACAAATAGAAAATATTTATATGAAAGAATAAATGATAGAGTAGATAAAATGATAGATAAAGGATTAATAGATGAAGCAAAATATTTTTATAATTTAGATAGAAGTGCAAAAAGTTTAAAAACTGTTATTGGATATAAAGAATTATTTAAGTATTTTGATAATGAAATATCTTTAATTGATGCGATAGATCTAATTAAAAAAAATAGTAGACATTATGCTAAAAGACAGTATACTTGGTTTAATAATAAAATGAATATTAAATGGTTTGATGTAGACTTTAATAATTTTAATAAAACTATAGATGAAGTAAATAATTATATTAAAAATAAAAATATCTAAAATTTTAGATATTTTTTAATTTATAAAATCATATACAGTTTGTGAATAGTTATGTTCGATTTTATCAAGTGTGAGTAATTCATCTGTAGAAATTAAAAAGTAATCATGAGTAATTATATCTTCATTATTAGATGTTATTGGATCATCCCAAGTAAGATCTATATGATACCAATTATTATCTATTTTAACTATATTCCAGACATGTTTATCAGTTGCGACTCTTACATTATCTAAATTAAGCATATTTAAATATATAGCAAGTGTATCAGAATAACCATTACATACTGAATACCCTTCAAACAAAGTGCCAATCGCATTATCTGAGTGATAAGTAGATGTCCCATTTTCTTTATTTTGATCATATTTATTAGTACTTGCTAAATAATCATGAAATATTTTTATTTTATCTATTATTGAAGTATAATTGTTAATATTTAATTCATTAATAATATTACTTAATTTATTATTTATGTTTTCTATATCTTCGTCTGTATATCTTTTTTCTATTTCTATATCAATTCTTCCGTTACTATTATAATTTGATTTTATAGTTTTAAATGAATTAAATGGATGAACTAATTGATTTATATAATTAAATGTTTCTTCATCGTTATTTAGATTTTTTATGTCTTCTAAGCAATTTTTATATTCTAAATCACAATAAAATGAAAAATTTTCCCAACCATTATTTAATACAGTATAGTATATATTAAGCAAATCATTTTTATTTTTTGGATAAAAGTCATTTGAAATTTTTACAAAAGAACTAAATTCTTTATATGCATATTTATTTGGTTTTAAAGCGTCAGTATTAATTACAATATTATATTCATTACCAAAATATTTTTCTTTTATAAAAGAATATATATAATTATCTAAAAATTTATAATCACAAACTGATATAACTAAAAGGGTACAAATTAAAAATGTTAATAATTTTTTCATAATTTTCCCTACCTTATTCCTACATAAAATTATATCATAAAATAAAAAAAATATCTATGAAAGATATTATTTACTATTGTTTAATTTTTTTGCTATACGAGATTTTTGTCTAGCTGCTTTGTTTTTTGTAATAATTCCGCTTTTTAATGCTTTATCTATTCTTTTATTAGCTTCATTAAATGTTTCATCACTAGGACTAATTAAAGCTTTTTTTATCGCACTTTTCATAACTGATTTTTTAGGTACGTTATTATCTTTTTTAGTTTTATTTACTAGAATTCTCTTTTTTGCACTTTTAATATTAGCCACTTTTTTCACCTCCATGACTCATCAACTTTAATAATTTTATCAAATTATATATAAAAAATCAATAATTATTGTAATTTTTGGTAAAAATAGTAAAGAAGGTGATAATTATGAACCATAATATAGATATGTCAAATATAAATGTAAGAACGGATTTAGCAATTGATGAAATTAGTAATAATGAAAAAGAAGAATATTTTACTGAAAAAAATGATGGGAATATAAAAATTACTAGTATTGAAATAAATGATACTAATAAGGATAAATTTAATAAAAAAAAAGGAAAATATATAACCATAGAATTTGATGATATAACAGACTATAATAATGGGAAAGAAGTAGAAAAAGTATTAATTAAAGAGTTAAAAAATATATTTTTTGAGCATAAAATAAATGATGATGATACATGTTTAATAATTGGTCTTGGAAATGAAAAAAGTACACCAGATTCACTTGGTCCATTTTCTGTAGATGATATAATTGTAACAAATCATTATTATTCTCTTGGTATAAATGTAGAAGAAGGTTTTAGAAGCGTCGCAGCTTTAAAACCCGGTGTGATGGGACAAACTGGTATTGAAACTTTTGATATAGTAAAATCAGTAGTAAATGAAATAAAACCTGATTTTATAATAGTAATAGATTCCTTAAAAGCATCTTCCGTAGATAGAGTAAATAAAACAATACAAATAACTGATGCTGGGATAAATCCAGGTTCAGGGATAGGTAATACAAGAAAAGAAATAAGTATGGATGTACTAGGAGTTCCTGTTATTGCGGTTGGAGTTCCGACAGTAGTAGATACTATAACTATAGTAAATGATTCTATAAATTACATGACTAATTATTATTCATATATGAAAAATAATATAGATAATCCAAAAGAAAAATTAAAAATAGTAAGAACTAATATAGATAAAAATAATGTTTCAGAAGTTGATAAAAAAAATTTGTTTGGAATGATAGGTACTCTTAATGATGAAGAAATTAAAAAATTTATATCAGAAGTACTTATTCCAATTGGATATAATATGATAGTTACACCTAAGGAAGTAGATTTTATAATTGAAAAATTAAGTAATATAATAAGTACTGGAATAAATAATACACTTCATAAAAATGTAACTCATATATAAAATATTTGTAAAATTAACCTATAAATATATTAATCGACATTTCTTTTATATATATAAGTTTATTATATGATAAAGGTGAATGATATGAAAAAAATAAAATTAAAAAATAACTCTAAAAAAATCAAATCGATTAAAATTTCTAAGTTTTTATTTTTAATTCTTTTAGTATTTATATCTAGTGTATTTACAATAAAATATTTAATAAAAAATAATATAAATATAACAGAAGAAGAATATGTTAATTATTTATTAAGTGAGTCTTACAATAAAAATAATTCTAATTTTATTATAAAGCAAAGTATTAAATTATTAACTAATATTGATTTAAAAAATCCTTCAACTATGCTTGATTCAAAAATAAAAAATAGTAAAGAAAATAATGAAAAATATAAAAAAGATGCAACTTCTAATGAAGATAATTATGATTCTAATGTATATGAAAAAATAACATCTTATATATCAAATCCATTGGAAGAAAAAGAAAATCCAATAATATATTTATATAATACTCATCAGCTTGAGACATATTCAAATTCTGGTCTTGAAAGTGCTAATGTTACACCGAATGTTATGATGACATCATATTTACTTGCGGAGAAATTAAATGAGCAAGGGATTAGTACAATTGTAGAAGATACTAATATTTCTGAATTTATTAGAATATCTAATTTTGAAAGCGATGCATTTTATGCATCAACAAGAATATTTTTAAAAAATGTAATTAATAATAAACCTACAGTTAAATATTTTATTGATTTGCATAGAGATTCTGTTAGTAAAGATATATCAACTTGTGTAATAAATAATAAAAGTTATGCAAGAATTTTATTTGTACTTGGATCGTCTAATTCAAATAGTGAAGAAAATAGGAAAATAATGAGTGATATAGATAAAATTTCAGATGAATTATATCCTGGATTATCAAGAGGTATATATGAAAAAAGTACACCATCATGGCCACTCGTATATAATCAAGATTTAAATAAAGGTGTATTACTCATAGAGGTGGGAGCAAAAGAGAATACTTTAGATGAGGTAGTAAATACAACAGAAGCATTAAGTAATATTTTAAAAAAATATATAAAGGGTGAATAATTATGAAGATAAAGCCTAAAAAAATATTTAATACAGTTTTATTCTGTCTATTTGTACTTTTTGTATCTTTATATATAGCATCAGAAGCGGGTTATTATGAATATCAAAATAAAGAACAAGTTAAATTTACTGAAGAGAAGATGAAAGAATTTGAAGAAGATGTAAAAAATGGTAAAAAAGTCGATTTAAAAGATTATTTAACAACTACTGAAAAAAATTATGCAAATAAAGTGACTGAACTTGGTGTAACATTATCAGATTTTGTTAATAATGGAATAATAAAAGGGCTTGAAAAAACATTTAAATTAGTAGAAAAAATGATAAAATAATAAAATAATAAAATAATAAAATAATAAAATAATAAATAGTTAATTAATATATTACAAAATAATATTTTATAATAATTTTTTAAAAAATATTTTTTTATTAATGAATATAACTGATATACTATGATATTTAAAAAGGAACATGTTTTGTAATTATTGATGTCAAGCATTATGGTAAAAATTATTCAAATATTTTTTATGATGATTTTATATTTTTGAGCCTAATAAATAAAAAAATATATTAAAAGTATTATTAAATATTTTAACAATAAAATTTCATTTTATGATTTGATTGAAAAATATAGAAAAAATAAGTATAATTATTTTAGGTGAAAAAAATGAATCAAGAAAAAATTAGAAACTTTTCAATAATTGCGCATATAGATCATGGTAAAAGTACTCTTGCAGATAGAATATTAGAACTTACGGGAGCTGTTTCTAAAAGAGAAAGTAAAGATCAGATGCTTGATAATATGGAACTTGAAAGAGAAAGAGGAATTACTATAAAATTAAACGCAGTTAAATTAAATTATAAAGGATATATTTTTCATTTGATAGATACTCCAGGGCATGTAGATTTTTCTTATGAAGTATCAAGAAGTTTAGCAGCTTGTGAAGGAGCAATATTAGTTGTAGATGCTGCACAAGGAATGGAAGCTCAAACACTTGCTAATTTATATTTAGCTTTAGAAAATGATTTAACTATAATACCTGTAATAAATAAAATAGATTTGCCTAATGCGGATGTTGAAAAAGTAAAAAAAGAATTAATTGATATATTAGGTTTTTCAGAAGATGAAATAATTTTAACTAGCGCTAAAACAGGATTTGGTGTAGATAAATTACTTGATGCCATAATAGAAAAAATTCCTTCTCCAAAAGGAGAAACAGATAAGCCACTTAGAGGTTTAATATTTGATAGTATTTATGATTCATATAAAGGAGTTATTGTACAAACTAGAATAATAGATGGTAAAGTAAAAATAGGTGATAAAATTAAATTTTTATCAACTGATGCTACATACGATGTAACTGAAATAGGTGTATCAACTCCTAAAAACGAAAAATTAAAAGAATTAAATTCAGGTGATGTTGGGTATATATGTGCATCAATTAAAAATATTAATGATGTAAAAATAGGTGATACAATAACTAAAGAAAATGAAAATGTCCCACCACTTCCTGGATATAAAGAAATAAAACCTATGGTATATTCTGGAATATATCCTATTGAGACAAATAAATATAATGATTTAAGAGATTCACTTGATAAACTAAAATTAAATGATGCATCTCTTTCTTATGAGCCTGAAACTTCTAAAGCATTGGGATTTGGATTCAGATGTGGATTTTTAGGGCTTCTTCATATGGATATAATTAAAGAAAGATTAGAAAGAGAATTTAATTTAGATATAATTTTAACATCACCATCTGTTGTATATAAAGTTATACTTACAAATGGTGAAATAATGTATATAGATAATCCAACTAATTTACCTGATAGAAAATTAATAAAACAAATTGAAGAACCATATATTAAAACTAATATTTTTTCTCCAAGTGAATTTATAGGAGCAATTATGGAACTTTGTCAAAATAAAAGAGGGAATTTTCTAAATATTGATTATATAGATAAAACTAGAGTTAATATACATTATGAACTTCCACTTTCAGAAATCGTATATGATTTTTTTGATAAATTAAAATCATATACTAAAGGATATGCTTCTTTTGATTATGAATTTATTGGCAATAAGGTAAGCGATTTAGTAAAAATGGATATTTTAATTAATGGGGAAGTTGTAGATGCTTTTTCTGTTATTACTCATAAAGATTTTGCATACAAAAGAGGAAGAGCAATTGTGGAAAAATTAAAAGAAATAATTCCAAGACAGTTATTTGAAATTCCTATTCAAGCTTGCGTGTCGGGTAAAGTAATATCAAGATGTGATATAAAAGCAAATAGAAAAAATGTACTTGCTAAATGTTATGGTGGAGATATATCAAGAAAAAGAAAACTTTTAGAAAAACAAAAAGAAGGAAAGAAAAAAATGAAAATGATTGGAAGTGTGGAACTTCCTCCAGAAGCATTTTTATCTATACTTAGTGTGGATGAATAAAAATAAATTAATAATTTAAATTTATAATAATATTAAATATAAAAAAACATATATAATAACAGATATAAATATATTAAATATTCTAAATAATAGATATTTAATATAGTTTATTTTGTCATTAATACTAAGTATTTGCATATGAATACTAAAAGAAGCAAAAGTAATAATAATAAGTATTAATAATCCTTTTATAAATAAGTTTTCATTTGTTAAAGATAAACTATAAATTCCATTTGAAAATTCTAATAATCCAATTATAAGTGAATTTAAAGGTTCATTAATATTAATAATATTAGTTATAAGTGCAGTTATAATTGAAAAAAATAATATATTTGAAAATATAATAGAAAGAGTTATTATTGTACTTTTTAATGAATAATAATATATATTTAAAAAAGATTTGCTTTTTTCTTCATTAATTTCATTTGTTTTTACATTGTTATTCTTAAGAATTATTCCTAATAATATATTCCCAATATAATGTGATATGAGTATTATTATAGAAAATTTTATATTATTTAAGTATATACCTCCAACAGTACATATTAAAAATATTGGATTAATAAAGTTTGTATATTGAATAATATTATTTAAATTTTTACTATTAATTAACATTTTTGCATTATTAGGGTATCCACTTATAATTGAAAGTAAAAATATGGTAATCTCACTATCAGATATATTAAATAATTTTTTTAAACAAATTTTTAATATATTTGGTATATATTTTTCAAAGTTAAGTTTTATTAAAATTTGACTAAAAAGCATAGATGCAAACATTGTAGGCATCAAAGTATATAAACAGATATTTAAACATTTATTAAAACTAGTAATAACTATTTTAGAATTTGATAATAAAAATATCTCTAAAATTACAAAAAATAATATTAATAATATATTGATATATTTTTTCATATTATATATTATGAAGATTATAGGAATATTATTAAGAGAAAAAAATGAATATAATGTTATAAATAAAGAAATAATAAATTATTTATTAACTTATGATATAAGTTTAATTGGAATTATATATAATGAAGATATGGATTTTAATAAAATTATAAATGTAATTAATTTATGTAATGGAATAATTTTACCTGGGGGAAAGGAAGAATCATATTATCCTGTAAAAATAGCTAAATATTTATGGCAAATAGATAAACCTACTTTTGGAATATGTTTAGGAATGCAGCAAATGGCTGAAGCATTTAATGGGAATTTAGAAAAAATAGATACTTGTTTTCATAATAGTAACCTTACATATGTTCATAAAATAAA
Organism: uncultured Bacilli bacterium; assembly: GCA_944358265.1. GTDB lineage: Bacteria > Bacillota_I > Bacilli_A > RF39 > UBA660 > CAG-433. Next base: position 21,247 of record CALVQR010000007.1, on the reverse strand, counting down.
TATAAAAAAAGATTCCTTATTATATAATATATTACAATCAAATAATATATTTGTTAATAGTAGACATTCATATAATGTCGTTAATACTAATTTATCTGTTTCTGCTTATAGTGAAGATTATATAATTGAAGCTATAGAAGATAAAACAAAAAAATTTTATTTAGGTATTCAGTGGCATCCAGAAAGTTTAATTAATGATTTGAATAGTAGGTTACTTCTTGATGCATTTATAAAAAAATGTTAAAATTACAAATGAGAGGATGAAAAAAATGAAAAAGAAAATATATGAAGTACTTTATGGATATGCATTAGAATGCAAAAGTAGAAAACAATTAGCTGAAAAAAGGGAAAAAAGATATAAACGTTCTTTTGAGAAAAAATATGAATTAACTAATAGATTACAAAATTTGCAAAAAAAAAGATAATATGTTATTATAATTCTCACCTTAAGTGGGGGATATAAAATGAAAGAGATATTTAAAAAGCAAATAAATGAAGAATACTTAGAAGCAAAAAAAGAAATTATAAAAAATGATATTTATCATAGTGAAGAGTCTTTTATAAATAAACTATATAAAATAGATGTAATTTTAAATTCAAATTTAGATTTTGCGAATAAAGTTATAAAAATAAGAGATAACAAGAAAACAAAAAATCAATATGATGAAGAATATATTTACTTTATAAGATTATACGGCAAAGTTGTAAGTGATTTTGTAAATAGACTAAAAAAAATAATTGATAAAAATATATTAAAACCATCTTTTATATTAGATTTAAACATGTATAGTAATGATATATCAACTAAGATATTACATGAAATAGTTGTAGAAAAAAAGAATTTACAATTATTAGAAATGAAATCAAATAAATTCTTTAAAGAAAATAAAAGATATGCAGATGAATTATATGTAATATATTGTAATTACAATAATTCTATAAATGCGATAAAAAATGAATTAACATTTAAAAAAGTTAAGAAATTAAAATAATAGTTGACAAATTTTTCTCTAATAATTATAATAGTTATTCGGAAAAGGAGTTAAAAACTTAAATGAGAAATAAATTAAAAGAATTAATAACAAGATATCCAAGATATGTACTTGTAATACTTGAATTAGATAGTAATGATATAAATTTAATATATAATATGAGTTATAATGAAGGATTGAATTTTCTTGATAAATTATCTAATAAAGAAGATGAAATTAATAAAAAACCAAAAGAAGAAAAACACATGACATTATATTATGCAGATTTCTAAAAATAAAGCCGTTTTTAGGCTTTTTTCTTTTGTTTTAAATTAATTTTTGATATAATTACTAGTAGGTGAAGTAAAAGTGAGAAGAGAAGATGTAGATAAAGAGAAAATAACTCCAATGATGAGGCAATACTTAGAAATAAAGGAACAAAATTTAGATAACATATTGTTTTTTAGACTTGGCGATTTTTATGAAATGTTTTTTGAAGATGCTTTAATAGCATCTAAAGAATTGGAACTTACTTTAACTGGTAAATCTTGTGGGTTAGAAGAAAGAGTTCCAATGTGTGGAATTCCATATCATTCAGCAAGTATATATATTGAAAAATTAATTGAAAAAGGTTATAAAGTTGCAATATGTGAACAAACAGAAGACCCTAAAAATGCTAAAGGTATTGTAAAAAGAGATATAGTTCAAATAATATCACAAGGTACTAGAATGAATAGTGATTTTATCGATGAAGGATCAAATAATTTTATAGGAGCTATCGTAGATTTAAAGTATGCTTATGTAGTTAGTTATGCAGATATTACAACTGGTGAATTTTATGCATTTATTAAAGAAAGAGATAATGATTTAATAATAAATGAAATATTAGAAAGAAATATAAAAGAGATTGTAGTTAATACTGATTTTGATAAACTAACGCTTGATACTTTAAAAAGAAATTATAATATTACTATATCAAAATATAATAATACTAATTTAGAAAATGACTATACAAATGTATATGAAAATATTAAAGATGAAAGAATAAAAGAAACTGTTAAATATTTGCTTTCATATTTAGAAAGTACTCAAAAAAGAAGTTTAAGCCATATTCAAAAAGTTCAAATAGTTAATGAAGATTCTTTTTTAAAAATGAATATTCATACTAAAAGAAATCTAGAATTAACTGAAAATATTAGGACTAAAGAAAAAAAATATTCTCTTTTATGGTTACTTGATAAAACAAAAACTGCGATGGGTAGTAGAAAACTAAAAAATTATATATTAAATCCAATAATTGATAAAAATAAGTTAGAATCAAGATATGATATTATTGAAACTTTAATGAAAGAATTTATATTAAAAGAAGATTTAAGAACATATTTATCTGAAATATATGATTTAGAAAGATTAATTGGAAAAATATCATTTGGATCTGCAAATGCGAGAGATTTATTACAACTTAAAAATTCATTTAAAGTACTTCCCGAAATAAATAAAATATTAAAACAAATAAATTATAAAGAAATAGATGAATTTAAAGAATTATATGATTTACTTGAAAAAGCAATATATGAAGATGCACCTATTACATTAAAAGAAGGATATTTAATTAAAGAAGGATATAATAAAGAACTTGATGAACTTAAAAATAGTAGAAAGGGAGGTAAAGATTTTGTATCTAAATTAGAAGCAGAAGAAAGGATTCGTACAGGAATTAAAACTTTAAAAGTAGGATATAATAAAATTTTTGGATACTATATAGAAGTAAGTAAAGGTGCATGTAAAGATATAAAAGATGAATTTGGATATGAAAGAAAACAAACTCTTGCAAATTGTGAAAGATTTATAACACCACTTTTAAAAGAAAAAGAAGCATTAATACTTGGTGCTGAAGAAAAAATAATATCTTTAGAATATGAATTATTTATAAATATTAGAGATGAAATTAAAAAATATATTCCTAAGATACAAAATTTAGCACATACTTTAAGTGAAATAGATGTTTTATCATCTCTTTGTGTAGTAGCTGAAGAAAATAATTATGTAAGACCAATTTTAAATGAAGAAAATATAATTAATATAAAAGATGCACGTCATCCAGTAATAGAAAAAGTACTTAATGGTAAAGAATTTGTAAGTAATGATATAAAAATGGATTCTGATGATATTATTATGCTTATTACAGGGCCTAATATGGCAGGTAAATCTACTTATATGAGACAAATGGCAATAATATCAATAATGGCACAAATAGGATCGTTTGTTCCTGCATCTTATGCAAATTTACCAATATTTGATAAGATTTTTACAAGAATAGGAGCATCTGATGACTTAGTTTCAGGAGAATCAACATTTATGGTTGAAATGATGGAAGCTAATAGTGCTATTACAAATGCAACTAAAAATAGTTTGATATTATTTGATGAATTAGGAAGAGGGACTGCTACTTATGATGGTATGAGCCTAGCTGCAGCTATTATAGAATATATACATGATAAAACAAAAGCAAAAACATTTTTCTCAACTCATTATCATGAACTTACTGAACTTGAAAAAACTCATAAGCATTTAAAAAATGTACATGTATCTGCTAAAGAAGAAAATGGAAGTATTACATTTTTACATAAAATACAAGATGGAAGCATAGATAAAAGTTATGGTATTCATGTTGCAAAACTTGCTAAATTACCTGATGAACTTATAAAATCCGCAGAAGAAATATTAAAAAAATACGAAAATAAAGAAAAAGTAAAACATGAAGATGTTACACAAATGACTTTAGAATTTGAAGAAGAAAAAAAAGAAAATATTATAGAAGAAGAATTAAAAAAGATAAATCCACTTGAAATGACTCCAATTGATGCGATAAATAAATTATATGAATTAAAACAAATGTTAAAATAATATTATATATGACATAAAGAGTATTGTAGTATGAAAAAAGAATATAGTAATTATTTAAATAAAAATCATTCATTTGATAAAAAGACAATGTTTGCAATCATGTCGTTAGTAGTGGCATTTAGTGGTTTTTTTGGATTTATTTATGAAGTTATATTTTATTATTTTAATGAAGGAGTAAATACTTTTTTCTTTCGAGGTGGTAATTTTCTTCCTTGGATAAATATTTATGCAATAGGGGCACTTTTAGTTTATTTTCTTACATATAATTATAGAAAAAATCCATTAAAAGTATTTTTAATAAGTTTTATATCTACAGGCATATTAGAATTTATTTCAGGACTTTTAGTATATATTGTTGGAGATGGACTTAGATATTGGGATTATAATACAGAAATATTAAATTTTGGTAATATATTTGGTTTTGTATGCTTAAGAAGTGTATTGTTTTTTGGATTATCTTCACTATTATTAATTTATTTAATAATACCTATAATTTTTTATATTGCAAAAAAATCAAATAAAAAGATATTTTTTATAATATGTAGTATTATTTTATCTATAATACTAATAGATGAAATATATAATTTATTAATTACTAAAATGTTTGATTTACCTAATGCACATTATATATATGAAAAATTTGGTATTAAGTATATGGAGTTATAGAATATTAAATTTTTTTAAATATTATATAAAAAATAATGGTATAATATTATTAGGAGGATAATGATGGAAAAAGAAAATAATAAATTAAAAGAAGAGCTATTTAATAAAAAAGAATCAGGTTATAAAAATATAAGTGATGATGAAAAAAATAAAATATTTAGTTTTTGTGATAAATATATAGAATTTATGAATAAAGCTAAAACAGAAAGAGAAGCAGTTAAAACAGTAAAAGAGTTATTAGATAAAAATGGATATATAAATATTGATGAAGTTAATTCTCTAAAAGAAGGGAATAAAGTATATTATATAAATAAAGATAAAAATGTATTTGCGTGTGTAATAGGTAAAGAAAAAATAGAAAATGGTTTAAATATAATTGGTGCACATATTGATTCACCTAGACTAGATTTAAAGCCTAATCCACTTTATGAGGATGGGTCACTTGCATATTTTAAAACTCATTATTATGGTGGAATAAAAAAATATCAATGGACTACAATTCCTCTTTCTATACATGGAACAATTGTTAAAAAAGATTTAGAAAAAATAGATATAGTAATTGGAGAAGATGATAAAGATCCAATATTTACAATCACAGATTTACTTCCACATTTGGCAATGAATCAAATGAGTAAAAAAATGAGTGTAGCAATTGAAGGAGAAGATTTAAATCTTTTAATTGGAAGTATGCCATACGATAATGAAACATCTGAGTCAGTAAAATTAAATATACTTAATATTTTAAATAAAAAATATAAAATTAAAGAAGCAGATTTTTTAAGTTCTGAAATAGAAATAGTCCCAGCATTTAAAGCAAGAAGTTTAGGATTTGATGAGTCAATGGTCGCATCTTATGGACAAGATGATAAAGTATGTTCATATACCGCAGTGCAAGCCTTATTAAATATTGAAAATCCAAATAAAACATGTATATGTATACTTGCAGATAAAGAAGAAATAGGTAGTGTTGGTAATACAGGTATGGAATCAAATGCATTTAGTTATTTTGTTTCAGAAATATTAAATAAAATGAATGTTAATAAACCTAATATGATAGATAAAGTTTATATGAATTCCAAAATGCTTTCTGCAGATGTAGATGCAGGGTATGATCCAATATATAAAAATGTAAGTGAATTAAATAATGCTGCATTTATAGGTAACGGTATAACACTCAATAAATATACAGGAGCAAGAGGAAAAAGTGGAGCTTCTGATGCAAATGCCGAATATATGGCTTATATTAGAAATATACTTGAATCTAATAATATAAAGTATCAAGTTTCAGAACTTGGAAAAATTGATATAGGTGGAGGAGGAACAATTGCTTATATTCTTGCTAATAAAGGTATAGATGTAGTAGATTGTGGAGTGCCAGTATTATCTATGCATGCTCCATATGAAGTAACAAGTAAATATGATATATATTCAGCTTATAGATTTTATAATGAATTTTATAAAAAATAATATTTATATTTATGATTAAAATAGTTGAAATCAGGTTATTTTTTTGATATAATTTAGACATATAAATTTTGAATTTTAAAAATCTATGAAGACATAGAGTAATTAATATATATTTTAATAGAGAGTTAATGTTTGGTGTAAATTAACAAATATTATTAATGAAAGTGCTGATGCCAGAGATTGTCATTATGACACGGCCTATATGGTTCGTTATTAAATAAAGTGAATGAAAGGATGGTACCGCCTTTAAATAAGGCTCCTTTATAGGTACTGTCCTTTTCTTTATATATGGAGGTTTTTATGAATAATTTAATTGCTATTGTAGGAATGTGTGGTTCGGGTAAAAGTGTTGCTACTGCTTATTTCAAAGAAAAAGGATATGAAGTAATATATTTTGGTGGGATAACAATGAAAAAATTAAAAGAAGAAGGTCTTGACATTACTCCTGAAAATGAGATAATGATGCGAGACAAACTTAGAAATGATTTAGGTATGGGCGCATATGCAATTGTATTATTAGATGATATAAAAAGAGCATTAAAAAATAAAAATGTAGTACTTGATGGGGTATATTCTTGGAGTGAGCTTAAAATATTAACAAAAGAATTTCCAAATATAAAAGTACTTGCTATTGTAGTTGATAGAAATATTAGATATGAAAGACTTGAAGGTAGAAAGGTAAGACCTCTTACAAAAGAAGAAGCAAAAAAAAGAGATATATCCGAAATAGAAACTATAGAAAAAGGTGGGCCTATCTCTTATGCAGATTACTTTATTTTAAATAATGGAAGTGAAGAAGAATATAAGTTAAGTTTAAAAAATGTATATGATAATATAGAAAAGAGGAGTTAATATGAATATAAGAGAAAAATATATAGATTTTTTTATAAGTAAGGGACACAAACAAATACCAAGTGCACCTGTTGTACCTGAAAATGATCCATCAGTACTTTTTAATACTGCAGGTATGCAGCCACTTATACCATATTTAATGGGAGAATCTCATCCGTTTGGAACTAGACTTTGTGATTATCAAAAATGTATTAGAACTAATGATTTAGATGAAGTTGGGGATAAAACTCACCATACTTTTTTTGAAATGCTTGGTAATTGGTCATTAGGTGATTATTTTAAAAAAGAATCAATTACATGGAGTTTTGAATTCTTAACAAAGCATTTAAATATTCCTATTGAAAGACTTGCAGTAACAGTATTTAAAGGAAATGATATTGTTAAGGCAGATACAGAGTCTGCAGAAATTTGGAAATCATTAGGAATACCAGAAGATAAAATTGCATTTTTAGGTGAAGATGACAACTGGTGGCCAAATATGGAATTAACAGGGCCTTGTGGGCCAGATACAGAAATATTTTATTTTAGAAGTAAAGATGAAATTCCAGAAAAATTTGATCCAGAAGATGATAGATGGGTAGAAATTTGGAATAATGTATTTATGCAATATAGTCATAATACAGATGGGACATTTAGTGATCTTCCAAGAAAAAATGTTGATACTGGTATGGGGTTAGAGAGAATAACTGCAGTATTAGAGGGCGTTGATGATAACTATAAATCAAGTTTATGGACAAATATAATTAAGACTATAGAAGAAGTTTCAAATAAAAAATATGAAGAGAATGAGGTAAGTATAAGAATAATAGCAGATCATATTAGGGCAGCAGTATTTATTTCTGCGGATAATTCAGGTATAAAACCAAGTAATACAGATCAAGGATATATACTTAGAAGATTAATAAGAAGAGCAATTAGACATGCTAAAAAGTTAGATATAGATATAAATAGTGATTTTGATGAAAAAATAGCTCTTACTATTATAAATGAATATAAAAAATATTATAGTGAACTTGAAACTAATAAAGATGTTGTTCTTGATGTATTAAAATCCGAAAAAGTAAAATTTAATAAAACTTTAGAAAAAGGCCTTAAAGAATTTGAGAAAATGATTAAAAACATTGCAAATAATAAGTTAAATAAGGATTTAGCATTTAAACTTTATGATACATATGGTTTCCCTATTGAACTTACTATAGAACTTGCAAATGAAAGAGGAATAGAAGTAGACGTAAAAGGTTTTAGAGAAAAATTTAAAGCTCATCAAGAGTTATCAAGAACTTCATCTGTTGGTAAATTTAAAGGTGGATTATCTGGAAATAGTGAAATAGAAACTAAATATCATACTGCAACACATCTTCTTAATGCAGCTTTAAAAGTAGTTGTCAATAAAGATGTTCATCAAAAAGGTTCTAATATAACTGATGAAAGAATGAGATTTGATTTCTCTTGTGATCATAAATTAACTGATGAAGAAAAAAAGAATGTTGAAGATTTAGTTAATAAATGGATTAAAGAAGGACTTGATGTAACAAAAATTGAAATGAGTAAAGAAGATGCGATTAAATCAGGTGCTGAATGTATGTTTATTGAAAAGTATCCAGATATGGTTATGGTCTATAAAATTGGGGATGTATCAAAAGAATTGTGTGGAGGACCACATGTAAAAAATACAAACGAACTTGGACATTTTAAAATAGTAAAAGAAGAAGCATCTTCATCAGGTGTTAGAAGAATAAAAGCAATACTTGAATAAAAAGGAGTAAAAAATGATAAAAAAAAGAAATAAAAGGAATAATAATAGAAATAAAAAAATAAAAAATAGATTTATATTTATAATTCCTATAATTATAATAATAATTTTCATAAGTATGGGTATATTTTGCTTTATAAATACAACACCAGTAAGTAAAAATTCGTCTGATGTAACTTTAAATATAGAAGAAGGCAGTACAGTTAGAACAATTGCAACCAAATTAAAAGATGAAGATTTAATTAGAAATGAATATTTCTTTTTAGTGTACGTAAAAATAAATAAAATACAAAATATGAAAGCTGGAGATTACGTGCTTAATAAAAATATGGATTTAAAAGAAATTACAAATATTTTACAAAAAGGAAGTAATATTAAAAATAAAGAAACAACAATAACATTTACAGAAGGAAAAACAATGCGAATAGTCGCAAATATAATAGATCAAAAAACTACTAATTCTTATGAAGATGTATTTAATTTACTATCTGACAAAGAATATATTAGATCTCTTATAGATGAGTATTGGTTTTTAGAGGATGTTATATTAAATGAAAATATATACTATCCACTAGAAGGATATTTAGCTCCTGATACATATAATTTCGAAGTAGATGCATCTGTCAAAGATATATTTAAAAAAATGCTTGATCAAACTGGGAACATATTAACTGAATATAAAGAAGCGATTAATAATAGCAATTATTCTATTCATGAAATAATAACTCTTGCATCTATGATAGAAAGTGAAGGAGTGACATTAGAAGATAGAAAAAATATCGCTGGAGTATTTATAAATAGATTAAAAAATGGTATGAGTTTGGGAAGTGATGTGACTACTTATTATGCATTTAAAATAGAACTTGGAGAAAGAGATTTATATAAATCTGAATTGAATAGTGATAATCCATATAATACAAGAAGTAGTGTAAACGCAGGAAAACTTCCTGTTGGGCCTATATGTAATCCAAGTAAAATGTCCATTGAAGCTGTATTAAATTATACTCCAAATAATTATTTATATTTTGTTGCTGACAAAAATATGAAAGTATATTTTAATGAAACGGATTCTGGACATAACCAAACAATAAATGAATTAAAAGCAAGTGGTCTTTGGTATGAATATTAAAATTAATCATTTTTGATTAATTTTTTTATATAGTTTTTAACAATTGCATTAACTAGTTGCTATTTATTTTTCAAAAAATATATGCTATACTATAGGTGTATTAATTAAATGAGGTGATTTACATGGAGTCAAATACTACATATTTATTTGATATAAATGAAATAGATGATGTATTAGTTGAACAAACAATTAAAGAAGTATATGAAGCACTTGAAGAAAAAGGATATAATGGTATAAACCAAATAGTAGGATATTTAATAAGTGGTGATCCCGGATATATTTCTTCATATAATGAATCAAGAAAAAAAATTTCTAAGTTTGAAAGAACGCAAATAGTAGAAGTGTTACTTAGAAATTATTTAAATAAATGAGATTTATTGGACTTGATTTAGGCTCAAAAACATTAGGTGTTGCCTTAAGTGATAAATCCGGGAAAATAGCATCTAAATATGGTACTTTAAATTTTGAAAGTGAAAATTATGTGGATGCATTAAATAAATTAACACCTATACTTTTAAAATACGATATTACAAATATTGTACTTGGATATCCAAAAAATATGAATAATACAATAGGACCTGCGGCACAAAGAAGTTTAAATTTTAAAAAATTTATTGAAGATGAACTTAGAATGAATGTATACCTTCAAGATGAAAGATTATCTAGTGTAGAAGCTAATAATATACTTATTAAAAGTGATATTTCAAGAAGAAAAAGAAAGAAAAATGTTGATACAATCGCTGCAGTTATAATTTTACAAAATTTTCTTGATTCAAGAAAATTTGAGAATGATAAGGATGAGAAATAATGAATAATAGTTTATCTGATAATACATTTTGTTATATAAATGAAAAAGGGAAAAAGGTAAAGTGTGATATATTATGCGATTTAGAAACAAAAAATAAAAATTATATAATTTATACTGACAATACTAAATGTAAAGATGGTTCTAAAAAAATATATGCATCGTCTTATATTTATAATGAAGATGAAAGAGTACTTGAAAATATAAGTACTGAAGAAGAATGGAAGATGATAGAAGCAATATTATCATATTTAACTAAAGAAAATTAGAAAGGAAGTATAAAATGTATACCGATGAAATAAAAGAAATGGAAAAATATGCTGATGAGAAAAATATCCCTATTATGCAAAAAAAAGGACTAAGTTTTCTTTGCAAATTTATTGAAAAAAACAATATAAAAAAGATACTTGAAATAGGTACTGCGATAGGATATTCTGCGATTAATATGGCTTTGGTAAGTGAGAATATAAATATTGTTTCTATTGAAAGAGATCAAGAAAAATATATTGAGGCAATCAAAAATATAAAGAAATGTAAATTAGAAAAAAGAATTACTCTTATATTAGGTGATGCATTAAATATAGATCTAAAAGATAAATATGATTTAATATTTATAGATGCTGCAAAAGGGCAATATATTAACTTTTTTAATAAATATAAAGATAATCTTGTTGAAGATGGTTTTATAGTAAGTGATAATATTGATTTCCATGGTTATGTAGAAAATATAGATGAAATAAAAAATAAAAATTTAAGACAATTAGTAACTAAAATAAGAAAATATATAGATTTTTTAAAATCAAATGAAGAATATGATACTAAATTTTATAAAGTAGGAGATGGACTAGCCATAACATACAAAAAAGGAGTTTTAGATGAATAATATAATTATTCCTTTTCCAGAAATAGAAAATTTTAAATTCTTTATGGAAAACGAAATAGATGGATTTATAATGGGGATAGATGGCTTTAGTGAAAACTTTAATTATTTAGTAAAAGAAAAAAATTTAAAAAGAATATGTGAAATTTTAAAAGAGAAAAATAAAAAACTTTATATAACATTAAATAAGGTTTGTTTTAATGATAAAATAGAAAGTTTAAGGATTTTACTTCATAAAATAAGTAAACTACATGTTAATGCAGTTTTATTTACTGATATGGCAGTATTAAATATAGTTAATGAAGATAATTTAGATATTAATCTTATATGGGATAACACATTAGTTACTAATTCTAAAACAATTAATTTTTTACAGAAAAGAGGAATAGAAGGATTTCTTTGTAGTTTTGAACTAACTATAGATGAATATATAAGTATAGTAAAAAATACTAATTGTAAAGGGTTTATAAAATTATTTGGATATTCAAAAATGGCAACGTCTTCAAGAAAATTAGTATCAAATTATTTTGAATATGCAAAAATTGATAAAAATCCAAAAAGAAAATATTATTTTAAAGATAAAAAAAGTAAAGATGATTATATAATAGTTGAATCAGATAACACCAATTTTTTTTCAGGGAAGATATTAAATGGATTACTCGAATATAAAAGATTAATAAATGAAAATATTGATACTACAATAATACTTGATGATTATTTAGTACCTGAAAGTTCATTTTACAATGTAATTGAAGCATTTGTAGCTCTTAGAAATAGCCCAAATGATGAAGATTTTGCTCAGAAATTAAAGATGGTTGTAGATTCAAATTGTTATAATAATACATATAATGGTTTTTTGAATAAAAAAACTATATTTAAGGTGAAGAATAATGAATAAGGTAGAATTACTTGCTCCTGCAGGAGATTTAGAAAAATTAAAGTGGGCTATAATGTATGGTGCAGATGCAGTATATATTGGAGGTAAGAAATTTAGTTTACGAGCAAACGCAACTAATTTTACTATAGAGGAAATTAAAGAAGGAGTAAAATTTGCTCATGAACATAATGCTAAAGTATATGTTACAGTTAATATAATTTTTCATGAAGAAGATTTTGATGGTTTAATAGAATACTTAAAAGAACTTGAAAGGATAAAAGTAGATGCAATAATTGCATCAGATTTATTTATAATAGATTTATTAAAAGAAGAAAACATTAATTTAGAATTTCATTTAAGTACACAAGCATGTACTTTAAATAAAGAAGCTGTTAAATTTTATCAAAAAGAAGGGGTAAAAAGAGTAGTACTTGCAAGAGAATCTTCTAGAGAATCTATAAAGAATATAATAGAAGAAACTAATATTGATACAGAAGTATTTATTCATGGTGCAATGTGTACATGTTATAGTGGAAGATGTATGCTTTCGAATTATATGACAAATAGAGATTCAAATAGAGGAGGATGTGCTCAAATTTGTAGATGGGCATTTGATATATTTGATGAATATAAAACTAAATTAAATAAAAATATTGATTTTTCAATCGCACCTAAAGATTTATCATTACTTAAATTTATCCCAGAACTTATAGATATGGGAGTTAAATCATTTAAAATAGAAGGTAGAATGAAATCTATATATTATATTGCTACTTTAGTAAGTGTATATAGGAGAGTAATTGATAGATATTTAGAAGAAAAAGAAAATTATAAATATAATAAAAATGATGAAATAGAACTATATAGATGTGCAAATAGACAGACAACAGATCAATATTTTGATAAATTTCCTGGGGTAGATGAGCAATATTATATTGGAAGAGAAGAAAATACTAACCAAGATTTTTTAGGAGTTATCTTAGATTACGATAAAAATACTAAAGAAATTATTTTAGAACAAAGAAATTTCTTTAAAGTGGGAGATATAATTAACATTTTTGGGCCAAGAAAGGAATCATTTAATATAAAAGTATCATATATTAAAGATGAAAATAATGAATTGTTAGATTGCGCAAGACATCCTAAAGAAATATTAAGAATTCCTTGTGAAAAAGAGGTATCAAAAAACGATTTAATACGTGTTAAATTTTTAGGTTGACAAAAAGAATAAAATGTAGTATCATTTTTGCATGCTTTCTAAAGAAGAAAGTTTAAAGGAGAGGTTAGTAATGACAGTAAAACAAGAAAACTTCATAACTAAAGAAGGATTAGAAGACCTAAAAAAAGAATTAGAGGATTTAACTACAAACGTTAGACCTGAAGTTATAAATGCAATAAAAGAAGCAAGAGCTCTTGGAGATTTATCTGAAAATGCTGAATATCATGCTGCAAGAGATAAGCAAGCTATAGTAGAAGCTAGAATAAGAGAACTTGAGTATTTAATAGAAAATTCAACAATAATAAAAGAAGGAAAATCAGATGAAGTATCTGTTGGATCAACTGTTGAGATAAAATATGTAGATGATGATGAAACTGAAGAATATAAAATAGTTGGTAGTACTGAAGCGGATCCATTTGAAAATAAAATCTCAAATGAATCTCCAATTGCTAGAGTTATTTTAGGTAAAAAAGTTGGAGATATAGTATCTGTCGAGAGTCCTAATGGAAATTATGAAGTTGAAATAGTTTCAATAAAGTAATATTTAAAGGTCACATATGTGATCTTTTTTTACACAAATTTAAAAAATCATATATATCGACATTTATTTTATTATTATTTCAGTATTATATAATCATAGAATAAAGGAGTTAGAATATGAAACCAAAATTATTAGATAGTTTATTATATAACAAATTATTAGAAGAAAATAAATTAATTGGAATTACTTATTATCCAAGTAAAAGGGGAGGATTTCAATTTCTTTTAATAATAAAATCTGGAATAAAGGTAGATTTTATTAAATATAATTTTGTATCATACAAAAAATTATTTAATATATCTAATGAAGATGATATACTAATAGAAGAAAAGAAAAATATAATAAATAATTTAAATAAAATATATATACCGATAAAAAATATAAAAGGATATTCGTATGAAGAAACTAATTTAGGATTTAATACATATTTAAAAATAAAAGATAATAATGATAAAATTGTTAATATATTAATATCCAAAGTTAAAAGTCAAAAATTAAATTTAAAAGATGATTCTATTATATATAATGATATATTAAAGTGTGAAGGCTTTACGCTAAAAAATCAGGAATGTAAAGAACATGAAAATAATATGTTTAAGAAATTAAAACTAGGAATAAATGATACAACTAGTTCTTTATTTTACATTTAAGCAATTTAAATTGCTTTTTTTCTTGATATAAAATTCAATTTATTATATAATATAATAGATTTTTAAGGAGGAAGTTTTATGAAAAATGTACATGAAATAGAAGTAAAAATAGATAAAGAAGATTGGGGTAAGGCACTTGAAAAATCATTTGAAAAAAATGTAAAAAATGTTAAAGTAGATGGCTTTAGAAAAGGTAAAGTACCAAGAAATATATTTGAGAAGAAATTTGGGGTAGAATCATTATATGAACAAGCTATAAATGAAGTGTTACCAGACGCTTATTCTAAAGCTTTAAATGATAGTAAACTTGAACCAATTGTTCAACCTATTATTGATATTAAAGAAATTAGTAAGGACTCATTAACATTAACTTTTAAAATTATTACAAAACCCGAGGTTAAAGTAAAAAAATATACAGGATTAAAAGTTAAAAAAGGTGAAGTTAAAGTAACTGAGGATGAAATAAAAGATCAAATTGAACATTTAAGAAATCAATATGCTGATATTGTAGTTAAAGATGGTAAAGTAGAAGAAGGAGATACAGCAGTTATTGATTTTGAAGGATTTAAAGATGGAGTAGCATTTGAAGGAGGAAAAGGAGAAAACTATCCTCTTGAAATAGGAAGTAATACTTTTATACCTGGATTTGAAGAACAAATTATAGGATTAAAATCTGGTGACGAAAAAGATATTAATGTTACTTTCCCAGAAGATTATGCTTCTGAAGATTTAAAAGGAGCACCTGTTACATTTAGAATTAAAGTTAATGAAGTAAAAACTAAACAATTACCTGAAATGGATGAAGAATTCTTTAAGGATTTAGGTTATGATAATGTTGAAACTGAAGAAGAATTAAAAGATTTAATAAAAGCTGATTTAGAAGTAAAAAAAGATTATGAACTTGAAAATAAATATGTAGATGAATTACTTGAAGAAGTAGCTAAAAATACTGAAGTAGAATTGCCTACAGAATTAATAGATGAAGAGGTTCATAGAATGATTCATCAATATGAAGAAAATTTAAAAATGCAGGGAATCACACTTGATATGTTCTATCAATTTACAAATTCCAATGAAGAACAATTAAAAGAACAAATGAAACCTGAAGCAGAAAAAAGAGTAAAATATAGATTAATGCTTGAAGAAATAGTTAAACTAGAAAAAATAGAAGTTACTGATGAAGAAATTGATAAAGAAGCAGAAGACCTTGCTAAAAAATATCAAATGTCTAAAGAAGATTTACTTAAAGAAATTGGTGGTGTTGATGCACTTAAATATGACATTGAAATGCAAAAGGTATTAGATATAATTAAAAAATAAAAAAAGTATATAAACTATACTTTTTTTATTGACTTTTTTTCTAAATAAACTATAATAAACAATGTTTATTAATTGACTTGATGAGGAGGTAAAACATGTTGAAAACAAAATTGCCAGTAATTGTTTTAAAAAACATTATTTTACTTCCTCATGGTGAAATAAAATTAGAAATTTCAAATGATATAGATAAAAGAAATATAACAAATTCAATAGTCAATAATAATGGTTATATACTTTTAATTTCACCATATTGTATTTTTGATGAAAAAATAGAAATTAATGATTTACCAAAAGTTGGAATTATTGGGAAAATAACAAGTAATTTTGATTTACCTAATAACCATATTAGAATTAGTGTAACGGGAATTAATAGAGCAATAGTATATGAATATATAAGAGAAGAAGATGATGTTTTAGATGCAATAATTGGTCCTATTGAAACGCCTTCTGAATCATATGAAGAAAAAGAAGCATATCTTAGATCTTTAAAAAAAGAATTCGCATCTTATGTAAGATTAATGCCTAATATATCAAATAATATAATAATTAAACTTAACGAGGAAGAATCATTAGATAAATTAACAGATATAGTATGCAATATACTTCCATTAAGTTATGATAATAAAAATATTTTTATTTCAGAAAGTAGTCCAATTAAAAGGGCAAAAAAAGTATTAAAATTAATTGCTGAAGAAAAAAATATTAGTTTGATTGAAAGAAATATAGATGAAGAAGTTAGAATTAGTTTAGATAAGTCACAAAAGGATTTTATATTAAGAGAAAAAATTAATGCAATAAAAAAAGAATTAGGTGAGGATGTATCCAAAGATGAAGAAATAAGTGAATTAAGAAAATCAGTAGAAAATTTAAAATGTTCAGAAGAAATTAAAGAAAAATTATATAAAGAAATCAGAAAATATGAACTATTAACTCCAACTAGTCCTGAAGTAACTACTATAAAAAGTTATATTGATACAGTTCTTTCACTTCCATTTGAAGTTTATACTAAAGATGTAAAAAATATAGATAAAATAGAAAAAAGTTTAAATGATACTCACTTTGGACTTGATAAAGTTAAATCTAGAATTCTTGAATATATATCTGTAAAGCAATTAACAAATTCAATAAAAAGTCCAATTATATGTTTAGTTGGTCCTCCTGGTGTAGGCAAAACATCGTTTGCTATTTCAATTGCGAAAGCACTAAATAGAAGGTTTGTAAAGATATCAGTCGGAGGAGTTAATGATGAAGCTGAAATAGTAGGACATAGAAGAACTTATTTAGGATCGGCTCCAGGTAGAATTATAAATGGCATTATAAAAGCAAAAGTATCTAATCCAGTATTTTTAATAGATGAAATAGATAAGATGACTAAAGATATAAAAGGTGATCCTGCAAGTGCATTACTTGAAGTACTAGATCCAGAACAAAATTCAATGTTTTATGATAATTACATTGAAGAAGCATTTGATTTATCTAATGTAATGTTTATATTAACTGCAAATAATATAAATGATATACCATATGCACTTAGAGATAGACTTGAAATTATTAATTTGTCATCTTATACAATATTTGAAAAATTAGATATTTCTAAAAATTATATGTATGATAAATTACTAAAAGAACATGGACTTACTAAATCAAATATACTAATAGATGAAAGCACTCTTAAATATATAATTGAAGGTTATACAAAAGAAGCAGGAGTTCGTGAACTTGAAAGAGTACTATCAAAAATAATGAGAAAAGTTGCAAAAGAAATGATAAGTACTGGTAAAAAAACAAAAAAAGTAATTACAATTGAAGTATTAGAAGAATATCTTGGTAAAAGAAAATATGAACATTTAGAAAGTATTAAGTTAAATTTACCTGGTATTGTAAATGGACTTGCATATACAACATATGGTGGAGAAATACTTCCTATTGAAACTACATATTATAAAGGGAAGGGTAATATAATAATGACTGGTTCTTTAGGAGATGTAATGAAAGAAAGTGTTAAAGTAGCACTTGGATTTATAAAATCTAATTATGAAGAATTTGGTATAGACATAAATAAATTAAATGAAAATGATATTCATATAAATGGTATTAATATTGCAATTCCAAAAGATGGACCAAGCGCCGGAGTAACTTTAGTTACATCAATACTTAGTTCATTGCTTAATAAAAAAATAGATAACAATATTGCAATGACTGGAGAAATAACATTAAATGGTAAAGTACTTGCAATTGGAGGATTAAAAGAAAAATCAATCGCTGCATTTAATTCTAAAATTAAAAAAATATTTGTTCCAAAAGAAAATGAAATTGATGAAAATGATATACCTGATGTAGTTAAAGAAAATATGGAAATTGTATATGTAGAAAACTATAGTCAAATATTTAATTATTTATTCAAATAAGAGTTCTATTTTAGAACTTTTTTTAATATTATTAATTAGAAATGAGGGATTGATATGAAAAAAATAATACCATTTATAAAAGATATAAAATTTAACACTAAAATATATGAAATAACTAGTATATCACTTGAACATAACTTATCTATTGAAGATAATAATATAGTTTCTGGTGAATTTATAGTAAGTGGAGATTATAAAATGAATGATTCATCTATAAATACAGAGCCATTTATACATGGTCTTCCATTTGATATAACACTTGATACTAAATATGATATGAATAGAATAAAAATAGATATAGATGATTTTAAATTTGAAATAATAAATGAGGAAATATTGAGAGTTGAGATAGATGTTTTAATTGAAGGGGCGGAATTAATTGAAATCGATGATGGTGAAGAAGAAAAAGAAATATCTGAAGAAATTAAACCTGATTTAATAATAGATTCAAGAAAGCAATTAGAAAATAATGAAGAAATAGATAATAAAGATGAAACAGTGGAAGATGAAAATAGAAATATATTTAATTATAAGAAGGAGGATATTATGCTTGAAGATGAAAAAGATTTGTTTAAACAGACAAATGAAAAAATAGATAAAGTAGATAAACAAGATGAAGATATTAAAGAAACAGTAAAATCGATATTTAATAATTTTAGTGATAAAGATGAAAAGTATGTAAGTTATTATGTTCATATAGTTAGAGAAAATGATAATATTGATTTAATTGCAAATAAATATGGAGTTTCAGCTGAAGAAATAAAAGAGTATAATAATATAGAACAAATTACCCTTGGAAATAAAATAATAATTCCATATATTAATGAGAGAGTTTAAAAATTTACTTGATAAACAAGGCCTAAAGGTAGATAAGTATACTATAAAAGGAAAAGCAACTATAGTAGATACTCCTTTAGGTCAATTTGTTTTAAAAGAAAATAAGGGTAATAACAATATATATAAGTATTTATCATCAAGAAATTTTGATTATTTTCCTAAGATAATTTCACAAGATAAAAATAGTATTATGTTTGAATATTTAGAAGATATTCCATATGATGATAGTCAAAGAGCTTTTGATATAATTCGTTTAATTGCACTTCTTCATAGTAAAACAACATATTATAAAGAAATTGATTATGATGAATTTAAAAATATATATGAAGAAACTAAAAAAAAGATAGATTATATAAATAATTATTATTTAGATATAATTAATATAATTGAATCAAGAATTTATATGAGTCCATCAGAATATTTGATAGCAAGAAACATATCTAAAATATTTTCTTGTATATATTTTTGCAGGAATGAACTAGATGCTTGGTATGAACTTATAAAAGATAAAAAAAGAAAAAGAGTAGTTACTCTTCACAATAATTTAAAACTAGATAATTTAATAAAAAATAAAAATATTTATCTAATCAGTTGGGATCTAAGTAAAATTGATTTACCAATTTATGATTTTATAAACTTTTATAATAAATATGCATTGGATTTTGATTTTTCTATATTACTTGAAGAATACGAAAGAATTTTTCCTCTTTTAGAAGAAGAGAAAAAATTATTAAGTATACTTATATCAATACCAGAAAAAATAGATATTAGTTATAGTGAATATGAAATGGTAAAAAAGGTTAGAAAATTTTTAGATAAAATATATAAAACTGAAAGTTTATTAACATCTAAAAAAGAAGAAACCACAGGTACATAAAATTAAAAATACTATAAGTAAAAGTACTGCATTAAGTGGTGTAGTAATAAACAATAATATAATAATTTGATAAGTTAAAATTATAAAAAATGTTACTGTAAGCATAAAACATATTAATCTTTTAGTATTTAGTAAAAGATTTTGAAAAAAATTCATCAAATATATCACCATCCTATAGATATATTATTCTAATATAAATAAAATGTAGTAGGCATTAATAATAGTTATTATTTAAATAAATAAAATGTAAAGTAAAAATTTTTTAAATAATAAATATATTTAATTTTTATTGCTTTTATAAGAATTTTTCTTCTTTTTTTTTATATAATTTGATATAATATGTAGTAATGTAGTACTTTTATAGATAGGAGAATTTTATGAGAGAGGTAATTGAAGAAATCAGATTAAATAGACTTGCATATTTATTAGAAATAATTGAAAAAAAAGATTTTGAATCAAAGTTAAAAGCATATAAAAAAATATCTAAAATGAAGATAACTAATAAAATGGGTTTATTTATAATTAATAATTTGACTAAAGATTTTGGATTAAATGATGATAGTGGTGGAGTAAATTCATTTTTACTTGAATTATGTATAAAAAATTATTATGATGAATACTCTGCTGAAATAAAAAAATTATATTCAAAAGTTGATGAAGGATTTAAAAGTAAAATAGTTTATTTGCTTACTACAACAAATAATAAATCAGCACTTGATTTATACGTAGATTTAATTTTAAAAAATTATAAAGATAAAACTTTTATTCCAATTAGTAATTTGTTTGAAAGACCTGAAGTATATAAATTTTTATTTCCTAAAATGTACAAAGCTCTAAGATTTAAAACAGTAAAGAATAATGTTTTAATATTAATAAATGACTATATAAACGCAGGGGTAGTTGAAGTAAATGATTTAAAGAAAAATCAAAAATTGGTTGTTGATGCGATATGTAGAGTGTTTGATGATGCACTTAAAGTAAATTTTAAGAACACATTTGAAGCGTGTAATAATGAAAACTATGAAGATTTAAGAGAACACCGGAATGACCAGAGTGTCATGAGTTTATTAACAAAGAAAAAAGGATAT